>JAZSBA010000125.1:0-7827 GCA_045602125.1 Christensenellaceae bacterium | reverse complement strand
TAATGCGTTTTATACTAAAAACGATTGCCTAATTAAAAAAAGTGGTGTATAATTACTATAATTGAAAAAAAATAAAGGATAGTTTACGACCTATCCAAAAACCTTAAGGAGATGTTATATACATGGCTTTAGTTAATAGTAAAAAAATGTTTGAACAAGCATACAAAAACGGCTACGCTATCGGCGCTTTCAACGTTAACAACATGGAAATCGTTCAAGGTATCACCGAAGCTTGCCAAGAAGTTAAAGCTCCCGTTATTTTACAAGTATCAAAGGGTGCAAGAGCATACGCTAACCACACTTACCTTGTAAAACTCGTTGAAGCAGCAGTACAAGAATGTCCGGATATCCCCATCGTTTTACACCTTGACCACGGTCCCGACTTTGAAACTTGTAAAGCAGTTATCGACGGTGGCTTTACGTCAGTTATGATCGACGGATCTCACCTTCCTTTCGAAGAAAACATCGCTCTTACCAAGAAAGTTGTTGACTACGCGCACGACGTTCAAGCTAGAGGTAGATACATTACCGTTGAAGGCGAACTCGGAACACTTGCTGGTATTGAAGACGACGTTAAGGTTGAATCAGGTAACGAATCTTACACTAAGCCTGAAGAAGTTATTGAATTCGTAACTAGAACGGGCGTTGACTCTTTAGCAATCGCTATCGGTACTTCTCACGGCGCTTACAAGTTCACTCCGGAACAATGCACCGTTAACGAAGACGGTATTTTAGTTCCACCAGCATTAAGATTTGATATCTTAGAAGAAGTTTCAAAGAAACTTCCCGGTTTCCCAATCGTTTTACACGGTTCATCTTCAGTTCCTCAAGAATACGTTAAGATGGTTAACGAAAACGGCGGTAAGATGCCTAACGCTATCGGCGTTCCTGAATCTCAACTTAGAAAAGCTGCTGAACTTTCAGTTTGCAAAATCAACATTGACTCTGACTTAAGACTTGCTATGACGGGTACTATCCGTAAATTCTTCAACGAAAAGCCAGATAAGTTCGACCCAAGAGAATATCTTAAACCTGCTAGAGCAAACATTAAAGAAATCGTTAAACACAAACTCATTAACGTTTTAGGTTGCGCAGGCAAAGCAGACGAATGCAAGTAATAAACTAAACAAAAAACGATGCGAAAATTCGCATCGTTTTTTTTATTTCTTTGAAAATTATTTTAGCCGTCAGAAACGAGTTAAACAAGGCTCGCGAGAGTTTTGAGATGAGATAGACCTTTTTGGTCATCGAAGTTCAAAACTAAAGCAGTAAACGCAGTTTAACGAAGTTTATCACGGCTAAAAATACATCCGCAGAAATCTTGTCTGTAAAGATTATATTTATTACTTAACTCTATCGACCTTAGATAGCCGTTTTCTTTTTTGAAATCGGCGGGTAAAAATTTTATGCCGTAGATATTTTCTAAACTATATCCTATCTCGTTTAGCCACGTTGAGTTTTTGTGGGGGCTAACGGATAGCGTAGTAGTAAAATAATCGTAGCCGTTATCACGGGCAAATTCCGCCGTCTTTAACAGGCGAAGTTTATAACACTCGTAGCATCGCGTAGATCTTTCCGGAAGGTCTTCTAACCCCTTAACCACGGCTAAAAATTCTTCGCTATTATGCCCTATATCTAAAACTTTAACGCCACCTTTGTAAACTTCGTTTACAAATCTTTGCTGTTCGGCAAGGCGTTTTTGATATTCTTCAATCTCGGTGATATTAGGGTTATAGTAAAAAATATCCACGTTAAAATACTCTACCAATCGCTCTAAACATAAACTTGAACACGGAGCGCAACAACTATGAAGTAAAAGCCTTGGTTTACTATCAAGGCTTTTAGTTATTTTAAGATATTCTTGATGATAATTTATCATTTTAAAACCTTTTTATATCCCGATCCGTTTTTAACGCATTTAGAAACGCGAGACAAAGTCGTTGAAGATATATCCGTTTTAGCAATAATTTCTTCGTAGGTTTTGCCGTTTAATAAACACTCCGCCGAAACTATTCTTTGAGTCATTTGCAAAATTTCGTTTTCCGTGCATAAATCGTTAAAAAACTCCTTGCAATCGTCAACCGTTTTGAGTTTTAAGATTGCTTTGTATAATTTTTCAACGTCAGTCTTATCAATACTCATTTATTCCACTCCTTCTAAAAAAGAATGCAAAAATTGCTTGGTAAGTTCGCTCTTAGGATTGCTAAATACTTGTTCTGGCGTGCCGAATTCTTCAACTTTACCTTCCGCCATAAACATAACCTTATCGGAAATGTTTTTTGCAAACTCCATTTCGTGAGTAACGATAATCATTGTCATACCAGTAGTTTCTTTAAGTTCTTTAATAACTTTTAAAACTTCGCCGGTAAGTTCGGGGTCGAGAGCGGAAGTAGGCTCGTCAAAACACAAGATTTCAGGGGATAACGCAAGCGCTCTAGCAATCGCTACGCGTTGGCATTGACCGCCCGAGAGTTCGCAAGGATAGTTGTTCATTTTATCTTCAAGCCCTACCCTTTTAAGAAGGTCTTTAGAAACTTCTTCCGCAGGTTTATCGTAAAGGGGTTCTTGACCGTTTTTAGCCCTTTCCTTTTCCATTAAAGATAACGCTAATTGAACGTTTTTAAGAGCCGTGTATTGCGGGAAAAGGTTGAAGTTTTGAAAAACCATACCAAAGTGCAAACGTTGTTTGCGGATGTCTTTTTCTTTAAGTTTTTTTATAGTTTCGCCGTCTTGAATAACTTTATCGTCTAAAATAACTTGACCGTTATCTATAAATTCAAGATAATTTAAACATCTAAGCAACGTCGTTTTACCGTTACCGGACGGACCTATGATTGATAAAACTTCTCCGTTTTCAAGCGAGAAGGAAACTCCTTTTAAAACTTCAGTTTTACCAAAACTCTTTTTAATATCGTTAACTTGTAAAAATGCCATATCACACCTTGTAATAAGAAAGTTTCTTTTCTATAAAACCAAAAAGTAACGTAAGCGCGCCTACGAATAATAAGTAGAATAAACCCGCGCCCAATAAAATTGGCAATAGTTCTAAGCCGTAACCAGACGCTAAGTCCTTAGACGCTTTTATTATTTCAGTTATCATTATGGTATTTGCAAGAGAAGTATCTTTTACGAGAGTTATAACTTCGTTTGACATAGGAGCAAGTATTCTTCTTACAACTTGCATTAAAACTATTCTAAAAAAGATTTGAGTTTTACTCATTCCAAGCACTTGACCTGCTTCGTATTGACCTTTAGATACGCTATCAATACCGCCACGATAAATTTCGGAAAAATAACAAGCGTAGTTTATAACGAACGCTATAACTACCGCAAGCATCGGACTACGCATTGCAGGAAGACCTAAAAGACCGGGACCGTAACACACCACGAGTATTTGGAGCATTAAAGGCGTTCCCCTTATAACCCAAACGATACCGCGCATTAAAAATTTAAGCGGTTTGAATTTTGACATTGAGCCAAAGGCAACTAACAACCCAAGCGGAAGGGCAAACACAAGCGTCAACCCGAATATTTGCAAGGTGGTTAAAAACCCTTGTAATAATTTTGTAAAAACAAATGCTAACATTATAACCTCAAACTATCCCCGACGACTGTCGGGGATAGTTAAATTTAATTATTTAAGTTCGAAATAGTTCATTGGGGCAAATAAAGTGTAACCAACTACGATTTTACCTTTTTGAACGCAACTTTGATATTGACCGTCAGTAGGTAATTGGAAATTATCAGTATCAATTTCGCTAAATCCGTTGAATAATACACCGCCAAGACCGTAAGTATTAGCAATTTCAGTAGCCTTGCCACTCTTATAGATTTTAGCAAGAGCGTAGTTGATAACGCTTACGAGGTTACTTTCTTGCTTGCAACCGATTGCATAATATTCAACGTCAACGCCTTCGATTTGAACTACTGCTAAATCTTTATTGTAAGCACCGTCTTCAGATTGAATATAAACGCTCGCCATTGAAGAGTCGATAACCGCATAGTCGCAAGTACCTGCTTTAACTGCTGTGAAAGTATCGATTTGTTTAGGAAGTTCGTTTGCAGTTTGATTTAAAATATCGCTTATTACCTTAGCGCCTGCAGAAGATGCTTCCGCGCAACCAGTCTTACCTGCGAAAGATGCATTAGAAGTGTAATTACCAACTTCGGACTTTTTAACTACTGCAACTTGCTTGTTTTCCATATAGAAGTTACTGAAGTCAAGACCGCCAATTTGTTGCCCTCTATCTTCATCATAGTAACCGTTATCTCTATCTTCGGTGTAAGTAAAACCGTTCCAAACAAGATCAATATCTCCAGAGTTTAAAAGTGATTCTTTTAAATCCCAGTTGATTTCAGTAAACTCGATTTGAAGACCAAGTTCTTGACCTACTGCTTTTGCAAGGTCGGTATCAAAACCAACGAATACTTCTTCGGGTTGATTACAAGCGGTTGCGAATAAACATGCTACCGATAAAATCACCGCGCCAATTTTAGCTAATAATTTTTTCATAATAATTTTCTCCTTTACTTTACTTCGATAAAGTGTTTATGTAGGTATTATACTTTATTAAAGTAAAGTTGTAAAGCGTTTTTACCCCACTTTTTAAAAAAAGTTAAAAAAAATTTCCGAGCAAGTTTAATTTGCTCGGAAAATAGATTATTTAGAAAGCATATTGATTATTTTTTCAATGGTTTTCGTTGGGTTTTCGATAGAAATGCCTGCTATTAATAAGGAAAGCGAGTATAAAACTTCACTTAAATCGTTAAAATCGCTATCGCCTGACGTTCTTAACTTTTCAAAAACCGCGTGATTAAGGTTAATTTCTAACACTTTTTGAGCCCTAATATCACTTTCGCCGTTTGATTGAGCGGTTAAAACTTTTTCCATCTCGATAGAAACTTCACCTTCACTTGACAAGCAAACGGGGTGTTCGTTTAGGTTTTTAGAGCCCGTAACTTTATAAACTTTATCGCCTAAAACTTCCTTTACTTTATCTAAAATCTTTTTATCTTCGTCTGAAATTTCAGTTTCTTCAATCTTTTCTTGCGTAGCGTTGATAAATTTCTTGCCGTCGTACTCGCCGATAAACTTGATAGCGAACTCGTCAACGTCGTCTATAAAACATAAAACGTCGTTTCCCTTTGCCAAGCGGTTTTCCGTTTGCGGTAACGCTTTAATGCCGTCGATACTCTTTCCGCTTGCGTAATAAATATCTCCGTCGTTACTATCTACGTATTCTTTTAAAGTAATGAGTTTATCTTGCTTTATCGAGTAGAATAAGAGTAAATCTTGAAGTACGTCCTTATTCATACCAAAGTTTTGATAAATGCCGAATTTAAGTTGAAGACCGAAAGACTTGAAGAATTTTTCGTAAAGTTCTCTATCGTTTTTCAAAAGGTCGTTAAGTTCTGACTTAATTTTCTTTTCAATGCTTTGAGCAATCGCTTTGATTTGGCGGGTTTGTTGCACCGTTTCACGCGAAATGTTGAGCATAATTTCACTATCGACTACGCCCTTAACGAAACTAAAGTAATCGGGAAGAAGATCCGAGCACTTTTCCATTATCATAACGCCGTTGGTGTAAAGTTTTAAGCCCTTTTCATAGTTTTTAGTGTAGTAATTATAAGGTGCGGTTTCAGGGATAAATAAAAGCGCTTTAAAATCAACTGCTCCTTCAACCGCCATTTGAATAGTTTTAACGGGGTCGTTGCTATCGAAGAAGTTGGACTTGTAAAACTCGTTGAGTTCTTCTTTTGACTGCTCTGATTTACTCTTTTTCCAAATAGGAGTCATTGAATTGAGCGTTTCTATCTCTATATAACTTTCTCTTTCCTTACCTTCTTCGCTAGGCTTAAATTTAGTGATAGCCATTTTAATAGGATAACGAATATAGTCGGAATATTTTTTAACGAGCCTTCTTAAAGTGTATTCTTCAAGATAGGTTGAATAATTCTCTCCGCCCTCGTCGTCTTTAATATATAAGGTTATTTCAGAGCCAACTCCGTCTTTTTCACACGGAATTATATCGTAACCTTCCGCACCGCTTGAAACCCACTTAAATGCCTTCTCTTCGCCGTACGCTTTAGTAATAACTTCAACCTTTTTAGCAACCATAAACGCAGAGTAAAAACCTACGCCGAATTGACCGATAATATTGATGTCTTCTTCTTTAAGCTTATCGTCCGTTTTAAAGTCAAGCGAGCCGGATTTTGCTATCGTTCCTAAATTTTCGTTAAGTTCTTTTTCAGTCATACCGATACCGTTATCGGTAATTTTTATAGTTTTTGCGTCTTTATCTATATCTATATTAATATAAAAGTCGTTTCTCGTAAGCCCAGAGATATTGTCGGTTAAAGACTTATAGTAAAGCTTATCAATCGCGTCTGACGCGTTACTTAAAAGTTCTCTTAAAAATATTTCTTTATTGGTGTAAATTGAATTAATCATTAAATCGAGAACTCTTTGTGATTCCGTTTTAAATTTTTTCATTTTGCCACTTCCTTAATAGTAATTTTAGCACTCTCACCCATAGAGTGCTAATTCATTATAGTTCTATATTTTAAAAAAATCAAGGGTTTTATGAAAAAAACTTTGTAAAAATTTAATGAAAAAGAAACGCGCGCTCTCGCGCGCGTGTGTGACTAACTCAAAAGTTTATTCATTGCTCTATTTTAAGCCGTTAGAAACAAGCTAGGCAAACTCAAAGATTAGTTGAAAGATATTTTAAGCCGTTAGAAACAAGCCAGGCGAGGCGTTTGTGGTTTTACGGAAGGGAGCGACCTAATCGGTCGCAGGAATTTCGGAAAACTGCAAATAACAAAGCATAGCGCCGTTTATAACGGAATAAAATTTAAGACGTTAGAAGCAAGTATTTCAAGGCTCGACAAGTGCGGACGGATACAATAGACCTATGCGGTCATTGTAGTCGTACACACTTGTCAGTTAACATAGAAATACGAAGTTTATAACGGAATAAAAAAGGCGTGGGTATTAAGCCCACGCTTTTTTATGTCTTAAAAAATTAATCGTTATTTTCAGCAACAGTCATATCAATAACTTGCTTACCATCGTAGTAACCACATTTAGCACAAACTCTATGTGCTTGTTTCTTTTCGTGGCATTGAGGGCATTCTACAAGTGTAGGAACGGTAACTTTATAGTTGCTAGCAAATCTTTTATTTCCTCTTGCCTTACTAACTTTACTCTTAGGAACTGCCATATTAATAAACCTCTCTTATATTATTTACAATCACAATCGCCGTCGTTAAGGTTTTTGCCACAAGTTGGGCATAAGCCTTTGCAGTCGGCTTTACAATAGATAATGGTTGGAAGTGATATGATAATCAAATCGTCAACCGCTAGTTTAAGATCAACTAGACCGCCTTGATAAATATAATCGTCTTCATCTTGGCGCTCGGTTGCGTAAATAACCGAAAATTCTTCGCTTATATCAACTCTTGATTCCCGCAAACACCTTGCGCATTCACCAACAATAGTGCAAGAAATTGTTCCGTCTACGTACACGTCACTCCCGTGAAGTTCTAAAGTGCCGTTTACCTTGACAGCGCCGACTAAACTAGCGCCCGGAAGAGTTAATAAATCTTCGCTCGGAATATAATCAAACTGAAAATCAGTTTCGGTTTTTCCGCTAAATTTTAACTTTCTGACATCAATAACCATTATGTTGCCTATAGATTATATTATATTTAAAAAATATTGTCAACTTTAATAAAGTAGTTTTTTATAATAATTTTAATGCGTTTAATACTGCTCGTTTTACTCTAAGCCTTTACTTACCATTTATTTAAGGCGTTAGTTACAAG
>JAZSBA010000124.1:0-7398 GCA_045602125.1 Christensenellaceae bacterium | reverse complement strand
GACCACGGCAAAACCACGCTCGTTGACGCGCTCCTTAAACAAAACGGCATTTTTAGAACTAACGAAGTGGTGCAAGACAGAGTTATGGATAGTAACGACTTAGAGCGTGAACGCGGAATAACTATTCTTGCTAAAAACACGGCGGTTAACTATCAAGGCGTTAAGATAAATATTATCGATACTCCCGGCCACGCAGACTTCGGCGGTGAAGTTGAACGTATTTTATCTATGGTAGACGGCGTAATACTACTCGTTGACGCGGTTGAAGGTTGTATGCCCCAAACTCGTTACGTTCTTAAAAAGGCGTTATCCTTAAACAAAAAACCTATCGTAGTTATAAATAAGGTTGATAAAGGTGGAGATCTTGACAAAACTATGGATAGCGTTATAGAACTCTTTATCGAACTTGGCGCAAACGACGATCAGCTTGATTTTAAAACCGTTTACGCATCCGCAAGGCTTGGTTGGGCAACGACTGATTTATCTAAGCAAACTACCGATATGAGCGACCTTTTAAAAACGGTGATTGAAGAAATCCCCGCCCCTGTTGGCGATTTTGAAGACGGCCTTCAAACTCTTATTTGTAACGTTGATTACGACGAGTACGTTGGTAGAATCGGCGTTGGCAAAATCGTAAGGGGTTCTGTTAAAGATATGCAAGCAGTTTCCGTTTGCCACACTAACGGAACTGTTTCAAACTCAAAAATCGGAAGGCTTTATCAATTTGAAGGGCTTAAAAGAGTTGAGGTTGAAAGCGCAACGGTTGGCGATATAGTTGCAATCTCAGGAATACCCGATATTAACATTGGCGAAACGGTATGCTCTTTAGACAAGCCTGAAGCTCTTCCCTTCGTTGCGATAGACGAGCCTACGATTTCAATGATGTTTATGGTAAACAACTCGCCTTTTGCAGGAAAAGAAGGAAAGTTTGTTACCTCACGCCATTTAAGGGCAAGGCTTTATAGAGAAATTGAAACCAACGTTTCAATGCGCGTTGAAGATACCGATAGTGCGGACACCTTTAAAGTATTTGGAAGAGGCGAACTTCACTTATCGATTTTGATTGAAGAGATGCGCCGTGAAGGTTATGAATTCCAAGTATCACGCCCCAAGGTTATCTTTAAAGAGATAAACGGCAAAACTCACGAGCCTATGGAAGATTTAGTGGTTGAAGTTCCCACCGAATACGTTGGCGCGGTTATGAGCAAACTCGGCGAACGCCGTGGCGAACTTATATCTATGGACGCTGACGATAGAGGCGGAACTAAACTCAACTTTAAAATTCCGTCAAGATGTTTAATAGGCTATCGTAACGAAATGCTTACCGACACTAAGGGTTTTGGCACAATGGCGTCGGTTTTTGCAGGTTACGAGCCGTATAAAGGCGATATAAAGGAAAGAAATCGCGGTTCGCTCGTTTGCTTTGAAACTGGCGTAACCACGCAATACGGCTTATTTAACGCCCAAGAGCGCTCTACTCTATTCGTTTCCCCCGGTCTTAAAGTTTACGAAGGTATGATAGTTGGCGTTAACTCGCGTGACGAGGACTTAGTGGTTAACGTTTGCAAAGTTAAGCACTTAACAAATAACAGAGCAAGCGGTAGTGACGAGGCGTTAAAACTCGTTCCCCCAACCATAATGAGTTTAGAGCAATGCATGGAATTTATCGCGGACGACGAGCTTTTGGAACTCACTCCAACCTCAATTAGACTTAGAAAGAAAATCTTATCAAAAGACTTGCGCATGAAAGAGTGGGCAAAAAACAGAAAATAACAATTTAAAACCGCTTGCGGAATTTCCGCAAGCGGTTGTTTATTTTAGGCTCTATAATGAAAGCCTTATTCTATTGATTTTTTCTTGTTGAATAGTTTTATAGTGTCTAGTTTAAACTCGGTTATCATCATTGCAACGAATATTATTATAAAACCGACGATTAGCCAAATAGTCATTTTTTCATCGCCTAAAATTACGCTAAATAGCGTTCCAAACACCGCCTCTAAACTTAAAATTAACGACGCTTGATTAGTAGTCGTGTACTTTTGCCCGAAGATTTGAGCCATTTGAGCAAAGAGCGTGCAAACGATTGCGAGATAGCCTATCTTTAAAATTTGCTCTAAATTTAAAGCGTAGCCTTGCGGATTTACAGGAAGTTCAAATATAAGCGTTAAAATTCCACAAACTACACCAACGGTTAAAACTTCAAAGGTAAGTAAAACGCCCGTATCTTCAGGATTTTTTTGAAACTTATTTATAAATATAATTTGAAGGGCGTAAAACACAGCGGCAATTAAAGTTAAACCGTCGCCAAGAAGTAAGTTAGAGCCCGTTTCAGTTTTTCCTGAAAAGGAAACGAAACCTATGCCTACAATCAACATAAAAGCCGAGATAATGTTGTATATCTTTGGCGCTTTTTTAGTTATAAGCCAAGCAATAAACGGAACCATTACGCAGTAAGCCGACGTTAAAAATGCGTTTCTACTCGGCGTTGTGTAATAAAGACCACGCGTTTGAATAATATAAGCAAAAACTAAAATTACACCTAAAATCACGCCGTTAAGTATGGTTTTTTTATTGGTTTTGAGTATTTTGGGTAAAAATATTAGCATTAAAAGTACGCCCGAGAGTAAAAACCTTATGGCTAAAACAAAGAGTTCGTTAACCGAGGATATAGTTTCCTTTAATATAAAAAAGGAAGTCCCCCACGAAAGCGTTGCAAAAAGTAATAATAATTGCCCAAGTAAATTTAACTTTTTTTCTTTCATAACTCAATTATTATACTAAAACTATTTATATTTGGCAAATAAAAACTCCGCTTAAAGTAGCGGAATTTTTCTATTTTATAACTTTTATTATTTTAGACTTAATTTCAGGTTTATTCTCCGTAACTACTAAACCTTTATTAAACTCTTTAATTGCTTGAGTGAACAAACTTTCGTTCGTTGAGTAAAGCGTTGCGATTTTTTCGCCCTTTTCAATCTTTTCTCCAACTTTTTTATGCAAGATAATGCCTGCAAGATAGTCGATTTTATCTTCTTTTTTAGACCTTCCCGCGCCTAAAACCAAACTTGCTATCCCAACGTTTTCTGCGTTTAAATTAGATATATAACCACTCTCGTTTGAGATTATATCGCAAGAATTTTTCGCTTTATAATTACCAGATAAAATCTCGGATAAATCTCCGCCTTGAAGAGATATAAATTCTTTGAATTTATCAAGCGCTTTCCCACTTTCAATTTCCCTATCGAAAAGCTCTTCGCAAAAAGCCTTTTCTCCAAAACCTGATAAATATAAAATCTCAGCGGTTAACGCCTTTGAAACTAAATAAACGTCGTTTTTAACCTTTCCACTTAAAACGTCTAAAACTTCTTTTATCTCTAAAGCGTTTCCAACGTAACGCCCAAGCGGTTCGTTCATATCGGTAATTAGCGCCGTGATTTTTTTGCCTGCGCCTTTTCCGATATTTACCATAACACGAGCGAGTTCTTCTGAACTGTCTATATCCTTCATAAACGCGCCGTTTCCGGTTTTAACGTCTAAAACGATAACGTCGTCGTCAGCGGTTAGTTTTTTACCCATAATGCTTGACGCAATTAACGGAATACTATCAACGGTTGCCGTAACGTCACGAAGGGCGTAAAAAATTTTATCGGCAGGCGCTAAATCGCCAGTTTGACCGATAATACTAACGCCACATTTTTTAGCAATTTGTAAAAAGTCTTCGCTAGATAATTCTACTTTATAGCCTTTAATTGACTCGAGTTTATCAATCGTTCCGCCGGTATGACCTAGCCCGCGCCCGCTCATTTTTATAGCGTAAACGCCTAAGGAGGCAAGTATAGGAGATATTATTAAACTAGTTTTATCGCCAACCCCACCCGTTGAGTGTTTATCGGCTTTAACGCCCTTTATCCCCTTAGCAACGAATTTTTCGTCTGAATTTGCTATGGCTAAAGTAAAATCTAAAGTTTCGCGCTCGGTCATACCCTTAAAGTATACCGCCATTAAAAAAGCGGATATTTGATAATCTTTTATCTCGCCCGTTACCGCGCCGTTAACTATAAAATTTAACTCTTCGCTCGATAATTCGTAGCCGTCTCTTTTTTTCTTAATAACGTCGTAAGCTCTCATCAAACAGATTTTCTCCGTAAGTTTTATTTATCGATAAAGCGGATAAAACAGTCGTTGCGATACAGTCAAAACCCTTTATCGTTCCCAAGTTTTTTGATTTCATCTTATTATTGTAAATAATAAGCGGAACGTCTTCGCGCGAGTGGTCGGTTGACGGGGTCGACGGATCGCAACCGTGGTCTGCCGTAATTATAAGCAAATCGCTATCGGATAAACCGCTTATGAATTTTCCTAAAAACTCATCGAATTTTGCAACTTCTTTGGCGTAGCCGGAAATATCGTTGCGGTGCCCGAAATGACTGTCAAAATCAACGTAATTTATAAAGCAAAGCCCTGAAAAATCTTCGTCGAGAAGTTGTAAACTCTTTCTAAAACCTTCGGCGTTAGATTTAGTTTTGTAACTAGTAGATATTCCTTGACCGCTAAAAATATCGTAAATTTTACCAACCGATATAACTTTTAAACCGCTTTCAACTATATCGTCAAGCATAGTTTTACTCGGTGGAAGTATTGAATAATCTTTTCTATAACCGGTTCTAATATACGGATATTCCCCAGTAAACGGCCTAGCAATAACTCTTCCAACGGAGTATTTGCCTTGAAGAAGTTCCCTTGCAATTTCAGAATATTTATAAAGCGTTTCAAGTGGTATCACGCTATCGTGCGTGGCAATTTGAAAAACGCTATCTTGCGAAGTGTAAACTATAGGATAGCCCGTTTTTATATGCTCTTTGCCGTAGTCTTTGATAACTTCCGTTCCAGAATACGGCTTATTGCATAAAGTTTTAACGCCTATTCTTCTTTCAAACTCGCTAATTATCTCTTTTGGAAAGCCGTTTGGATAAGTTGGAAGGGGGTCGCTAGATATAATTCCCGCAATCTCCCAATGCCCGAGCGTAGTGTCTTTACCGTTGCTCTTTTCTTTAAGGCGCGCAAAACTACCGATGGGATTTTCTATCCCACCAGCTACGCCGTCAATGTTAAAAAGCCCTAACTTTTCTAAATTTTTAGCGCTAAAATATTCACTTTTTCTAATCGCGCCCAATGTATTAGAGCCAAGGTCTGAAAATCTCTCGGCATCGTCCGCTCCGCCAATACCTAGGCTGTCGACTACCATTAAATATACTCTTTTAATCATTTTCCATCTTAACTGCAACGTCGAGCGCCACTTTCATCATATCGGTAAACGCATTTTGGCGTTCTTCAGCGGAAGTTTCTTCGCCTGTTACTAAACTATCTGAAACGGTTAATATTGCAAGCGCTCGTTTTCCTAAACTACTTGCGTTCATATAAAGAGCCGCCGCCTCCATTTCAACGGATAAAACGCCCATTTTAGCAAAGTCCTTTGAAGTTTCCGTCTGCGCGTAGAATACGTCGGATGAAAAGACGTTGCCAACCTTATAATTAAGTTTTAACTCTTCGCAAGAAGAAACGGCGTGGTTTAAAAGCTTATAATCGCAAATTGGCGCAAAATTACCTTCTTTTATAAAAGACTTTACCATATTGCTATCAGTTGAAGCGCCTTGAGCAAGAACTATATCGTAAAGGTTAAGATCTTTAGTTAGAGCGCCCGTTGAACCTACTCTTATGATATTTTCAACGCCGTAGAACTTAAAGAGTTCATAACTATATATCGCCATTGAAGGCATACCCATACCAGACGCCATTACCGAAACTTTAACTCCGTTATAATAACCCGTATAGCCTTGAACTCCCCTAACGTCGTTAACGAGCACTTTATCTTTTAAAAAATTATCCGCAATAAATTTAGAGCGTTTTGGATCTCCCGGCATTAAGACGGTTTTTGCAAAATCGCCTAGTTTTGCGCTATTATGTGGTGTTGCCATACAATTTACTCCTTTATGTTTTCTATATTTAGTATAGCCAAATTTATAAATTTTGTAAATACTCAAAAAGAAAAAAGACCTTAAAAGGTCTTTTGTTAGAATTTTTTGATATCGTTGTTTTTATAAGTTGTAAACCTAATCGTATATCCGTTAGTTTCAACTGCGTCAGACGTATATACAAGTTCAAAGTTATCCTTTTCATCAAGGTTTGGATAAAATACGGTTGCCTCGCCGTCCGCATCGACTTTAGTAACTAAAATTTCAGAGCAATAGTCAACCATCGTTTTATAGAACATCGCTCCGCCTATAACGAAGATATCGTCGCTATTGTATTTAGAAAGTTCTTTTGATAGTTCATCTAAAGAGTAAACGATAATGCAATCGTCTCTTTTAACGCCTTCGGGCGCTAAAACGATATTAACTCTATTTTTAAGTGGTTTTGAGCCGGGGAAGGAAAGCAAAGTGTTATATCCCATACAGCAAACTTTACCACTAGTTTTTTCACGGAAGAACTTCATATCTTCAGGGAGAGAGAAAAGTAAATCGTTATTTTTACCAATACCCCACTTTTTATCTACTGCAACTATTGATTTCATTATATAGCAACCTCCAATTTACTATCGAGCGGTGTCGACTTATAATCAACGAGTTTAAAATCGTCAACGGTAAAGTCGTAGAAGTTCTTAACTTCTTTATTAACGATAAGTTTAGGCGCTTCGAACTGCTCGTTTTTAAACATCGTTTCAAGCGCGGGAATATGCCTATCGTAAATGTGCGCGTCAGATATTACGTGAACGAGTTCCCCAACTTCTAAATTAGATACTTGAGCAAGCATAATAAGTAAAATTGAATATTGAACTACGTTCCAGTTATTAGCAACGACCATATCGTTCGAGCGTTGATTGAGTATGCCGTTGAGCTTGCCGTCAGACACGTTAAACGTCATAGAATAAGCGCAAGGATAAAGGTTCATTTCGTGAAGGTCTTGAAAAGTATAGATATTCGTCATTATTCTTCTTGAATAAGGATTGTTTTTAAGGTCGAAAAGAACTCTATCAACTTGGTCCATCTCCCCTTCTTTATACTTGTGCTTAACGCCGAGTTGATAGCCGTACGCTTTACCGATAGAGCCGTTTTCATCCGCCCATTGATCCCAAATTTTAGAATTTAAGTCTTTAATGTTGTTGCTCTTTTTTTGCCAAATCCATAAAATCTCGTCAATAGCCGACTTAAAGAAAGTTTTTCTAATAGTTAAGATAGGAAATTCTTTAGATAAATCGTATCTATTTACAATACCAAATTTTTTAACGGTGTGAGCAGGCGTACCGTCAGCCCAGCGTGGGCGAACGGCTTGGTCCGTGTCCCAATAACCGTTATCAATAATATCTCTACAATTTTGAATAAAAATTTTAACCGCTAAACT
>JAZSBA010000123.1:0-34262 GCA_045602125.1 Christensenellaceae bacterium | reverse complement strand
TTTTCAAGCGTTTTTTTCATTTCACGGTGATAAAGGTTTTTATCCGCTTGCGCTCTTAACGATTGAACGGCAACTCCTTTACCGCGGTTGAGCATTTTAATTTGGAGCATAGTTTTATCTATGTTAACGCCCATTTCACCGCCTAATGCGTCAAGTTCGCGAACTAAATGACCTTTTGCCGTTCCGCCGATTGACGGATTGCACGCCATAAACGCGATATTATCTAAATTGATAGTCATAAGCGCAGTATTTTGCCCCGTTCTAGCAAGAGCGAGCGCGGCTTCGCAACCGGCGTGCCCCGCGCCTATAACGACGGCGTCGTACTGGCTTTTAAGTATATAGTCTTTCATATTATTTTTTGAGTATTAAATTTTTAATGTCGTTTACTTGCGTAGCGTAAGCGTCGCTTATTCTAATGAGTTCGGAAACTTTATCACGAGAGTGAATAATTGTAGCGTAGTTTTTACCGCCGAGCGCTTGACCTATAGTAACGAGCGGAATAGACATAAGTTCCGTCATTAAATAAGCGCAAATTTGCCTTGGCTCTACGAGTTCTTTATTTCTCTTTTTGCCAGTTAAGTCAGACTTTTTAATTTTGTAGTACGAGCAAACGGTGTCTATAATCATAGAAGTCGTTATCGTTTCCTTAACGTCCACTTGCGCGCTATCTTTAAGCGCTTCCATAGCAAGAGATAGATTGGGTTGTTGTTCGTGAAGAAGAGCGGAGAATAAAACTTTATTAAGCATACCTTCCAAACTTCTAACGTTATCGTCTGAATTTTCGGCTATGAAAGTTGCAACGTCAAGCCCGATGATATGTTTTTTAAGTTCGGCTTTTTTCTGAACGATTGCAATCTTCGTTTCAATATCAGGGGGGAGAACTTGCGCTTTAAGCCCGCCTTCAAAGCGAGTGCGCAAACGCTCGTCTAAAAGTTCGATTTCCTTTGGCTCGCAGTCGGCGGATAATACTATTTGCTTATTAGCGCCGTAAAGTTCGTTAAAGGTGTGGAAGAACTCTTCTTGCGTCGATTGTTTTTTAGATAAAAATTGAACGTCGTCAACGATCAAGACGTCAACGTTACGATATTTATTTCTAACGCTTTTGCCTTCTTGAGAGTAAGCCTTTCCCGAACGGATATTTTCAATAAGATCGGTCATAAACTTTTCGCAAGTAGCGTATAAAACTCTCTTTTTAGGCTGGTGCTTATTTATGTAATTTGCAATAGAGTGCATTATATGAGTTTTACCAAGACCGGACGAACCGTAGATAAAGAGTGGGTTATAGTTATTGCCGGGGTCTTCCGCAACGGCTTTTGCCGCAGCGTAAAGATAGCGGTTAGAATTTCCCACCACGAAGTTATCAAAGGTATAATTTGGATCTATCGGTAAACTTTCAATCTTGCTATCGCCGTTTTCCGCTTTATGCGAAGTGTACTGCTCGGAGTTAGTGCCAACGAAAAGTTCAATATAGTTAACTTCAACTTTTGCGCGTTCAAGCGCAATTAAGAGTTTAGGCATAACCGTGTCAAGATTAATAAAGTCCGCGTTAACTTGACTCTTGGTCATAAGAACGAGAGTTTTATCGTAAAGGTCAATGGGCTTTAATTCTTTGATATACTTCTCGTAAGTAAAGGTCGAGAGTAATTTTTCAATTTCGGGAAGGGTATTCTTCCAAATAATTTCGTAACTTTGCATAAATGTTTCCTTAAACCGTAGTTTTTTTTGGGAAAATGTTGTATAATTAACTTAATCAAAGTTATTATATAACAAACTTTGTCAAAAATCAACCTTTTAGGTCGGGTAAATATGTTCGTAAAAAAACTAACCTTAAAAAACTACCGCAATTACGAAAACGCAGTTTTCGAATTTATTGACGGCATTAATATTTTAGTTGGTAACAACGCCCAAGGTAAAACTAACTGCGCCGAGGCGGTTTTTTATCTTTGCACGGGTTATTCGCCAAGAGCAACGAGAGATAGGCAAGTTGTAAGATACGGCGAAAAATCCGCGTTAGTTACGGGAATTTGCGAAAGTAGGTTTGGTTTAACCGAAGTTGAAATTGAATTTTTACTCACTAAAAAGAATATCTCGATAAACGGCGTTCCGATAAAAAAATCGGGCGAACTTATGGGGCATATAAACTCGGTGTTTTTCAACCCCGGCGAACTTAAACTTATTCAACAAAGCCCTGAAGATAGGCGTAGGTTTATGGATATTTCTCTATCCCAAATGGATAGGCAGTACTATTATTCCCTTCAAACTTATCGTAAAATTTTAGACCAGAGAAACAATCTTTTAAAAAGCGATGATTTAGACACCGTTTATCAAACTTTACCCCTTTGGGATAAAGAACTTTCACGCTACGCGGTAGAAATTATAAACAAGCGCCGTGATTTTATTGAAAAACTCACGCCGTACGCAAAATTCGAACACGAGTATATCACGGGTGGTAGCGATTTAGAGTTAGCGCTTGAAACTCCGCATTATCAAGGCGGTGGCGAAGAAGAGATATTTAGTTTGCTTTCAAGCCGTGTGGAAAAGGACTTGATTTTAGGTTACACAACAATCGGTCCGCATAGAGACGATATTAAGATGAAAGTAAACGGGGAAGACGTTAAGGTTTACGGCTCTCAAGGTCAACAAAGAACGGTTGCAATATCACTTAAACTTGCCGAAGTTTCTCTCTTTAAAGATAGGTTTTCTGAATTTCCTATTTTAATACTTGACGATGCGTTATCCGAACTTGACAGCGAGCGTAGAAACCGCCTTATAGATAGACTTTCAGGCTTTCAAACGATAATAACGCTCACCGATATTCCCGAAGAATTAAGCGCTAAAAACGCTAAAATTTTCAACGTAGAAAGCGGAAAAATACAATAAAAAAAGATGCAAGCGTTTCGCTTGCATCTTTTTAAGTTCTTGAATATAAATCGTTATAGTATTTGTACTTTTTAAAGTCGATTTTGACTATTCCGTCTTTGGTCGTTCTAAACGCCCAATTATTCTCTGGAACACCAGGGGTGTTAAGCCTAGTGTCCGCTCCGTATTTTAATAAATCTTGAATAGGGAATATCGTAAGCCCTGCAGTTGACGAGAGCATTTTTATAATAATATCGTCGTAAGCGTTATTCCAATTTTCTCTTGGAATATTAAAGTAATCAAGCATTAAATTTCTATCTTCAACCGAACTTTCCCAAACGTAACCAAGTAAAGTGTTATTATCGTGAGTACCCGTGTACGCCACCGAATTATTTATATAATTATGCGGAAGGTGCGGAGAGTTTTTATCGCCTAAAAATGCAAACTGCAAAACTCTCATACCGGGGAAACCGCTTTTATCAACGAGTTTTCTAACGCTATCGGTTATAACCCCTAAATCTTCTGCAATTATGGTAAAATCGCCCTGAATTTTCTTAAAAGCGTTTATAAGAGATAGTCTCGGGCCTTTTCTCCACTTGCCGTTTTTAGCGGTCTTTTCGCTAGATTTTACCGCGTAATAATCTTGAAAGGCTCTAAAATGGTCAATTCTAACGCCGTCAAAGATTTTTTTATGGAAATCTAGGCGTTTAAGCCACCAAGAATATCCGTTAGTTTTCATTTTTTCCCAATCGTATAATGGGTTGCCCCAAAGTTGCCCGTCTTTTGAAAAATAATCGGGTGGAACGCCCGCAACGAGCTTGGGTTTTCCGTTTCTATCAAGCAAGAACTCTTCTTTATTAAAAAATAAATCGCTACTATCAAAGTCAACGTAAATTGGCATATCGCCTATAATTTTAACGTTTTTAGAATTTGCGTAATTTTTAAGTTCAAGCCACTCGGTAAAAAACTCGTACTCAATAAATTTCCAAGTTTTAAGAGAGTTTTTATCGGGGGTGGAAACCGCCCACTTATCGTGCGGAAGGTTATCGTTACTAGATTTTAACGCCATAAACTCGCAAAACTTTAAAACTTCTGGGAATTCTTTATAAAACTTATCTAATTTATCCGTTTCTTTAAAGTTTTCACTCGCTTTTTCAAGCAATAAAAACCTTTCTTTTTTAAGCCTATCAAACTCGCAAAGATAGGGTGTATTTTGCCTAGCGCTATCTAAATCTTCCTTAGAGATAAGCCCCTTTTCATAAAGTGTTGGAAGGTCTATAAAGAAAGGGTTTCCACTAAACGCGCCGAAAGATTTATAAGGTGAGTTGCAATCGTCAGGCAAACAAAAGGGTAGAACTTGCCAATAACTAAACCCACCGCTAGAGAGTAAGTCAACAAATTCTCTCGCCTCTTTTCCAAAACTTCCTATTGAATAGTCGCCGTAAAGCGACGATATATGCATTAAAACGCCACTTGCTCTTTTCATAATAATAATTTTAACACAAAAAAAGCAGTTTTACAACTGCTTTTTTAATTATAAGCCTATATCTTCTGGGAAATATGCGTTAGTGCAAGCGTGTTTATCGCAAGCGCCGGTAACGGTAATTCTAAAATAGCCGTGTTTTTTGCTAAGTTCAAAGCACGCTTCGGTTACTTCCTTGCCGTTTTCTTCCTTGTAAACGCAATCGGCTTTTCTTCCTTCGTAATTGATAGAAATCATAAGCGCCGGGGAAGTTTTAATATAAAGTTTACCGTCTTCAATATAGAGTTCTTTTATTTCAGGGCCTTCGCTCGCGTAGAAATCGCCTTTTAGCATACTATCGGTAATCGCCTTATAGGTTAATTCTTTTGCTTTTATCATAGTAAAGCAAACGCCACTATCAGAGTATGGAGAGTCAAGCGGATGCTTGTTGTGATTATCGTCGCCCGCAATAGCAAATATCTTTTGACCCGTGCGCAAAATATCGTCGTATGCTTTAGGAGAATAGTCTTCAAATCCAGCGGATAATGCGCCGTTCATAATCTCTAAAGCGTTCATGCCTTTGTATTTTGAATAGATAGAGTAGTTTTCCCTTGACCAGTTAGGGTGATTGTAAGTTACGAAGAACCCTTTTTCTCTACCTTCTTTCATCATGCGAGAAACGCACCACTCGTCGTACCACCTTTCAAAATCCGGCTCGTTTTCATCAAACTTTCCAAGGTGTCTAAGATGATTATTGCCTATTATATATTTGGTTCTATGCCAAAACGGTTGAATATCGTTATCTTGGTCAAGCGCTATAAAGTTTATATGGCATTGACTGCGGAACGCCCAAGCCTTAGCAGGTTTATCCTTTTCCCAAAATTCAACCTCAAAACCGTTGAGCGCAACGAAATTTTCGTCAGTTAAGTCGTTGTGGCAAACCATAAGGTCGTGATCGGTGTAAGCAACGACGGAATATCCTAAACTCAAATAATGCTCTTTAACTTCTAATGGAGTAAGTTTGCCGTCGGACATAGTCGTATGGCAATGCAAGTTCGCCTTGTAAAAATTGCCTTCGTTAGATATTAGATATTTTCTCATAACGTTCTCCTTATAAACCTAAATCTTCAGGAAAGTATGCGTTAGTGCATGCGTGGCGACTTTCGCTGTCCGTTACCGTAACTCTAAAGTAACCGTGAACTTTAGAAAGGTCAAAACACGCTTCGGTAAGCGGAGTTCCGTCTTCAGAGTATTTAACTTGCGCTTTGCAAGCTTGATAGGTAACGTTGATTTTATAAGCCTCAGAGCATTTTATATAGAGTTTATCGTCTTCAATATAAAGTTCTTTTATTTCAGGGCCTTGGCTTGCGTAGAAATCACCCTTTAGCATACTATCGGTAATCGCCTTATAGGTTAGTTCTTTTGCTTTTATCATAGTATAGCAAACGCCGCTACCAAAGTGAGAAGGAAGGGGGTTGCGGTTGTGATTATCATCGCCCGCGATAATGAATAATTTTTGACCACCGCGCAAAATATCGTCGTATACCGCTGGGTTATAATCGAGATAGCCTAGAGCCGTATCGCCGTTCATAATTTCAAAGGCGTTCATTCCTTTATAGCAAGAATAATCTCTGTAATCTTCAAGCGACCAAGTTGGGTGATTATAGGTTACGAAGAAATTTTTCTCTCTAGCGGCTTTAACAACGTAGTTAATGCAGTTAGGAGTGAACCATCTTTCAAAATCGGGTTCATTTTCGTTAAACTTTACGAGTTTTCTTGCCTCTGTATTTCCAATGGTGTATTTAGTTCTGTGATAAAACGGTTGAATATCCATTTTATCGTCAAGCGCTATAAAACAAAAGTGAGATTGCTTAACAAAGTCCCAAGGCTTAGCGTTTAAGTAACAATCGTAATAATCGGCAAATTCCATTTCAAAACCGTTGAGGGCAACGAAATTATCGTCTGTTAAATCGTTATGCGGAATAAAAACGTCGTGATCGGTGAAGGCAACCACGGAGTATCCTAAACTTAAATAAAGTTCTTTAATTTCCGCAGGGGTAAGATTGCCGTCAGACATAGTCGTATGACAATGCAAGTTTGCCTTATAAAAATTGCCTTCGTTAGATATTAGATATTTTTTCATCGTGTTCTCCAGTAAAGGTTGATAATCTTTCAAGTTCTGAAAACTTTCCGTTAAGTTTAATAAGTTCGCTATAAGATCCCGTTTCAACAATTTTTCCGTTTTCCATAACGACTATTATATCGGCGTTTCTAATGGTTGAAAGCCTATGCGCTACGATAAACGTCGTTCTTTCCTTAGATGCGTTCTCGATTGCTCGTTGAATATGTAATTCAGAAATATTGTCAAGAGCGGAAGTGGCTTCGTCAAGTATTAAAATGCTTGGTTTTCTAATGAGCGCTCGAGCGATAGAAATTCTTTGCTTTTGCCCGCCCGAAAGTTTATCTCCGTGTTCGCCTACTATCGAGTTAAGCCCGTTAGGAAGAATATCTAAAAACTCGTTTATAGCAGCGTCTTCAACGGCTTTTTGAAGTTCTTCTTCGGTGTAGTGCGAAAGGCCGTAAGTAATATTGTCTTTAATCGTTCCGGAAAATAGTATAGTGTTTTGAGGAACTACCGATATAAACTTTCTATAAGTTTGCATAGGAAGGTCTTTAAGCGGTTTACCGTCTACTAATATATCACCGCTAACAGGGGAAAGTAAACCTATAATAAGGTTTATCATCGTTGACTTTCCAGAACCTGACGAGCCTACGAAAGCAACCGTTTGCCCCGCTTTAACCTTAAGGTTAAAATCGCTTATTACAACCTTGCTTGCGTTAGGATATTGATAGCAAACGTTTAAAAATTCAAAATCGCCCTTAATTCCGGGAACTGGGAGTTTACCGTCGTCGTGTTCAAGTTCGTCTGCCTGCATAATTTCAGAGAGCGAGCGAACGGATTCCGCGCCGGTTATAAGGTTTGGCAAAACGTTGGTTATAGAGAGTATGTTTGACGAGATTGATGAAAATAACGATTGGAATAAAACCACTTCGCCTATTGATAAAACGTTATTAATTGCAAGGAATATGCAGAATAAAAAGCAAATTATAGAAACTGCTTGACTTCCTACCCAGAGCATAGCGCCAAAGAACATATGCGCTTTGTCAAGGTTAAGCCCTGCTTGAGTTGCAACTTCAATCTTTTCGTTGACGCTAGTTTCTTCTTGTAAAAGCAAGCCGTGAGCCTTGGTTATAGGCATCATTTGAATACTAGTCGTAATTTTTGCGGACAAGTTCTCGTTTTCCTTTCTAAAAATAGAACTTTTCGCCATAATTTTTTTGCGGAACATCTTAACTATTAAAACGTTAAGCGGAACTGCTATTAAGAAAAAAAGTAAAACTATAGGGTTTTTAACCGCCGCAATCGCAATAGAAATGCAAGCGCAGATTATAGACGTTAGCAAGCTGTTAACGAACAATCTATAATAGTTTTCGATATTTTCCATATCGCGCAAGAACTTTGACTGCAACACGCCTTCTTCAATTTCTTTATGGAAAGTTATAGAAAGCCTTTGAAGTTTTCTAACGAGCGTTGACTTAACTTTTGCAGTCGTCGTTCTTATCATATTATTCATAATATGTCCGCGCCAACAAGTAAACGGAACGTTTAAAACAATCGTTATAAATATGATAATTGCGTCGATAATTATTCTCTGAATAAAATTATCGGGTCTAGTGGTAACTAGATCGATAATATCACTAGTGAGTAGTGGCATCACGAATACTGGTAGCGTTTGAAACAAATATAAAATTGTAGTAAAAATTATTGGCTTCATATCTTTTTTAAGGAGTTTGGAAATAAAGCCTTTATTCTTTTTGTTTTTATCATTAGAGCCGAAAAGATCTTCAATCTCTTTTAAAGATTTGCTAAAATCAATTTTCTCTGAATTTGCTTTTTTACTTGATACGTCGGATAATTTATTCATAACTGTCTCCTAGGTTATTGGAATTATAACACTTAAAAATTTCCATTTCAATAAATTTAAAGAAATTTATTAATTTTTTTTCAAAAGGCTTAAAATTTCAGTAAATAACTTGAAAAATAAGCAAAGTAGTTATATAATATAACTATACGCTAAAAGCGAATTTATTATAAGAAGGTATTTATATGAACAAGAAAGCAGTTAAAGTTCCATTTTTTGAAATAGGCCCTAAATCATACCTTTATGGTGACGATATTTTAGATTTAGCAATCGCGGCTGATAAAGCAAGTGAAAAGTACGGCGTTGATATAATTTTCACAACTCCTATCATTGATATAAGAAGAGTTAGAGAAGCAACTAAAAATATTCACGTTTTCGCTCCGCACATGGACCCTATCGTTCCAGGTAGAGGCCTTGCGGATATCTTACCCGAATCATTAATCGCTGCAGGGGCGGACGGCGTTATGCTTAACCACGTTGAAAAACCCCTTACTTTTGACGTTTTAAGCGATACGATAAAGAGAGCTAACGAAGTTGGGCTTACTACTATCGTTTGCGCAGACTCACTCGCTGATGCGTCTAAAATTGCAACTTTAAACCCCGATATTATCGTAGCAGAACCGTCTGAACTTATAGGTACCGGCGTTTCTGTTGGCGAAGAATACGTTGCCGCTGCAACTAAGTCTGTAAAAGACGTTAATCCTGAAATTTTAGTTCTTACCGCAGCTGGTATTTCTAATGGAGAAGACGTTTACAATACGATTATCGCAGGGGCGGACGCAACCGGATCTTCTTCGGGTGTAGCAAAGGCAAAAGATAGAGCTGCTATGGTTGACGAAATGATTTCAGCAGTTAGAAAAGCATACGACGAAAGAAATGGAAAGTAATATGAAATATTTATTAGGTGTTGACATTGGAACAACGTCGCTTAAAGCTTGCGTCTTTGACGAAAACGGCGTTGAATATAAATCGGCGACTAAATCTTATACGCTTATAACTAAAGGTGAAACGGTAGAATTCCCTGCGGAAAAGTACTTTGAACTTTTTATGGAGGCGTATAACGAACTTACCGCCGACTATAAAATCGAGGCGTTAGCAATCGATACTCAAGGCGAAACGATGATCGTTTTAGATAAGGACGGAAAGCCTCTTATGAACGCTATCGTTTGGCTTGATAATAGGGCGGATAAAGAAGCGAAACTTATCGAAGATAAGTTTGGTTTAAAAACTATCTATGAAGTAACTGGTCAAACGGAAGTTCCGGCAGGCTATCCTGCGCCAAAGATTTTATGGCTTAAAAACAATATGCCTGAAATCTTTAATAAGGCAGATAAGTATTTAATGCTTGAAGACTGGTTACTTTATAAACTCACGGGTAGATTCGTTGCTGAAAAGTCACTTTACTCTTCAACTTTATATTTAGATGCGAGAACGGGCGTATACTATAAAGATATGCTTGATTTTATCGGCATTGACGAAAGTAAACTTCCAACGCTTTATGAAAGTGGCGAAAAGGTTGGAGAATATAACGGCGTAGCAGTAGTAACAGGTGCGCTCGATCAGATTTCCGGCTTTATCGGTTCTGGAATAATTCGCGAAGGCTTAGTTAGTGAAATGACTGGAACAGCTCTTGCCGTTTGCGCTTTAGCAAAAGAAATTCCGCCGTATTTTGAAGGAATTAAAGTCCCCGCTTATTACGTTGGCAAAAATAAATACTGCCTTTTAATGTGGGCGCCGACTGCGGGCATGGTTTTAGAGTGGTTTAAGAAAAATTTCTGCTTTGATATTGGCTTTAAAGAAATTGACGAGCAGGCTGAAAAGATTGAACTTGGCTCCGAAGGTTTAGTTATTGCGCCAAATATGCGCGGTCAAGTAATGCCCGCTAACGATAGCGAACTTAAAGGCGGTGTTTACGGCATTGACTTAAAGCACACAAGAGCACATTTTTCAAAGGCAATAATGGAATCAATCGCTTGTATGCTTAGACAATATCTTGAATATTTAGGAGTTCAAGTTGAAGAAATTATCTCTATAGGCGGAGGCTCAAAGAGTAAGCTTTGGCGTCAAATTAAAGCGGATATCACGGGTAAGAAAGTAGTTACCTTAAAAAATAAGGAAACCGGTTGCTTGGGTACTGCAATTTACGCAGGCTACGGTATTAATTTATATAAGGATATAAACGAAGCCGTTTCAAAGATAGTTACTACCGATAGCGAAACTTATCCTATTGCTGAAAAAGAAAAAGCCGATAGCGTTTACAATCGCTATCTTGCTTACGATAAACTCTTATTAAATAGAGAAAACCTTTAATTAAAGGAGTAAAACGTGGACGCTTTAATTGTAATGCTTAAGAACGTAATAGTATTCGTTTTACTTGCAATCCCGGGCTATATTCTCGTAAAAGCTAAACTTGTAAAAAACAAAGAATCGGCAATACTTTCTAAACTTTTAACGTACGTAGGCATGCCTTTCTTGATTTTTTCAAGTACGTTAAACGTAAAGTTTACGGGTGAGTTTACAAAGTCTATTATAATAGTAGCTATATTTGGAATTATTTTCACGGTATTAGCGTTTATTATTTCCGCAATACTTGTAAAACGCGGTGGAGAACGAAAGAAAAATGCTATGATGCGCTTTTGTATGGTGTTTTCTAATAACGGGTTTTTAGGAATACCTCTTGCTAAAGCCGTGCTTGGAGATTCGCCGGTAGTTGCTTATTTGATAATCTTAAATATTATAACTTTAGTTATAATGTTCACTCTCGGCATATATTTAATTTCGGGCGATAAAAACACTATTAGCGTAAAAAAAGCAATTTTAAGCCCTGTGCTCATTGCCTTTATTTTGGGAATTATAGTAAACCTTACGGGCGTTACTAGTTACGTTCCTGAAATTTCAACCTATTCAAATTACTTTAGCAACGTGGTAACTCCGTTATCTATGGTTATCTTGGGAATTAAGATGGCGGAAGTAAAATTCCTTTCTATATTTACCAAGTGGGAAACTTATTATGTTTCGGCTATAAAGTTAATTGCAATGCCTGTAATAGCGGTAGGTTTAGCCTATTTAATTGCACTTGCATTTTCGCTCGATACGGGTATCGTTTTAGCAACGTTATTTGCCTTTGCCGTTCCAACGGCAGGGTTATCTTCGGCGTTTGCAGATAGTTACGACGGGGATAATGAGGGCGCGGTAATTTTAACGCTCGGGACTACCATTTTATCAGTTATCACGATTCCTATTTTATATTGGATATTGTGTGCTATAATTTAAAACTCAAATTAAAAATCTCAATTGCGAATCGCAATTGAGATTTTTTTAGTTGAGATTATAAATTTTCTAAAACTTTTTTGCCTTCAGCGATAATAGTTTCAGCAATACCTGCTTTATAATTTGAAGAACGGGCTTCGTAACCGCCTTCGTCGTAACTATCCTTCATCGGGAAGTAACCGCGAGAGCCGTTAGTTAAACAAGTTGGGCAAACCATCTTGTAGCCCTTTGCTTCTTTAAGCCCCATGCCTACGCCTGTGAAAGGTTCGCCGGGAATTCCAATAAACGCAAGCTCGCCAATCTTGATAGCGTTTAAATTCATTGGGAAAGTTTCAGGGCCGTGTTCAAGCCTAATCATACGAGCGGCTTCAGCGATAACCGTAGTGAGTAGCATACCTTTTTCAGGAAGTTCATCACGTCTACCTTCGTCAACCATTTTTTGAATATAGTACGCTCTTTCCATATCTTCAGGCTTTGGCATATTAGACGGAACGTTAATTACGATTTCAGTAGATTTTACTTCCGAAACGGGAATAAATTCAACCTTTTCGTAAACGCTCATCATAGCGCCTGCTATAACGTTACCGATATGGCGGGAGTGCGCGTAGCCGCGAGTTACGTCGTCAAAGTCGTTAAACATACCGTTAAGGTCACCGCCAACGGGTTTTACGTTAACGTGGTTGATATCGCCTTGAGCGCCGTTGAAGAATATCGCTTTGGTATTATCAATAGCCCTTTCGAAAGTTCTTCTTGCAAAACCGAGCCAATCGGCAGAAATAAGGTTGTTACCAATAACGTCAGGGTGGTTACCGTAGTTACCGATAACTACGTTATCGCCACACTCTCTTTCAAAACGGATAACGTTAACTCTTTCATCGAGTAAGCCTATTGACCTAACGATATCAGGATTGTTAACACCGGGGTTAGTTTTAGTAGAGCCGTCTTTCATAAGGTAACGGCGGTTAAAGCCGACTCTCTCGGCTTTAGATACCGCAATACCCATTCTAGCAGGATTTAAATCTTTTATTGCGTAAGTGCAAGCGCTTACGATGTTTTTAACCGTGTAAGAATAATATTCAGTATCAAGGTCGTTAAAAAATCCTTGAGAAGTATTTGCGTAACCTAAGCACGGACCAACGTGAGTGTGAGTCGAGTGCATATAGACTGCGTGCTTGGGAAGCCCCGTTGCTTCAGCAACGGCGGTTCTAACCTTTTCGCAGTATTCGGTAGTTGACGCCTCACAGTCAAGCGTGATAAGTAAAACGGTGTTATCGTCTTTTGAAACGGCAACTACGTTTGCTTCTAAATCGTCAAGCACGCCTTCGGATAATCTTTGGTGAAAATAACCGTGAATATTAGTTCCGAGCGGTGGAGTAATAACTACTCTTGAAAAACCAACTTTTACGTCAAAATTTTCCATAATTAAGCCCTTCTTTCAAGTGATTATAAATTAGTAGCCAACCTTTTCCCAGCATTCAAACGGTGCAGCAAGTTCGTCAGAAACGAGAACGAGAGTCTTCATAGTTTGAAGCATTGAAGAAGGTACGAGCGGAGTAACAGGTCCGTGAAGAACGAGACGGCTCGTCATTCTTTGCCATGAAGAGAACGTTCCGTTAGTTAAGAGTGCGTGAACTTCAATTCTTTCTCTAGCGTTCTTAACGTCAACAGGGCCGATAGTTGCAGCCTTAGGCGGAACGTCAGCAATATAACCAGATTGACCAAATACGCCGTGAAGTGAGTTTTGAGCAACCGTTAATGGGTGAAGATCAACGATTCTAGCCTTCATGTTAAGCCATTCGTCAATTTGTTCCTTAGTAGGTTCAACTGCAGGGTCAAATCCCTTGGGGAAGAAATCGGGAACTGGATCGATGAACGCCATGTGACCAGTCCAACCTGGAGAAGAAGAACAAATATCTGCTCCGCCTTCGCCACATTCAGTAATCATATCAGAGTAGTGAGCGATGTTTTTAGTGGTTGGGTAGTGAACGTTTTCAAGAGGCATACGAAGTTTTTCATCAATTTGATAAACTAAGTATTTAAGCATTGAGTGAGCGAAACCTGCTTGGTAAGTTTCAGGAGCGATATTACCGTCTTGGTCAGCCCATTCGTCCATTGCGAATAAGTGAACGTTTCTACAATCTACTTGGAAATAGTTGATAAGTCTAGCAAGTGGGATATAAGTATCCGGTTCGGGGTTACCGAGAATAAGGGTAATTTTCTTACCTTTTTCAGACGCTTCTTTAATACGAGAGAAAAGAGTTGCGATAAGTACCGGATGCGGATTCATCATAACGTGAATATCAAAATCGGGGTGTTGATCTGCTCTAGTGTGTTTTTCAAGATCTTTACCACTAATTTTGCGAAGTTTTTCACAAAGTTCTCTGTCCTTAAAAGGAACGTAAGAAGCAGGTGTGAAGTTAAAAGTAGTTGCGGGGTCAAAAATTTTACTCATTTTTATTCTCCTTTAATAATTGTTTTTAATACGTTAAATTTATCGTCGACGATTATTAAGTCGGCGTAATTACCTTCTTCAATGTAACCTTTCTTGTCAAGGTTAACGGCACGAGCTGGATTGTAGGACGCAAATCTAAACGCGTCGCAAACGGAACAGCCCGTGTGAATCATAAAGTTACGGCAAGCAATATCAAGCGTTAAACCCGAGCCTGCGATTTCACCTGCGTTATCAAAGTGAATATCGGTTGCTTCTTCAAAGCCTTCGGGAATAGGCCCGTCGCACACGAATTGGTCGGAGATAAGGATAATTCTATCGTCTCCTTTAATCTTTCTAACCAATCTTTGCATATACGGAACTACGTGAATACCCATTCTATCCGATATTAACTCGGCGTAAATTTCACGGTTAGAGTTAACCGCCTCGTCAACGCACACGCCACGGCACTCTGAATAATGCTCGATAGTACCCGTTGCGTTAGTGTGGTGAGTGGCAATTCTTAAACCGTAGGGAATAAATCTTTCAACTTGTTCGGGCGTTGCCTCGCTATGCGCTACCGCAAAAACGATGTTTGGAATAATTTCCTTAACGTCTTGCACGAAATTCATAATGCCTTCTCTTTCAGGAGCAAAGCACCAAACTTTAGCAGTATCTTTAACTCTATGAACAATGTCGATATATTCTTCTTTTACTACTCCGTCCTTCCAAACGTTTTTATCACGCTCGCAACCGAAGTTGGGGCTAAGATACGGCCCTTCCATGTAAAAACCTGCAAAGTTTTTGAAGTTTCCTTCATCTCTTGCCTTTAATATATCGTCAACCGCCTTGATGTAGGCGTCTTTATTAAGGTTGTTATAAAGCGCGGGAAGAACGCTCGTAACGCCGTGTTTGAGCATATACTCAGAAGTCTTTTCAGGCTCTTCGAATATCCACATATTATCTGATGCGTGAGTGTGAATATCAACAAGACCCGGTCCAACGTAATTATTTTCAGCGTCGATAATTTCAGCACCGTCGGGAACTTTAACGTTTTTTGCTTTGCCGTATGCTTTAATTTTGTCGCCCTCAATTAAAATAACACCGTCTGGAATAAGATAATCTCTCATTACGATAGTTGCGTTAATTATAGCTTTCAAAATAATACCTCGTTAATAATTTATTATTAAGTAAATTATACATACCTTTTTTTGTTAAGTCAATACGAAAATTAATTTTTTGAAAAACAATTTACGAAAGTACAAATTTTTATAAAATAAAATTTACTTTTGAACAAAAAAGCAACGATTTAAAATAAAAATAATTTAGAACGCATAAGTGTTGACAAAATACTCAAAATGATGTATAATAACGAAAAAATAAAGGAACCAGCTGTCTGAAGAGGGCGCTGGTTCCTTTTGCCTTTTTAGGGGTAATTTTCTTTAAAACATATAATTTGGCTTGGCTAAAATCAGCGTTAAATCAACGGATTGCGTTGCCTTTTAGCAAAACGAAAGATTATTAATAAAATTATAATGGAGATAGTTATATGGAAATTCAATTACAAGAACTTATTGATAAAATTAGAAAAGACGGTGCTGAAGTTGCTGAAGCCGAAGCAGAATCAATACTTAATTCGGCAAAAGCTGAAGCTCAAAAAATTATTGCGGATGCTCAAGCAGAGGCTGACAAAATTTTGGCTAATGCAAAAAATGAAAACGCTCGTATAGTAAAGTCAAGCGAGGATGCAATTCGTCAAGCGGGGCGCAATTTATTAATATCGTTTAGAGAAAGCGTCACAAAAGAATTTGAAGCGATTATTAGTGAAAACGTCGATGGCGTCTATTCTTCTAAAGCGCTTGAAGAAATTATCATCCGTATCGTTGAAAGATGGTCTACTAATCCAGAAATTCAAAATATATCCGTTATTTTAAATAGTGACGACGTAAAGCGCTTGGAAAAAACTTTAATGGCGTCGTTTAAAGAAAGAGTAAAAAAGGGTGTTACGTTAAAGGCTAACGATAATTTTGACGGAGGATTCCGCATTGTTTTTAACGACGACGCCATATATTACGATTATTCTAAAGAAACAGTCGTTGAAATGATTTCAAATTATTTGAGTCCTAAAATAGCAAAATTGATGAAAGAGGCAGAATAATTATGGCTGAATATTATTTTATATCACAGCTACCTTCCTTAGACGGGTTAAGCGACGGTGTTCCTTTGCCGATAACGGAAGAACGTTTTATAGCTACGTGTGGAAGTCTTTTAGGGGATAAAATAATTAGTGAATTAAGCAATTTAACACTTATTCCACCGCTAGCCCCCGTAAAAACTAAGTCGGCATTAGTTACGGCTTGGAATCAAGGTGAGCGTTATTTAAGGTTATCGATTGCTAAGGTTCGCGCAGAGAAGATGAAAAAAACTTTTAATCTTCAAAATGAAGTTTTGCCCAACGAATATATAAAGATAGCAAGTAGCGCAGTTGAAATGGACAATCCTTTGGAAGCAGAAAAATTTTTAACTGAATATCGTTTGAAATTTTTAGAGAGTTTAAGACCTATGAACTCTTTTTCGGAAGATTTTATCTATTATTATTATCTTAGATTAAAACTTCTTCAACGCATCAGACAATTTGACGTGAAGGAAGGAGAAACTATGTATAAAAACAACTATAATTCCATTTTAAGTGGACGCAATATGGAGGATATGTAATGACCGAAAATACAGGAAAAGTAATAAGCGTTAATGGAAATTTAATATCCGTTGAATTTAATGGAGCAGTTTCCATGAACGAAATTTGCTACATTAAAGTAGATGGAGCAAAATTAAAAAGTGAAGTTATACGTATTCGCGGTAACGTTGCGCAAATTCAAGTTTACGAGATGACTAACGGCATAAAATGTGGTGATTTAGTCGAATTTACGGGAGAAATGCTATCTGCAGAACTTGGACCTGGCTTACTTGGTCAGATATACGACGGATTGCAAAATCCGCTTCCTATTTTAGCGGAGAAAGCCGGATGGTTTTTAGAGCGTGGCATTTACGCTAACGGCTTAAATACTGAAAAAAAGTGGGAATTTACACCAACCGTTAAGGTTGGAGACGTCGTGCGCGCTGGGGAATACGTTGGCACAGTTCCCGAGGGTTCGTTCTTGCACAAGATATTCGTTCCTTTTTATTTACTTGGGAACTATACCGTTAAATCTATCGCCGAAAAAGGTGAGTATACGATAAAAGAAACGGTGGCGGTTGTAATTAACGAGCGTGGACAGGAAATACCGTTAACTATGTCTTTTAAATGGCCGGTTAAGCGTGCCGTTAAATGTTATAGTGAAAGATTAGCGCCTACTGAAACTATGGAAACGAAAGTTCGCTTAGTTGACTCTTTCTTTCCCGTAGCAAAAGGGGGAACTTATTGTACGCCGGGCCCGTTCGGCGCAGGTAAGACGGTGTTACAACATACGACGTCAAAATATGCCGACGTAGATATCGTTATTATAGCTGCATGTGGTGAGCGCGCGGGCGAAGTTGTTGAAACGCTTACGGAATTTCCAGAATTAATAGACCCTAAAACTAATCGCTCGTTGATGGAGCGCACTATTATAATTTGCAATACGTCTTCTATGCCGGTTGCATCTCGTGAAGCGTCGGTATATACTTCGGTTACTCTTGCAGAGTATTATCGTCAAATGGGGCTTCACGTTCTTCTTTTAGCAGACTCGACTTCTCGTTGGGCGCAAGCGCTTAGAGAGATGTCTGGAAGACTTGAAGAAATTCCCGGCGAAGAAGCCTTTCCCGCTTATCTTGAATCTTATATTGCGGCATTTTACGAAAGAGCGGGATACGTTCAATTGCCAGACGGAAGCTTTGGTTCGGTTACTATAGGCGGTACGGTTTCTCCGGCAGGTGGTAATTTTGAAGAACCGGTAACGCAAGCAACGTTAAAAGTCGTAGGGGCGTTCCACGGTCTTTCTCGCGAGCGTTCGGATGCGAGAAAATATCCTGCAATAGATCCGCTTATTTCTTGGTCGAAATATAAAAGCGTTATCGATATTGAGAAATTAGAATTTTGTAAAGACATTTTACATCATGGATACGAAATTAGTTCTATGATGAAAGTCGTTGGTGAAGAAGGTACTACTTTAATTGATTATATAACTTATTTGAAATCGGAAATGCTTGACGCCGTTTATTTACAACAAAACTCTTTTGATTTAGTTGATGCAAACTGCGGTATTGCAAGGCAACGCTACGTTACTGATAAGTTATTAAAAATTTTAGGTAGCAGTTATAGTGTTGCAAGTAAAGATGAAGCGCGTTCTTTCTTTAACAATATGCGTCAAAAATTTATCGACTGGAACTATATAGAATTTAAAAACGAAGAATTTGAAAAAATAGAATCGGAAATTGATAAGTTATATTGTAAGGAGAACGGAAAATTATCCAAATTGGCTGAAAAAATATTAAAGGACGGTGCGCAATAATGGGTAAAGTATACAATCGAATAGAATCAATTGTAGGAAACGTTATCACCGTTAAAGCAAACGGCGTTCAGTATAAAGAACTAGCGCAGATAAATACGCGTTTTGGAAAATCGTTGGCTCAAGTTAACAAGATTGAGGGAGATATAGTATCTCTTCAAATCTTTGCCGGAGGTCAGGGTGTGTCTACTGGGGACGAAGTACGCTTTTTAGGTCATGAAATGAGAGTGTCGTTCAGCGAAGATTTGCTAGGGCGTATATTCAACGGTTCTGGCGAGCCCAGAGATAAAGGGCCTGCGCTTACGGAAAATATGAAAGCGATCGGTGGTCCATCGGTAAATCCTACTAAACGTATTCTTGCTAATAGAATGCTTAGAACGAATATACCGATGATCGATATGTTTAATACGTTAGTCGTATCTCAAAAACTTCCGATTTTCTCTATTTCTGGAGAGCCGTACAACCAACTTCTTGCGCGTATAGCCATGCAAGCAGAGGCGGACGTTATCGTGCTTGGCGGAATGGGACTTAAATACGATGATTTTTTATATTTTAAGGACGAGCTTTCTAAAGGGGGAGCTTTAAGTAAAACGGTTATGTTTGTTCATACAGCCTCTGATCCTACGGTTGAGTGTATGATGATACCGGATATGGCGCTAGCGGTGGCGGAGCAATTCGCGTTGCAAAATAAAGACGTATTAGTGCTTCTTACTGATATGACTAACTTTGCAGACGCTATGAAGGAAATTGCAATAACGCAAGAACAAGTTCCTTCAAATCGTGGATATCCTGGTGATCTTTATTCTCAACTTGCCGCTCGCTATGAAAAAGCCGTTGACTTTGCAGATTCCGGATCTATCACCGTTTTAGCAGTTACAACTATGCCCGGTGATGACGTTACGCATCCCGTTCCTGATAACACCGGCTATATTACCGAAGGGCAGTATTATCTCAAAGGCGGGCGTATCGAGCCGTTTGGTTCTTTATCAAGGCTTAAACAGAACGTAAACGGCAAAACTAGAAAAGATCACAGAGCGCTTATGGACGCGATGATTCGTATGTATTCTTCGTATAGAGAAACGCTAGAAAAGAAAAACATGGGCTTTTCAATGAGCCGATGGGATGAAAAATTATTAAAATACGGACAACTTTTTGAAAGTAAATTAATGTCGCTATCGGTTAATCTTGCTCTTGAACAAGCTCTTGATTTAGGATGGGAAATTTTAGCGGATTGCTTTGAAAGAGAAGAAACGGGAATTAAGTCGGATCTCGTAGATGAGTTCTGGCCTAAAAAGTAAGGAGGAAAGTGATTTTGGCAAAAATCAAACTAACTAAAAATGAGTTAAAGGTACAAAAGGACGCCTTAAAAATGTACCGTAGATATTTGCCTACTTTGACGTTAAAAAAACAGCAACTTTATACAGAAATGCGCACCATTGAAGCAAAGGCAAAAGCAGTAAGAAAAGAAAGAGAAAAACTTGAATTTGGGTTTAAAGATTGGATTGCTGTTTTTAGTGAAAAGGATGCTTTCCCGAAAGACGTTATCACCGTTAAAAACATCCGTAAAGGCAAGGGTAATATTGCAGGTGTTGATATTCCTACGTTCGAAGGCGCGGATTTTTTGCGAGGAGATTACGATCTATACGCAACACCGCTTTGGGTAGATATCGCCGCAAAACATATGGAAAGGGCTATGCTACTTGAATTAGAAGCGGAAGTTTTAGACGAACAAGTTAGGCTTTTAGAAATTGAATTACGCGCAACGTCGCAAAGGGTTAACTTATTTGAAAAAGTTAAGATTCCCGAAACGGAGGAAAATATTAAAAAGATATCCATTTATATGGCAGATCAACAAGTTAGCGCCGTAGTTCGTTCGAAAATATCTAAACGAAAAATTGGCGTTATTAGCGCAGAAAATCCTGTAAAGGAGGATTATTTGTAATGATTGTGCCAATGAGTAAAGTATCACTTATTATTTCGGGTGATAAAAAGCGAGAAACTTTAAAGCGCCTCGGTGAACTAGGAATCGTGCAAGTTGAAATTTATGAAGGGAAAGGAGAAAAACTCGTTGAACTTCAAGAGCAAATTGCTTTACTTGGAAATTCCGTTTTTTCAATAGGAAAAAATAAAGGAATTGAACAAATAGACACAAGCGTAGAAGAGGCGTTATCAATTGCAAAACAAATTAGAATTTTAGAAGAAGAAAAAGCGCGATATCAATCAGAGAAGATTGTACTTATATCGGAACTCGAACGATTAAAAAAATGGGGAGATGTTGACACAGATAGTTTAAACGAATTAAAAGCAAAAGGCATAGAGATATATTTTTACGAGGCGTCTAAAAAGGAATACGATTTAATTTCTAAAGACGTTACTACCGTACGCCTTGACGCTACTAAATCTACCGTTAAATTCGCATTGATTAAATTCGGCTTACAAAAGGAGCAAGAAGACGATACCTTAATTAACGCCAATCGTTTAGTTTTACCGCAGATTTCTACGTCTAAAATGCGAGAAAAACTTTTAGAATTAAATACGCGCATTGATGAAATCAATGCGGAGATAGAGTCTAAGGCTTGCTACCATAAAAGTTTAAAGCAAGCAATAAAGCATAAGGAAAAAGAAATCGAGTTTGAAACTTATGCAACGGGCATGCTTGAAGAAGAATTATCCTCGGAGGGAAAGCCAAACGTTTCAGTTGCTTATTTTAAAGGATACGTTGAAAACGAAAACCTTGATAATTTGAAACGAGTAGCGATAGAAAACTCGTGGGGAATTCTCGTTGAAGAGCCTACGGAAGAAGATAACGTTCCAACTAAGTTAAAGAATAATAAATTCGTAAGTCTTATATATCCGTTAACAGACTTTTTAGGAACGGTCCCCGGATATTTTGAGCATGATATATCCGGTTGGTTTTTAACTTTTATACTGATATTTTTCGGTATTATTTTTGGCGACGGGGGTTACGGTTTATTAATTTGCTTTGTAACGGCAATTTTAATTATTAACTCTCTCGTTAAAAGCAAGCGAGTATCTCCCATTTATTTATTGATAGGACTGTTTGGTCTTTCAACCGTCTTATGGGGAACTATCACGTGTACGTGGTTTGGTCTTTCCCCGGAAGTCTTGCCTAAATGGTTAAAGAGTTTATCTATCCCGTTGATATCAAACGTATACGCCGATAAGATTTGGTATCCGTTTTGGACGAACGGCGAAGTGGGGCTTACAACTGCTCAAAACTTGCAGATACTATGTTTCTCCCTTGCGTTGATACAATTAACGGTAGCGCATATAAAAAGTTCGATAAAGAATAATGGTTCTATCAAAATACTAGGAGATATAGGAGCAATATTACAACTTCTTGGCATTTATTATCTAGTGTTAAGCCTCGTAGTTAACGGTCAAGTTTTTAGTTTTGGACTAGTAATTAAAGGGGTGCGAGTAGGAACGGTTGCAATTTTGCTAATAGCAATAGGTTTTGTTTTAAGTTTTGTTTTTTCTAATTATGAAGGCAACGTATTAAAATCAATTTTATCAAGTTGCAAAAATATCGTGTCGGTATTGCTTGGAGTAGTCAACGTTTTTTCGGATATAGTTTCCTATATTCGTCTTTGGGCTGTTGGGCTTGCCGGTGCGGCGATATCTGCAACGGTCAATGCGTTAGCAGGACCGCTACTGGGGAATTTTATGTTTATGCTACTTGCTATCTTTCTTTTAGTGTTTGGGCACGGGCTAAATATGATATTAAACGTTCTCTCTGTTATAGTTCACGGTATTAGACTTAACACATTAGAGTTTTCTTCACACCTAGATATGTCGTGGAGTGGATATAAATTTAAACCATTTAAAGAAAAAATTGATTAAAAAGGAGAATTATTATGAATTTAGGTTTATTAGGAACAGCATTGGCAATGGGTATCGCTGCGCTTGGTTCAGCTATAGGAATAGGTATCGCAGGTCAAGCGTCTATCGGGGCGTGGAAAAAGTGTTATATGAATAATAAAGCCGCGCCGTTTATTCTTACGGTATTTGCAGGCGCTCCACTTACTCAAACCATTTACGGGTTTCTTTTGATGCAACAACTTAAAGCTTCTCTTGCAGACCCTGCGTTTATATTTGGTATTGCAATTGCTTCGGCATTGGCAATGGCTTTTTCCGCAGTATTTCAAGGTAAGGCGGGTGCGGCAGGCGCAGATGCTTTAGCAGAGACGGGCAAAGGTTTTTCACAATATATAACGGTAGTTGGTCTTTGTGAAACGGTTGCATTGTTTGCTTTAGTATTTAGCATGGTCGCTCTTGCTTGATAAAAGGTTTTAAGTTATTTCTAAATAATATTTTAAAAAATGAAAAAATCTCACGGTCGAGCCGTGAGATTTTTAATCGTTAAAAAACTTAACTTCTTCAAGGTATTTTTCTGGGTCTACAAGGTACGATAATCCGTGCCCAGCGCCGTCTACTAATAATATGCTTTTTTCAGTCGAGATGGCGTTATAGTTTTCTTCACTCATATAGTGTGGAACGAAGTCGTCGTCTTTTCCGTGAACTATTTTAACGGGGATTTTAGCGTTTTTAAGCGCTTTTTTCACGTTTGCATCTTCTAAATTGAACTTCCCGTAAAATTTAGCGCCAAAACTAATTAATGGATAAAATATAAATACGGGTAAGTGAATTTTCTTAATAATCTTTTTAATAATATCTTTAGCCGAAGAATATCCACAGTCTGCAATAACCCCTTTAACGGACGGGGGAAGGTTGAGTTCGCTTGCGAGCAAAACGGAACTTGCGCCCATTGAAATCCCGGTTATTAAAAGGGGAACGCTATCTCCAAATCTATCGTATGCGTAATTTGCCCAAGATAAAACGTCGAATTTTTCTTTTGCTCCGAAATAGATGTTAAAACCGTCGCTATTTCCGTGCCCGCGTTGATCTACGACTAACGCGCTCCTTTTTAACTTAAAACAGCGTTGAATTCCGCCTGCTAAATCTCTTTCAGAGTTTCCGCGGTATCCGTGAAACATAATTTCTATCGGAGCGCCCGATTTATATTCGTAATATTTACCGCGAAGAGTAAGCCCGTCAAAAGACTTAATTTCAATATCTTCGTGGGGAATATTTCTAGCTTCCTTCATAAAGGCGAGCATTTGATCTTTATATTTGATATAAACGTCGCCCATAGGTAGTTTAAATTCTTCATAATTCTTCTGTTTAGCGGTTGTTTTAAACACTAAAACGTAGCAAATATAAGATGATAGAAAAAATAAAATAATAACCGATAGGGCGATTATTAATGCAATTAAAATTGGATTCATAGTTCTTTAAAGTTTTATCTTAATAATATTATTTTCAATTGATGATAGCAAGCCGTGATGGGAATAATTTATCACGTGATTATTTGCCGTTCACATAAAACATAGCGTCGCCAGTTGCAGTAACGGTAAGTTTACTAGACATAATGATCTCCTAAAATTAGATAAAAGAATTATAACACTTTAATTACTTATAGTCAATAAACACAAAATACTAAAAGTTGGAAATATTTACATATTTTTTGACAAATTTTACATAGAACTTTCAAAAAAATAGTGCTATATTAATATTATAATTATTTTTTATAAGGAGAAAACTATGTCAAAAGTAAAATTTGGTTGGGCTGAAGAAAGCATAATGCCAAACGGTAAAAATATAAGACTTGCAGGTCAATTTTACGAAAGAATTTCAAACGGGGTTGATACTCCTATTACAGTAACTGCATTTGCGGTTGAAAGCGGTAACGATCAAATGATTATTTGTTCGTGTGACTTAGGTAGTGTTGCGGCTTCTCTTAACGATCAAGTTAAAGAAATGCTTAAAGATAAACTTCCAATTTCGGTTGATAAAGTTATCATAAACGCTACTCACACTCACGCTTCTCACGTTTACACTCAAAGTAACAGTGTAAGTTCTGCAAATTCACTTCAATATCTCAAATCGATTGTTCCTGCCGATATGGAATACGTTCCGCACGTTTCCGGTAACGATTATTTAGATCCGGACGAGGCTTGTGATTTAATTGCAAACGCAATCGTAACAGCAGTAGTTAAAGCTTGGGAAAATAGAAAAGAAGGTTTATATCAAAACGCGTTCGGTAGAGCGGTTATCGGTATGAATAGAAGAGTTTGCTTTGACGACGGTTCGACTCAAATGTGGGGAGACACGAACAGCGCAAACTTTGAAATGTTAGAGTCAGGAAACGACAGTGGTATTGAACTTATCTACGTTTTTGATGATAAAAAAGAACTTACGGGCGTAGTTGTAAACGTAGCGTGTCCTTCACAAGTTATGGAACACAGAAATTTAATTTCTGCAGACTATTGGGGTCAACTTAAACTCCACCTTGAAAAGAAGTTTGGCAGAAAGATTTTCGTTTTAGGTTTATGTTCTGCAGCGGGCGATCAATGCCCAAGAGATATGATTCGTTGGGTAAACGGCGAAACTCCCGTTGACGATCCTAATATTGAAAGGCTTGATTACATTGAAAGAAGAGCAGATCCTAGTATGTTCGATCTTTCAGGTTTAAAAGTAGTTGGTAGAAGACTTGCAAGCGAAGTTATCGGCGTTTACGAAGAACTCGGTGATGATTTTAAAGACGAAGGCGTTTTAGTTCACGAAACCTTTACTTTAAAAATGCCACTTCGTAGAGTAACTATGAAAGAGTATAACGAATCGCTTGAAAAAATTCAAAACTTTATTGATAAAAACCGCGGTAAAAAGATTAACTATCGCGATAACGCTAAACTTCATATTTATTCTGGTAACGTTGTTAGATATAAAGTACAACACCAAGTTGATACTTTTGATAACGAAATTCACGTAATAAGATTTGGCGATATTGCAATAGCAACTAACCCTTATGAATTATTCCTTGATTATGGCAATAGAATAAGAGCAAGAAGTAGAGCAAAACAAACAATTCTTATTCAACTTGCTTGTGGTGCGTTCGGCTATCTTCCAACTGAAAGAGCAGAAAAGGGTTCTCACTATTCAGCGTACGTTTCAAGTGGTTACACAGGTCATATCGGCGGTGATTTACTCGTTCGTGAAACGATATCAAGAATTAACGAAAAATTTAAAGATTAAAACGAGTAAAACGTTTGACTTTTACGTGATATAAGTTGTTTAATAGTAATACAACTATTAACGAGGCGAAAAGATGAACAAAGAACTCAACAAAAATTATAACGCGCTAATATTTTTAGGTATATTTTTATACTTTTCCTTAATGTTTTCAAAGCAAATATTTAACGCGGAGATTATAGAAATCCAAGAAGTTTTCCATGCAAGCGCAACAAAGACTAGTTTGGTAACGCTCGTATATTACGTTGTGTATGCAATATCTCAATTTGCTCTCGTTTTATTTATCGACAAGATAAAGTTGAGATATTTCTTGTCTATTACGCTCGGCGTATCCGCAATTTTAACGATGCTTATAGGTATTGTTGGTAATATGGGCGCAGGGCTTCCGTTTTTGTTCGTTGTATTTGCATTAAACGGCGTGTTGCAAGTGGGAAATTACGCGGGCATCGTTAAAATATTTAGCAAGTACCTAAATAGAGAAAAGTACATGCTTGCAATGAAATGTATTAGCATAGCGGCAACGGTATCTTTAGCGGGTTCTTACGCCATATCGGCTTTTTTCGTTGCTTTTTCAAGATGGGATATGCCGTTTATAGTTTCAGGCGCGTTGTTTCTTATATCCGTTCTCGTTTTCTTCTTTGGGTTTAATCCCGTCGTAAAGAAAATCAAAGAACTCGGTCACTCTGAAGAAGATCATAAAAAAGTGAAGGAAAATAAAAGTAAAGTTACTCTTTCAAGTAAAACGAAGAGTTCAGTATTTACTTTTATGGCGCTCGTTTGCATAATTGCGCTACTTTCCAACTTCTTGTATTACGGGCTTAACAATTGGTTTTCAAAACTTATGTACGACGAGCACGGTATTCCTAAGCATTATTCAATACTTTTAAGCGTTGGTGTTTCACTTCTTACGGCGATTGCTAGTACGGTTGCGATATCGTATTTTAGTAAATCTAAAAGAAGTAATCAAGTTGCAACGTTAGGATACGTCGTTTTAATTATATTATCCGTGGTAATAGCATTTACTTACAAGTTAAACGTTATATACGTTATGCTTATTTGCATTTTATTTATCTGTTTAACTCAAGGTTTAAAAACGTTATACAACGCAGTTGTAACTTACGACGTAAAAGACGTTGTTGAACCAGGTAAATATTCGCTTATGTTTAACGCTATGGCGTCAATATCTGCGGGATGTTCTCCAACTGTTATCAGTTTAATTTTCGAAAATTTTGGTTGGTCGTATTCGTTTATAACGCTTGGGATTGCTTCGGCAATATTGGTATTAATATTTATTGCTGTTAGAATTGCTCAAAAGGTAATGATGTATAGTTATTACAAAGATAAAATAAAATTTAACGAAATAAATCATAAAGGAAATTTATTATGAAAATAGCATTTGCAGGCTTTGGTGAAGTTAACACTCCGATTGAAGTTATCGAAAGAAAATGTAAATCAGCGTGTGAAAGTTTAATGGTAGAAGGCGCGGAAGTATATCCCTTCTATCCTATCAGAGACGATTATGAAGAAACCTACGTAAATAACGCCGTTGAATATTTTTCTAAAATTGAATTTGACGTAATGGTGCTTTGCGTAGCAGGTTGGATTCCTACTCACGCAATCTTAAAAGTTGCCGATAAGTTTAGAAATAAACCTATGGTACTTTGGGGGCTTTGCGGTTGGTATGAAGACGGAAGGTTAGTTACAACCGCCGATCAAGCGGGAACGTCTGCTTGCCGTAAAACTTTAAAAGATTTAGGTTATACCTTTAAATACGTTTACGATATCGTTAAAATGCCGTCAAAAGTTCAGGAAGTTTTATCTTTCTGCAAGGCGGCAGCAGTTGCCAATAATATAAGAAAGGTTAAAATCGGTCAATTAGGATACCGTGATATGCAACTTTACGGTACTCAGTTTGACGGTATTGCCGTAAAGAGAACTTTTGGCGTAGAAATCGAGTGTTTTGAAATGCTTGAAGTAGTTCAACGCGCTGAAAAACTCTCTCAAGCGGAAATTGATAAAGTAATTAATAGAATCAAGGCGTGGAAGTTTGTTAAAACGCCTAATGAAGACGCGGTTATCTCCGCTGCTAAATATTATTTAGCAATTAAGCAAATAGTTGACGAGAGAGATTATAAAGCAGTATCTCTTAAAGACGTTGACGGCTTTAAAAAGTTACTCGGTTTCCCTCCTGCTCCTATCTTTACTCTTCTTGCGGAAGACGGAATAATAACTATTCCTGAAAACGACGCTATGGGTAACGTAACCCAAGTTCTTGTAAATATGCTCACCGGTCAAATTGGCGCTTACCTTGAATTCTACGAGTATTTTAACGACGGTGTTCTTGCAGGCGTTCCAGACTACGTTCCAAGTGAAGTCGTTGACGGCGAAACTACAATTCTTCCAGCGGCGTTCGGCGAACTCTCGCAAGGATTGCTTAACGTTTCAAAGGTAAAAACCGGCGAGCTTACTATGTGCCGTTTATTCATTGACGACGGAAAATTCGGCATGCACGTTGTTTTAGGCGACGGCGAAACTCCTGAAAGTTGGGAAGAGTGCGGTTGGGATAAGCCCGCTCCGCAACTTCCAAGTTTAAAAGTTAAACTTAGTGACGTTGAGCATTTTACTCAAAACGTAATGGGTCAACACTATATAATTTCTTACGGCAATAACTTAAAACTTATAAAAGAAGTTTGCCAAATTTTAAATATTAACGTTTTGTAAATTGCTTTACCCCCTAAATAAAACAAGCAATTTAAAACCCCGACTACTGTCGGGGTTTTTCTTATTTATTCTTTTTGTATTGATTGGGCGTTACGTTAAAGCGTTTTTTAAAAAGCCTTATGTAGTTAGAGTAATCGGGAAAGCCCGATTTCATGCAAGCGTCCATAACCGAATCACCTTCTCTTAAAAGCGTTCTCGAATAAGCAAGGCGCTTAGTTTCTAAAAATAGTTTAGGCGAAGTGTTAAGATAATCTTTAAAAAGCCTATTTAAAGTACTTGAACTAACGTTGTATTTTTTAATAAAATAATCAAGCGAGTTAATAGTTATAAAGTTATCGTTAATGTCGTCTAAAATTTCTTTTAAAATAGTGGGGATAACTTCTTCAATGTTATTTTGGCTTACGTTCTTTGAAAAAATTTCAAGCATTGATATAAAGAGTGAAAATTTCGTTAATTCTTCGTTCTTATCTGAAAGGTCGTTTATTTTCTTTATAATTTCTTGAAGTTTTAAACCGTCTTCGTAAGTAGGCGATATAACGTGCGTTTTCATTTCAAGAAACTTTTCATATAAAAAACTATTATTCACGTTAAACCAAAAACAAGCGTGCTTGTGCATTGTGTTCGAGTTTAATATGCAGTTGTGAATTTGATTGGGTTTTGAAACGACAACGTCCATTGGCGAAAGCTTATAAACGTGGTTTTCAACCGAAAACGAAGCGTCCCCTTCAAATAAAATATAAAACTCAATAGCGTCGTCAACGTGTGGCGGAAATATTCGTTCAGACATAATTTTAGTATTTTCCGTAATATAGTATTTAACGCTAAAATCATTAACGCCGTTTATTTGAAATTTATAATCGTATCTGCTACTCATATCTAAATTTTCCTTTATCTGCTTTTACTATTCTTTGAGCTGAAAATCTTCCGGTTATAACCGCCGGGGGAAGACCTCCGCTTTGAAAAATTCCTTGACCTGATAATATAAAGTTTTTAAGCCCTTTAATCGTTCCCTTTTGCATAAGCGCCTTGCCTTTCGCGGTATGAACGAAACCTTGGAACGAACCATGCCTAGTGTTAAGATAGCGCTCGTAGGTTAGAGGAGTTATAACGTCTATAACTTCAATCTTGCCCTTAAGTTCGGGGCGAAAATCTTCGTAAATCTCAACTATTTTTTGAGCAAAGTCGCTCTTAGTTTGTTTATAAAGCCCCTTTTCTTTTATATCTTTCCACCAAAAATAAGAGTTGTCGTCCCCGCCGAGCGTCGCTTGAATAATAGAGCAACCGTCTGTGGTTTTCAAAGTTTTATCGTAAGAATAATTTCTAAAAGTAACGTTATCGTATAAAACGTCAAGCTTAATTGGCTTATCTAAATATATCTTATGCGAAAGTGGAAAATCCGAGCAGTCTAAGTTGCATTTTAAAACGACGGTTGAAAAAGTGTAGGTAGGGTAGGTTTTAATATCTTTTAGCCTTTCGTCTATTTTTTTTACCGGATATTTATTTTTAAGAAGTTTCTTTAAACAATGCTCAACCGGAGTTGACGAAACTACCCAATCGCTAGGAATAAACTCTCCGTCGATTAAATAAACTCCCTTGCAAACGTTGTTTTCTATTTTCACGTAATCGACTTCTTTTTGCAGGGTGAGTTCTCCGCCGAGTGAAAGGTATTTATCTTTCATCCTTTCGGCAAGCGCCTTTGATCCGCCTATCGGAATTCCGCCGTTTTTGTTTGAAACGTGAGCGAGCATATATATAAAACTCATTAGGTTATAGTTTGCGCACATAGCGTCTTCAAGCCATTTGCGGATGTATTTATTTTTAAACTTTTTAGCGTAATCTGCGCAAGATATTTTTGAAGTTTTTGAAACGTAATAATAATCTCCCGCCATAGTAAGCCCGATTTTTGTAAGTTCAATTGCGTTCATCATATCAACGGGCTTAAAAACAGGACCTTCAATTTTTTGAAAACGTTTTATAAGTTTAACAAACTTAATTATTTGCTTTTTATCTTCTGGAGCAAAAGTTAAAAGTTCGGTTTTTAATTTTTCAAGGTCACTATAAACGGTAAATTTCTTGCCGTCTGGAAATTCTAAAACGTAAAAATCGTCTTGATAAAAAATTTCAGTTTGGTCGTTTAGAGCGTTAGTTACGCGCCATAAATCGTAAAAGGAAGAATTTTTATTCACGCCTGTTAGCCAATGAATACATCCGTCTATATAACATCCCTTTCTCTCCCAGCCGATACACGCTCCGCCAACCACGTGGTTTTTTTCAATAATTTGAACGTTATAGCCGTTTAAAAGTAGATAAATTCCACTTGCAAGCCCGGAAACGCCACCGCCTATTATAATTACTTTTTTCTTATCCATATAACGCTCCTGTGTTGTGATTTTGACAAAATTTACTTATTTTCGCCTAAAAATCTATTAAACAATTCAATTATAACCTATTTACAATAAATTTCAATCATTTTCGATAAATTTTTAAATGGCTATTGCAATAAATATCTAATTGTGATAAAATAGTGAAAGAGATTTTATCTCTTAGAAAATAAACAAAAGGAAGAAATTAAAAATGAACAAAGCAGGTTTAATTTACGACGTTTCTGATAAACCGTCGTTTGGCAAACTCTTAGTATTTGCTTTACAGCAAGTGCTTGCAATCATGGCTGCAACGATAGCCGTTCCAACGATTATCGGCTTGCCCACTTATATTCCCGCAGCGTTACTCGGCGCGGGTGTTGGTACTATAGTATACTTATTGTTTACTAAGTTTAAAAGCCCGGTATTTTTAGGTAGTTCGTTCGCGTTCTTATCAAGCTTATTTACCGCCGTTGCTTACGGTTACTGCGGTATTATCTTAGGCTCGATTTTCGCAGGTCTCGTTTACGTTATTATAGCGCTCGTTATTCACTTCGTAGGAACTAACTGGGTATCAAAACTTATGCCTCCCGTTATTATCGGACCTACGGTTGCGTTAATCGGTTTATCACTCGCAGTAAACGCTATGGGCGATATGGTATCTGCAAGCGCGTCAGTTCAAAACGGTGGGTATAACCTCGTTGGCTTGCTTTGTGGTTTAGTTGCTTTCTTAACAATAGTTATTTGTTCAACTCAAAAGAAGTTTAAGATGATGAAACTTATTCCTTTCATTATCGGTATTGGCGCAGGTTACGCTGTTGCTGCAATATTCACCGCTATCGGTTATCTTGCAGACGCTGATTATCTCATGATAATTAACTTCCAACCGCTTATTAGTAACTTCGTTAATGCAGACGGTTCTTTCGTAGGATTACAAGCCTTCCTTAACTATCCTGAATTTGCGTTAATTAGCGGTATTAAAGAAATCGCTAACGGCACTTTCAAAATTGACGGTGGCGCGGTTGCTGAAATCGCTATTGCTTTCCTTCCGGTTGCTTTCGTAGTATTTGCAGAACACATTGCAGATCACAAAAACCTTTCTTCAATTATCGGTAAAGACCTTATTAAAGATCCGGGTTTAGAAAAAACTTTACTTGGTGACGGTGTTGGTTCTATCGTTGGTACGGTATTCGGTATTTGCCCGAACACAACTTACGGCGAATCGGTAGGTTGCGTAGCAATCACTAAGAACGCATCTATTTACACTATTTTAACTGCTGCAATTATGTGTATTTGCTTATCTTTCGTAAGCCCGATTATGGCGCTCCTTAGAACTATTCCTAGTTGCGTAATGGGTGGCGTTTGTCTTACCTTATACGGCTTTATCGCAGTATCTGGTCTTAAAATGTTTAAAGACCTTGATCTTAACAAGAATAGAAACCTTTTCGTAGTTGCCGCTATTTTAATTTCAGGTATCGGTGGTTTATCAATTCAAGTTCCTTATACGTTAGAAAGAACTATTGGTTGGTCTATCGTTAACGGCGCTCCTGTATTAGGTGACCTTGGCTTTGCTAACGTTATTACCGTAACTCCTATTGCGACAGCGTTAATTTTAGGTATCGTTACTAACTTAATTCTTTCTAAAATTGAAAAGAAAGACGGTGACGCTGAAGAAGAATCTCTCGTAACTGCCGCTGCAGATAAGTCTGTTTGCGACGCTTGCGTTGAAGACACTTGTGATGAAGGTTGTGAAAAGTAAAATGAAAGATTATAAAAACGTCGTTATATTTGACCACCCGCTTATCCGCCACAAAATAGCAATACTTCGTAATGAAAAAACTTCTATGAAGGAATTTCGTGAACTCGTTGAAGAAATAACCACGCTTATGACTTACGAGTGTTTGAGAGAGGGTATTCCTACTGAAAAAGTTATGGTTAAAACCCCATTAGAAGTGTGCGAGCAAGAAATGGTTTCCGATAACGCGATAGCAATCGTTCCCATTTTAAGAGCGGGTTTAGGTATGGTAAACGGAATTCACGTATTATTCCCCACAGCAAGGGTAGGTCATATCGGTATGTATCGTGACGAAGAAACTTTTGAACCTAAGGAATACTACTGTAAACTCCCTGATGGCATTGAAAATAAATTATGCTTAGTCGTTGATCCAATGCTTGCTACTGGCGGTAGCGCTTGTGACGCTATTAGTCTTTTAAAAGCAAGGGGATGCAAAAACATTAGGTTTATGGCAATTATCGGCGCTCCGGAAGGCGTTAGCAAAGTTGCAGAGGCTCATCCAGACGTTCAAATTTACGTTTCAACGCTCGATAGAGAACTTAACGAGCACGCTTACATTTTACCCGGTCTTGGCGACGCGGGCGATAGATTGTTCGGAACTAAATAATAATTATCCACGGGAGACCCCGTGGATATTTTTTTTAGTATGCAAAGTAAAAATTCTTGTCATGCTAGTTATATTATGTTATAATATAAACGTTGATATATTAATAATAACGTTACTAAAAGAAAAGGAATATAAGATTTATGTCAATTGTAGAGTTTTGGGGGCAGATGACTGCAAATCCGTTATTGATGATTGCCGTAGTTTTAACGCTAGGCGTAATACTCGTTAACGGATGGACGGATGCTCCTAACGCGATTGCAACTTGCGTCGTGACGAGATGTATGCAACCTAAATCCGCAATATTAATGGCGGCGGTGTTTAACTTTTTAGGCGTTTTCGTTATGACTATGGTTAATGCAACCGTAGCGGAAACGATTACTAAAATGGTAGACTTCGGTGGAGATTCGGGCGAAGCAATCGTTGCGTTGAGCGCGGCGCTCTTTGCTATCGTAGTGTGGGCAACACTTGCATGGGCGTTCGGTATTCCAACGAGTGAAAGCCACGCTTTAATTGCAGGTCTTACAGGTAGCGCCATTGCTCTTCACAACGGCTTTGCAGGCGTTAACGGAGCGGAGTGGATGAAAGTTATTTACGGTATCGGCATTTCCGTAGTTTTAGGTTTTGGGCTTGGCTGGTTAGTATGTAAATTAGTTACCAAGATTTGCTATAATATGAATAGGCCGAAGACCGAGCCGTTTTTCAAAGGCGCTCAAATAGCGGGCGCTGCGTCAATGGCGTTTATGCACGGCGCGCAAGACGGGCAAAAATTTATGGGCGTAATCTTGCTTTGCGTTTATATGGCAAACGGTCAAGCGTTGCCGTCTGATATATCAATTCCCGTATGGTTAATGCTTCTTTGTTCGGTAATTATGGCGGCAGGAACTGCTATCGGCGGTAAAAAGATTATCAAATCCGTTGGTATGGATATGGTTAAACTTGAAAAATATCAAGGTTTCTCGGCAGATATTGCAGCGGCTCTTTCTTTACTTTGTTGTTCAATTTTCAGTTTACCAGTTTCAACAACTCACGTTAAAACGACTTCGATTATGGGCGTAGGCGCAGTAAAGCGCGTATCCGCAATAAACTTTGGCGTCGTTAAAGAAATGGTTTTAACTTGGATTTTAACTTTCCCGGGATGTGGATTAGTAGGGTTTTTAATGACCAAATTATTTATGTTTAT
>JAZSBA010000122.1:0-4394 GCA_045602125.1 Christensenellaceae bacterium | reverse complement strand
TTCTTTTTCCAACATACACACGGACAATTCGTATTTGGTCAACTCTCGCAATACCGCTCCGCCAACAATCCCGCCACCGATTACAATTACGTCAAACATTTACTCTCCTTTTTTGTAAAAATTACTTATTTACGCTTTATTTAACTGAAAAAATGTGATAGAATAGAATTACATTACAAAAAAAAGGAGATTTTTCTAATGGAAAACAGTAACCTTACTATTAATACCATACGTTTGCTCTCGGCTGACGCTGTTGAAAAAGCTAATTCCGGTCACCCCGGTATTTGCCTTGGCGCTGCTCCGCTTGCATATACCCTCTTTCAAAACTTTTTAACGTTTAATCCTAGTAACAGCAAAAAGTTCTACAACCGCGATAGATTTATTTTATCTGCTGGTCACGGCTCAATGCTTAACTACTCACTTCTTCACCTTTACGGATATAAACTCTCTATTGAAGATCTTAAAAACTTCCGTCAATTCGGTTCTAAAACTCCTGGTCACCCAGAATTTAACCACACGGACGGTATCGAAGTTTCAACAGGTCCGTTAGGTCAAGGTATTGCAAACGCCGTTGGTATGGCAATTGCTGAAACTCACCTTGCGTCTATTTATAATAAAGACGGTTTCAACGTAGTTGATCACTACACTTACGCTCTTTGCGGTGACGGTTGCTTGATGGAAGGTATCGAATACGAAGCCGCTTCACTTGCAGGTTCGCTTAAACTTGGAAAATTAATCGTTTTATACGATTGCAACGGTATTACTATTGAAGGGGATACTTCTCTTGCGTTTAGCGAAGACGTTAAGAAACGCCATATCGCTCAAGGCTGGCAAGTTATCGAAGTTAAAGACGGTAACGACGTTAAGTCTTTACAAAAGGCAATCAAGAAAGCAAAAGCCGAAACTGAAAAGCCTTCGCTTATCGTATGCTACACTCAAATTGGTTACGGTTCTTCTAAACAAGGTAGCGCGTCTTCTCACGGCGCTCCGCTCGGCGCAGAATGCTTAGAAGGTCTTAGAAAAAATCTTGAATATCCTTACGCTCCTTTCGAAGTGGCTGACGAAGTTTACGCTCACACTAAAAAGGCTATCAATAGGGGTAAAAAAGCAGACAGAAACTGGAAGAAGATGTTTGCTGAATATTCTAAAGCTTACCCTGATCTTGCAAAAGAGTTTATCGATAGAATGAACGGCGTTATCCCCGATTTTGATTGGGAAGAAATTTACAAGTTTGAAAAAGACGATGCTACTCGCGGAACCGGCGGTACGGTTATCAATCGTTTAGCAGGTAAAATTCCTACTTTATTCGGCGGTTCTGCCGACCTTAACCCTTCTACTAAAACTTATATGAAAGGCGTTGGCGATTACACTCCTGATACTCGTGACGGTAGAAACGTTCACTTTGGTATTAGAGAACACGCTATGGCGGCTATCTGTAACGGTCTTGCTTGCCACGGCGGATTTATGCCTTTCTGCTCTACTTTCTTCGTATTTAGTGATTATATGAAAAACGCTATGCGTTTATCAGCGATTATGAACCTTAACGTAACTTACGTTTTAACTCACGATTCAATCGGCGTTGGTGAAGACGGTCCTACACATCAACCTATCGAACACTTAACCGCTCTCCGCTCTATTCCTAATATGAAGGTATTTAGACCTTGTGACGGTAGAGAAACTGCTGCAGGTTGGGAAGTTGCAGTTAAGGGTAACGGCCCTACAAGTTTAATTTTATCACGTCAAACTTTAAAATCTTACGAAGGTACCGGCGTTAACGCTATGAAGGGTGGTTATATCCTTTCTGATAGCGAAAAGAAAGTTCCTGACGTTATCTTAATCGGCGCAGGCTCTGAAGTTGAGTGCTGTATGACCGCTAAAGAAATGCTTAAAGCCGACGGTATTGACGCAAGAGTTATCTCAATGCCTTGTATGGAACTTTTCGATAAGCAACCTGCTAAATATAAAGAAAGCGTTCTTCCTTCAAACGTTAGAGCAAGAGTATGCGTAGAAGCAGGCTCTACTCTTCCTTGGTATAAGTACGCAGGTTTAGACGGTAAGGTTATCGGTATCGACGAATACGGTTTATCCGGCCCTGCTAAAACACTCTTTAATCACTACGGCTTTACCGCTGAAAACGTTTACAATAACGCTAAAGAATTAGTTAAATAATTAAAAGTAAAAGCCCCGTTGCAACCGCAACGGGGCTTTATTTTATACTAATTTTACAAGTTGATTATCAAATTCAGGAAGGGGGAGTTCTTCACTAGATATATATTCAAGTAAAACTTGCTCGCCTTGAGTGCCGTTAAACTTCATATAGTGAATTCTAGCTCTTAATTTTATCCACGTTTGATTTTCCACGCTATCGCCTTGGTTTAGCGCGCAAAGATGACCTATCGTTTGAATATCGTCCATACAACAAGTGAGCGCTGGGCGAGCGGCAAAGAAGGTATTTGGCGGTAATTCATCGGAAAATAAAGCCATACACTCAAATTCTATAATCTTGTTCCTGTAACGCTCTATCTGTTCAAAACTGTCAACGTAAAAATCGCCGAAATCTGAAAGTTTAAGAGTGATTTCATTAGCGGAAACGTCAAAGGGAAGGTCGGTTGCAAGTTTTATTTGACTGCCTAAACTATCAAGAGCAATGATTTCTAAATTTGGGTTGACCATTTTTAGACTTTTTTTGATGTTAGACGTATTTTCAGAATAATCGCAACGGTTGATTATTGCAAGTTCGGAAGTTTTGACCATATCAACCATCATTTGACGCATTGCCGAAAAATACTCTTTGAACGAACTGCCGTCTATAACGCAAATTTCTTGCTGAACGTCAAAATATTCGGGATATGGATATTCTTCTTTATCCCAAGTTTCGTTGCGCTCAATAAATATTACGTGCGGTTTGTGTTTTCTAACTAGGTCGTTTATGTTTTTAGCGTTCCAGTTTTCTTTTTCAACGTATTCGGCGTAAATTTTAAGGGGAGAAAGTTCTTGCTCGTTGTATTCTTCAACGCCTTCTTCTTGGGTTAAAATTAAAACTTTACCAAGGTCGCCAAAATCTCCGCGCGTGAGCGAATCTATTATAAAATAAGTTTTTCCACTCTCTAATATTCCCCTAACGGAAATTACCGGTATCCCTGCCATTACTTAAAAATATCCTTTAATTTTGTAGAATTTAAATTTTTACCTATAACGCACACTTTTCCGCTAACGTCGATTTCTCCATCGCGAATATCGAAAGAGTTTGGAACGTAATCGAAAAATATCCAACCGTCAGAGCCGTTTAAAACACCTTTTGCTCTTATAATTTCGCCGAAGAAACCCTCGTCAAAGTCGGATAAAATGTTTTCGAGTTCGGCTTTTGTAAAGTTTTTAGGCGTGAAAGTTGAAAAACTTTCAAACACTTCGTCCGCATCGTGATGATGCTCGTGTTTGCAGTTAGGATCTCCACATCCACAATGACCGTGTTCGTGGTGGTGATCGTGATGCTCGTGATCGTGGCAATCACAATGCTCGTGGTCGTGATGCTCGTGACGACGGCCGTGCTCGCCTTCGGGGGAATTTTTAAGCGCGTTTATTAAAAATTCCATTAAATAAGCGCCGTCTTCTAAATTTTCAAGTAACACTTTGCCGTTGAGTTTATTTGCAGGGGTTGTGATAATCGTTGCGGTTGGGTTAAACTGCTTGATATACTCTGTAACTTCAATGAGTTTTTGCTCGGTAAAATCTTCGATTTTAGAAAGTAAAATGGTGTTAGCGGTGGTAATTTGGTCAACGTAAAACTCACCGAAGTTTTTATGGTACATTTTAACCTTGTTTCCGTCAACAACGGTGCATAAAACGTTGATTTTAAAATTATCGCCGGCTGATTTTACGGCGGTTACAACTTCCGAGAGTTTACCAACGCCCGACGGCTCAATGATAATTCTATCAAAATCGTATTCTTTTATAAGTTCGTTCAAAGCGTCTTTAAAATCACCTGAAAGCGAACAACAAATGCAACCTGAGTTGATTTCTTTAACGGAAACGCCAGTTTCGTTTAAAAAAGCGCCGTCGATACCGATTTTACCAAACTCATTTTCAACGATAGCGACTTTTTCGGTTTTAAAGGTATCTTTATAGAGTTGTTTTATAAGCGTAGTTTTGCCCGCGCCTAAAAATCCTGAAATTATATCTACTTTAATCATATTTCACCTTTTTTAGATTATATATTTATATTTTAGACCTTTTTACTAAAAAACACAATGAAATTGAAGAAAATTTCATTGTGTTTTTCTTTTGTTAGTAAAATCAAGTTTATTCAATGCTCTAAGTTTAGTTGAACGCGGAGTTTAAGCCGTTAGAAACAAGCTAGGCGAGGCGTTTGTGGTTTTACGGAAGGGAGCGACCTA
>JAZSBA010000121.1:0-2029 GCA_045602125.1 Christensenellaceae bacterium | reverse complement strand
GTCTATCATAATTTCTCCTTAAATAGGTCCATTTGCTGGACCTTTAACACAATTTTTTATTTTTATTCAATGCCTAAAATTTTTAATATTGGTGGTATTTCAATAAACAACTGATAATTCCTTAAAGGATATTCATTTTTTCTACCCACCAGCAAAGGCTTTAATTTTTCTTGCAGTTCTATCACTTTTAATCGTGCTTCTGGATAATCGTCCAACCAAATCTTTCTCTCCATTGGCTTTGCGTTTACACATAAAGCGCAACCATCTCGTTTGCTATATTTGTAATGTGGAGAATAAGCGTATTTTTCTATACAAAACTTTTTGGCTTGTTCTTCGGTTATCTTTTCTTCAACAAGTATAGAACGTTTTTTATCATTTAATTGTGAGTGTCTTTTAACTTCGTCAAAAGCAATTCCTAAACTTTCATAATCATAATAGCCGACATCAACATTAGCGCACGCCTTAATCTTACTATCACGCCTAAACCCACAAGTATTTATATAAGGATAGCCTTTGACTTGCCCTTTATATGGCCCACTTTTGCATATAGATAAACAATAATCGTAAAACGTGATTCCTTTTGCAAAGAATATTTGACAACCCATTTGAGTAAATATATTGGCTTGGCTCAATATAAACTCATAATGCTCTTTGTTTATAAGTGGTATTTTTTCTGTAAACATAGGAACATAAGAAACGATTTTTAATTTATCACCACGCTCTATGTGTTTGTATGTGGCGCAAGTGCTATCTTTTCCACCACCCCAACCCATTTTTACGATATCCATTTTTATTCTCTGCCGTTTGCTGGAACTTTTTTCCCGTTCAAAATACGCTTTACCGCAATATCAAAATAAGATTTTTCAATCTCAAAGCCAACGAAGTTTCTATCATTTCTTATAGAAGCAACACCAGAACTTCCAGTTCCCATAAAAGGGTCAAATACTATTTCGCCTTTTTTGGTAGAGTTAAGAATATAAAATTCCATTAGCCCCACTGGTTTTTCTGTCGGGTGAGTTTTGTTTCTTGGATTGTCAAATTTATGTATCATTTTAGAAGACGGATTGTTAATTGTTTTTGCTTTGCCTTTCTTGAAAAAACACACAAATTCGCAGTTCTTCATATACCAGCGATTTGCATTGGCCGTGTTCTTTTCCCAAACAAGAATATTGTGCAAATAAAATCCTGCCTTTTCACCAACTTCTATTAGTTTCTTTATATTCAAAACGTTTATCATACAATAAAAATGCGAACCGTCTTTTAGCACTCTATAAATTTCTGGAATCCACTGTTCAAATGATATAGAATTATGGTTAAATATTTTACCGTCGTTTTTATGTAAAACTGACGTAGCCCAACCAGATTTCCATTTCTTGCTTTTATTGCCCCCACTAATATTCCTATATGGTGGGTCAGTAATTACCAAATCTACACTTCCGTCTGGGATAGCGCCTATATGGTCAAAAAAATTTCCATTTGATAATCGTACTTGGTTATTCATTCTTTTCTCCTTAAATTTCATAGTCGGGGATTTTGGTTGACACCCCTATATCCTTTATCGGATATAACTTTTTGATTAAATAAAACAGTAAATTTATCATAGGTCATACCTTTTTATATCCGTATATCCACCACGGATAGCCTTGTCAATCGCTTCTTCTCGTTCTCCGTCGTCTGAATATTGTCTATCAAGAACGAAAAGAATATCAGTCAAGTGGTCGTTTGTTATTAAGTGACCATTCGCATAACAAGCCCTTAAAAAACTTCTAACTTTTGGCTTTAATCTTTCGGAAACACACATTGAAGTCATTACTTCTTCGTGACTCATAAGCCTTTCAATGTTTCTGCCGTCGTTAACGATTTTACCGTTCCAGCCGTTATTGTGTCTGCGTTTTATTTCTTCGCTATAAGCAGTAAGTTTTTCATAGAACTCTGGGTCGTCTGGCGTAGTTCCTTTTTCACCCCAAGCGACAAGTTCGTCGTCTGTCATTGCAATAAAACCGAATTTATCTTCTTGGATAGGAACGCC
>JAZSBA010000120.1:0-20349 GCA_045602125.1 Christensenellaceae bacterium | reverse complement strand
CTAGCAGGGGAATTCCCTGTTATCCGCACCAAAAAAAGAACGACTTGATAGTCGTTCTTTTTTTATCCAAGCCGATTTAGGCTTGGTATGTAATCTCACCGAAGGTGAGTATGTAATCGCCGTAGGCGTATGTAATCACGCGATAGCGTGTATCAAATCGGCGCTTTTTTATTTGTTATATTATAAACTATACGAAGTAAATCTTTTGCTAATCGCAAAATCTTTTGCAAAACTAGAGTTTTGCTCTAAAAACTTGCGTTTTTATACTTCAAGTTTGAAATATTACGAAGTTGTAAATCTTTGCAAGCAAAGCAATAACTTCTTATATTATAAACTATAAGAAGTAAATCTTTTGCTAATCGCAAAATCTTTTGCAAAACTAGAGTTTTGCTCTAAAAACTTGCGTTTTTATACTTCAAGTTTGAAATATTACGAAGTTGTAAATCTTTGCAAGCAAACTTCCAACTTCTTATATTATAATCCTTGGATTTGATACATTATAATTACGTATAAAACTATAACTGCAATTATTATGCCGGCTCTCATTACCGCTTTAGACGCAACTTGTGAACTGTTATTTAATCTTCTATGATTAATTCGGCAAGTGTGCTCGTCAATAAGCACGTATTCTTTAAAATCTCTAAACGCCATTATCCACTTGTAAATAACGACTAAACCTAAAATTGGAACGAGTAAAGATAATAGCGCCAAAAAGTTTTTAGAGTAATATTTGATTTGATATCTAATAAAGAAGAAAAGTATGGGTATAAACATTATTATACTGTACGCAAACGAAATAATAAACATTGGGCGCTCTTCAAAAATAATTTTAAAGCACTCCCATCTTCCTTCGCTAGGCGTGTAGGCAAACATCATAATCTCGTCAAAAAGATATTGATTTTCTTTTATAATTTCTAAAAGTTCGGTTATATGCATACCGGTCGTCCAAAAGAAGATGAGCATAGTGGCAATTTTGTTAAGCATATTAATAGAACTGATTTTAGAGTAGTGATTTAACGCCCAAACGCTATTGTCGTTTACTCTTAAGTAAAAATCGGTTGCAAACGCCACAACGTTTAATAAAACGAGAAAATCTAAAGAAAAATCAAGTAGAATAATCTTTGATATAACGGAATATGCGATAGTTAATATTAAGATAATTAAAGATCTTTTTCTCTTATCGTCGGATATTAGGTGCAGTTTTTTAACTGGCACGGTTTCAGTTTTAATAACGGTAGAGTTTTCCACCATCTTTTTAAACTTTGCGTTTTGCCTGGCTTGATAATTTTGAATTAATTCGTTCATTGTTTTCGACCCTTTTCTTTTGTAAAGATAGAACGAGTATAGCATAAACTTATATTACTGTCAATATTTCCTTTTTGAGACGTTTTACCTCTAATTTTTACAATTTATTAACATTTTAGTAACAATTTGTTATAATGTAAGTGATAAAATTGTAACTACAAGGAGACTTTTTATGATTAAAATTTTCGTAGTTGAAGACGATTGTGATTTAAACCGTTTGGTATCGAGTAGTTTAAGAAACGCCGGATACGACGCCGTTTCGTGTTTCGACGGGCTTTCTGCCTTAGAAAAGATGGACGAGCAAAAATGCGATTTGCTCTTAACCGATATTATGATGCCTAAAATGAACGGCTTTGAGCTTGCCGAGAGCGTTCGCGCAACCGATAAAACTACGCCAATTATCTTTATGACGGCAAAAGATGATAAGCCGTCTAAAATGCTCGGCTATAATATCGGCATCGACGAATACGTTACAAAGCCTTTTGATATGGATATTTTGCTTATGTCTATAAAAGCAATACTCCGTAGGGCAAAAATCGAAGCGGAAAAAGAAATAACTATCGGCAATTTTTCTATGAACGTAGAAGAGAGAACGGCGAGTATTGACGGCGAAGAAATTTCTCTTACCGTTAGAGAGTTCGATATTTTATTTAAGATGCTATCATATCCTAAAAAGACGTTTACTCGTTCAGCGCTAATGCAAGAGTTTTGGGACTTTGATTCTTCAACGACAAGCCGAACGGTTGACGTTTACATGGCTAAACTTCGCGAAAAGACTTCTTCGTGCGACGGGTTTTATTTAGCCACCGTTCACGGCTTAGGATATAAGGTGGTTTTAAAATGAAAAGGAATAAAGCAAGAGGTTCAAGTATAAATTGGGTGGGCGTAGTTTCGTTTTTCGTGCTTATTGCATTTATAATGCAAATGGCGATACTTTGCTATGATTTTATAACGCAAAAAACGTCTAACGTAACCTTAATTGCAATTTTAATACTAATAGAAATTATCATTTTATCTACTTTTTGCACGATTATTGATTGGATAAGAAGAAAAATAATGATAGACCGCCCAACTAAAAAGATTTTAGACGCAACCGATAAGATTTCTCAAGGCGATTTTAAAACCCGCCTTGAAATAACTCACGAATACGGCAAGTATAACGAGTACGATTTAATTATGGAAAACTTAAATAAAATGGCTATGGAACTTCAAAAAAACGAAGTTTTAAAAACCGATTTTATATCTCACGTTTCCCACGAGATTAAAACCCCGCTTGCAGTTATTCAAAATTATGCAAATTTACTTCAAGACGATAGTTTAGATAGCGAAACGAGAAAAAGTTATTCTAAAACTTTAATTTCCGCATCAAAGCGAATAACCGATTTAATAACTAATATTTTAAAACTTAACAAACTTGAAAATCAGGAAATTCAAGAAAAACACCAAGCGTTCAGTTTAACCGAAGCACTCTCTGAAAGCGTAATCGAGTTTGAAACTTTAATTGAAAAGAAAAACTTAGAACTCAACTGCGACTTTGACGACGTTATTATATACTCGTCAAAAAGTTTACTTGAAATAGTTTGGAATAACCTTATATCTAACGCCATTAAATTTACCCCCGAAGGCGGTAAAATAGAAATTTATCTAAAACAAAAGGATAAAAACGTTGAAATTAGCGTTACAGATAACGGTTGCGGTATGACCAGCGAAGTGGGTGCTAGAATCTTTGAAAAATTCTATCAAGGCGACGTTTCTCACTCCGGCGCTGGCAACGGCTTGGGCTTAGCGCTCGTTAAAAAAGTAATAGATATTTTAGGCGGAGAGATTTCAGTTTCTAGCGAAGTGGGAAAGGGTAGCACGTTCACTATTTTATTAAAGGACGTTTTATATGAAGATTGATTTTTTCTCGCTCTGGAAAAAGATTTTAAACCCGCCGACGTGGGCAAAAGTTTTAACCTTTATAGTAACCATATTAAGCGCAACGCTTTCGCTAGTCATAGTGTGTTTAGGGTTTGAGAATAATGTTATTTCAATAATAGCGTACGCTTTATTTGGCGTGGCGGGCTTATCCTTAGCGTATAGCGTTTATTTAATAATTCCACTTTTCCCAAAGTTAAAAAGGAAACTCGTATCAATTTTAGAAAAGCGTGAGTTTACCTATTTAATACTTAGAAATTTTGGTTTTAGAACGCTAATTTTTGCAATAGGCTCGTTTGTAATGAGCGTTCTCTTTAGTGGATTTAACGCCTATATGGGAATTTCTAACCGCTCTATATGGTACGGCGCTTTATCAGCCTTTTATATAGCGCTTGCTTTTTTGCGCGGTGGCGTGCTCGTATATCATAAGGGTAGAATTTCAAATAAAGAAAAAGTTAGAGATGAAGACTATTTAAAAGCAAAAGTATATAGAAACAGCGGAATAATTACGCTTATTTTAAACGTTTCATTATCAGCTGCTATCGCGCAAATGATTTTTTCTAGCGCCCACTTTACCTATATGGGCTGGACGGTGTTTGCTTACGCAGCGTACGCTTTTTATAAAATAACAACGGCAATCATAAGTTTTATAAGAGCGCAAAAGCAAGAAGATTTAACTGTTAGAGCAATACGAAACGTAAATTTAATAGACGCTCTCGTTTCAATTCTCGCTCTTCAAACGGCGCTCCTTACGACGTTTAGCGGAGAAGATATAAACGTTTCGCTCTTTAATACGCTTACTGGAATAGTAGTTAGCGTTTTATCGGTGGCGATAGGAATTTATATGATAATATCAGGAAATAATAAAATTAAGAAATTACAAAAGGAAGACAAATAAATATGAGCAATCAATTTAATTATAAATATACTGCGCCCACCGAAGAAGAGAGAAAGGAAATTTACAGTATTCGCAGTCAATACGCTCCGAAAGAAGAAAGCGAAAGTAAAATAGATCGCCTTCGCAGGCTTAATAATCTCGTTCAAAACACGGCAACTATTTGGTCGCTCGTTTTAGGCGTTGTAGGAATTTTAGTATTCGGTTTAGGGCTTACTATGATTTTAGAGTGGAGCGTGTGGCTTTGGGGAATAGTTTTAATGGTTATAGGGTGTGTTCCTATGTCTATATCATATCCCGTGTATAAAGCGGTGCTTAAAAAATACAAGGCACGCTACGGCGAAGAAATTTTAAAACTAACGGAAGAACTTTTAAATCAATAAAAACCAAGCGGTTGCGTAAAATTTTACGCAACCGCTTTTACTTTTACAAAACGTTTACAAAACCTTTTCAAACCGTTTACGAAATATTATTAAAAGTTAAACAACCGTAGCGTAAAATGATGGTACAAAGTTAATCAAGGAGAATTATAATATGAAAAATCAACAAGAAACTATTGAACAAATTCGCGCAAGCTATACTGAAAAGGAAATCACTAAATTCGACAAGTTAAAAGCTCTTGATAAAAAGGTAATACGCCCCGCAAAAGTATTTGCTTACGTTTTCGGCTCGCTCTCATCACTCGTTTTAGGAACGGGCATGAGCTTTGCAATGAAGGTAATAGGCGCAAGCCTTTCTTACGGCATGTTACTAGGTATTTTAATCGGCGTGTTAGGTTTAGTACTCGTATCTATAAACTATCCTATTTACAAGGCGATTTTAAAATCAAGAAAGAACAAATACGCAAGTAAAATTATGGAACTCTCAAACGAAATATTATAAAAATACCGATAAAAAAAGCACCCTTTAGGGTGCTTTTCTTTTAAATTTCAAGCCTGTCGATAATATTAAGGTCTAAACCTTTAACTAAATCTTTTGCTAAATCATAAGATTCTTTTGAGATAGAGTCAGGCTTGTGAGCATCAATTCCGATGATAACTTTCGTTCCAACCTTTTCAGCAAGTTCAAAAAATTTCCTCTTCGGATACCAACGATTAGTTTGAATACCTAAAACGTTGATTTCAACGGGATAGTCGTTTTCTTTGCAAAATTCTAGTAGGCGAGTGTATTCTCTATCAACTACTGACGGAGTAAACTTATAATTTGCAATATCGGGGTGGGCAATATACTTAAATTCGCCGGTAGATAACGCTTCAATGCACTCGTCAACGTACTGCGTTAAAGCATCGTCGCCTTGAAGATAGGCAACGTAAGTTCCGTCGGGCTCGCCACCTACGAAATGTTGACCTAAAATAAGATAATCGTAGTCAAATTGCTTTAAATAAGCAATTTCTCTTTTAAAAGTCTTTTTATAGTATTCAAGTTCAAAGCCAAAGTAAATTTTTATATCGTTTTTAAACTCTTCTTTTAAGGCTAAAACTGAATTTTTATACTCTTCAGTTTGGTTTAAGTACATTCTGTATCCGGAATCGTAATTTCCGTCGAAAACGTAGGGTGCGTGGTCTGAAAAGCCAAGTTCTTTTAATCCTGCTTTTATTGCGCACTCAACGTATTGCCTATCTTCGCCACGCGCGTGGTGGCATCTTTTAGTGTGAGTGTGATAATTTGTTAAGTACGTCATAATCCGTAAAATAAAATTCCAAGTACCGCCGAAATTAAAATTAAAACTATCGGCGACGGTTTTTTCTTTATAATAAGTTTGCAAAGAATTGGAAGAGCGACGATTATTGCTAAAATAATCAACGCTTTATAGTCGAAAGAAAAAGTATCGGTTATCTTTGAAATTGCAAATATATTGCTAATTATCATAGTAACCGCAGTTCCAATAATAAGCCCCGCAACGACGGGTTTAATTCCGTTAAGCGCCCATTTAACGCCCGCGAGTTTAAGTAGGTTATGAAAAACGGCTACGATTAAAAGAATTATAATAAACGATGGTAAAATTACGCCTAGCGTCGCAACTATCGAGCCTAAAAAACCTGCTTGCGTGCTACCTATAAACGTCGCCATATTAACGGCAATAGGACCTGGGGTTGATTCGGCAACGGCGATAAAGTTGATAAACTCTTCTTCGGTTAACCAGTTCCAAGATATAACTTCTTCTCTTATTAGCGGAATCATCGCGTACCCTCCGCCAAATGATACCGCGCCAATTTTTAAAAAGGTTAAAAAGAGCCAGAGATAAATCATAAGTCATCCCCCTTTTTTACCTTTTTACGAGCGGAGACAATTAAGTTTATAAGAATTGAAACGCCCGCGCCTATTAAAATATAGAAAATTGACGAGAATTTTACGGCGAGTAGTGAAAGCGTTATAAACGCTATTAACGTTACGCTAAATAATATAATTGAAAGGGGATTTTTAAGCTGTTTTTTAGCCATTTTAAGCCCTGCTGATAAAATTAAATAGCAAACGCAAACTTGAATACCTTTAAACGCGCATTGAACGAGCGTCAAAGATAAAAACGCATCGAAAAATAGCGATATTAAATAAATTATGATAAGTGACGGAACGCAAACGCCGATAGTTGCAAACGCAGAGCCTAAAACCCCTGCAACCCTATAGCCTATATAGGTAGCGGAGTTTATCGCAATAGGGCCGGGGGTTGATTCGGCAATCGCAACAACGTCGTAAAACTCGTCCCTTTCAATCCAAGATTTTTTTTCCACGAACTCGTGTTCAAGAAGGGCTATCATAGCGTAACCGCCACCAAAGGTGAACGCTCCTATTTTGAGCATCGTGAGAAATAAATTTAAAGCAAGTTTAAACTTCTTCATTTTGAACGGGGTTTTCCTTTTTATTGTAAAAATATCTTAAAACAAAGATTAAAGCAATTCCGATAACGACCATAGCAATCGACCAAAATTGAGAGGGAGATATTATAGAAGAAACTAATTCGCCTCTATCGTCGCCTCTGAAAAATTCAATTATAAATCTGAATATGCCGTATGCGATAAGGTAGATGGGCATAGTGTACTTGTTGTTTTTGCGAATATATAAAAACGCAAGAACACCAAATAAAACGAATAAGAATAACGCTTCGTAAAGTTGAACGGGGATTCTCATAGCGCCCGCGTTATACATAGCGAAAACGCTATCCGTAATTTTACCGTAGCAACAACCTGCAAAAGCGCAGCCAATTCTACCGAACGCGTGCGCAATCGTTATGCAAAGGGGAGCGAGCGGTAAAAGTTCAAGTAAAGTTCCGGATATTTTCTTTCTTGAAATAAAATATATCGCAAGGAAGGTTCCCACACCGCCTATAAGACCGCCTATAAAGGTAAAACCGTTGCCTAAATGAAAGCCTGCGCTTGGGTCTTCAATGTAATCGTAAGTCGCTTGGAAAAGCGTTGCAAAAAAGAAACCTATTGCAATAGATACGATAGCGGTGTAAAAAGTAAAGTCTATAAACGACGGCATAAACCCCTTTTTCTTTCCCACTAAAAATAAAACGGCAAAGCAAGCGAGAACGCCTATCGCAATCATAACTCCGTAAAGATGAATTCCTAAAAACAATTCGTGAGGATACATAATAAATCTCCTTTATCAAAGATAATTTTAACACAATTTTGTAAAGATTACAACATTTCAAAAATTAAATTAATGGAAATTTAGTAAAAAGGGTGTAATCTAACGTAAATTTATGTTAAAATAGTCGTGGAGGTTTTTTATGTTTAACGTTTTAATCGTAGAAGATGAAAAGAATATAAGAAAACTTATAGAAATTAACCTGAACAACGAAGGTTACAAAACCATAACCGCCGAAAACGGCAAAGACGCCCTTGAAAAATTGTCTGAAAACCACGTTGACATTATGCTCGTTGACGCAATGATGCCTATAATGGACGGTTACGAGTTTATTAAAACCGTTCGAGGCGATGGTAGTTTAATTCCTGCCATTATGGTAACTGCAAGAGATACTTTGAGCGATAAGTCTATGGGGTTTGACGTTGGGGTTGACGATTACGTTGTAAAACCTATAGAGTTTGACGAATTGTTTATGCGTATGAAAGCCGTTATGCGTAGGGCGAAAATCGTAACGGAAAGGAAAATTACCATAGGTAACACCGTTTTAGATTACGACGCGTTAACGGTGAGCAACAACGATATAAAGGTTGTTTTGACAAAGACTGAATTTAGCATTTTATATAAACTTTTATCTTACCCCGAACGTTCTTTTTCAAAGAGTATGCTCTTTCAGGAATTTTGGTCGTGGGATAGCGATACGGAAGAAGATATCGTCAAAGTGTACATTAACCGTATAAGAAATAAAATATCCCCTTTCACAAATATTGATATTGAAACGGTAAGGGGAATAGGTTATAGGGGAATAAAAAATGAAAAGTAAACATAAAATCACCGATAAAAGCGTCATATCCCCTTGGGTGCTTACGATAGGCGTTTTAGCGGTTTGGATATTAGGTATAGCGCTAGGTAACGTGATAAACGCCGTAACGACTAAATACGTAATAATTTCCGAAGAAAATAAAAACTTTTGGGTAGTTATTATCTACGTCGTAGCGTCGTCAATCATAGGCGTTGGGTTAGCGTTTTTAATAACTAAAATAGCGTTAAGTAAAGTTAGTGAAATTAACGAAAGCATTAATAAACTTGCAAACGGGGACTTTACCGTACGCATAGCGCCCATTACAAAAAACCCGCACGTTAACGCCGCCGTTACCAACTTTAACGAAATGGTTAAGCAGTTAAATTCAGTCGCGCTACTTAAAAACGACTTCGTTTCAAGTTTCACTCACGAGTTTAAAACCCCCATATCTTCAATAAAGGGTTACGCAGAACTTTTAGAGTGTAGCGACAATTTAACCAAAGAGCAAAAAGAATATTTGCGAATAATAATCGAAGAGAGTAAAGTTTTATCCGTTCTTTCAGAAAACTCATTAAAACTCGCTCGACTTGACAATCAAGTTGAGGCTACGAATAAACAAAATTTCTCTTTAGACGGGCAGATAGAAGACTGTGTTTTAAGTCTAGACGGGGAGTTTAAAGAAAAGGGGTTAGACGTAGAATTAAAACTCAAACCGATAAAGATAAAAAGCGATCCTTATCTTTTAAGAGAAATGTGGGTAAACCTTTTATCAAACGCTATAAAGTATAGTAAAAAAGGTGGTAAAATAGTAGTTAAGTCTTACAGGGAAAAGGACAAAATAGTAGTTTCTATCAAGGATAACGGAATAGGTATGAGTGAAGAAACTCAAAAGCATATCTTTGAAAAGTTCTATCAAGCAGATAAGTATTACGGTGGAAAGGGGCTTGGGCTTGGATTATCTATCGTAAAGAGAATTTTAGAACTCGTTAACGGAAAAATAGAGTGTGAAAGCGAACCTGACGCAGGAACTGAATTTAAAGTGTATTTAGATAAATAAAAAATGCAACCGCGATGGTTGCATTTTTTTTATTAAAGTTTGCTTTTTACCCAAGTGCTTGGAATTAACGCTAAAAGTAGCGGATAAATTTCAAGTCTTCCAAGTAGCATTGCTATAGAGAGAATAATTTTTGAAAACCCGTTAAAGCAAGAGTAGTTAGATGCTGGGCCAACTAGATTTATACCCGGTCCAACGTTGTTAAAACAAGCGGAAACGGCGCTAAACGTCGTTTCAAAATTAAATCCGTTAGTTGCCACTAGTAACGTCAAAGTAATAAAGCAGATAAAATACAAAGTAAAGTATGCCGATACGCCGGAAGAAACGTTATCGTCCACCTTTTCCCCTTCAAATTTAATAACCGAAACGGTGTTTGGATAAAGGAGTTTTTTAAGTTCGGCTTTTATCTTTTTAAAAGCAAGTACTATTCTTGAAACTTTTATGCCGCCGGCAGTAGAGCCTGAGCAACCTCCGATAATCATCAATCCTATGAGTATTGCTTTTGAAAATTCCGGCCAAACGTCGAAATTCACAGTTGCATAACCGGTAGTCGTCATAATAGAAGAAACTTGGAAAACCGAGTATTTAATCGTTTCGTAAACGTTTTGATATAGCGGGAAAATGTTTATAGATATTGCAATAATTGCCGTTATTACGATTAAAAAATAAGTTCTAAGTTCTGAACTTTTTAAAACCGAAAAAGTTCTCTTTACTATTAAAAAATAGTAAATATTAAAGTTGACGCCGAAAAGGAGCATAAATATTGCGATAACCCATTGAATATAATCGTTATACTTAGCAATACTTGCGTTTTGCGAACTGAAACCTCCCGTGCCAGCCGTTCCGAAAGCGTGAACTAAACTGTCGAATAAGTTCATACCGCCTAAAAGTAAGAAAATTACTAGAACGATAGTTAAAACAATATACATAAGGTATAAAATTTTAGCCGTATCTTTGGACTTGGGAACGAGTTTGCTCACCATAGGTCCGGGCATTTCCGCCCTTAAAATGTGGATAGGTCTATCGGTCGTTTTACTAGTTATAGCCATAATGAAAACTAAAACGCCCATACCGCCTATAAAGTGCGAAAAGCTACGCCACATCAAAAGACCTTTACTTAAAGCTTCAACGTTTTGAAGTATGCTTGCGCCCGTCGTCGTAAATCCGCTAACCATTTCAAAGAAAGCGTCTATAAACGAAGGGATTTCCCCGCTTAAAACGAAGGGAACAGCGCCGACGAGTGAAACCACCGTCCACGTAAGAGCAACGGTAATAAACCCGTCTTTAGAGTAGAAGTACTTTGACGTAGGTTTAATAAATTTCTCTATAACGTGAGCCAAGGTAAACGATACTACTATCGTTATTAAAAACGCGTAAAAGCAATTTTCCTTATATATAAGACTTGTAAGTAACGGCAAAAGCATTAAAGCGGATTCTAGTTTTACCACTTTAAGCACCGTAGAAAATACCAGTTTATAATTCATAATATTATCCTATAACGTCGCTTAAATCATTTACGGTTCTGCCCGTAGTAATCAAAATAACTTTATCTCCAACTTTGAACACGTCGTCGCCGTTGGGGATAATCGTTTCCCTATCGCGGATAATTCCCGCAATAAGTGTTTGGTCGTTAATTTTAAGTGTTTTAAGTGGAATATCAACGTGTTTAAAGTCAGATAAAATTTTAAATTCAGACGCTTCTGCTTTTCCTTCAAACAAACTGTAAAGCGTTTCAATTTTACTCTCTTTTGAACTTTCAAGCGCGCGGGCGTATCTAACTAAAACGTCGGCAACTAGGAATTTTGAACTAACAACGGTGTCAAGCCCTAAACTTTTAGAAACGCCTATAATTTCATCACGGTCAATTTTAGCAATAGTCTTTTTAAGATTTTTGCTTTGCGAATAGATTGAAGAGAGAACGTTTTGCTCGTCTTTTTCGGTAAGAGAGATGAAAGCGTCGGTGTCTAAAATACCTTCTTCAATCAATAATTCTTGTGACATGCCGTCGCCGTTAACTATCGTAGCGTTTGGAAGTTTTTCTGCGTAATCGAGGCATTTTTTCTCGTCCATATCGATAATTTTAACCGAGCGTTTAGAGTTTAAAAGGAGTTGTGAAAGATAATAAGCTATTCTCCCTGCGCCAACTATCATAACCGACTTTATGCGTTTTTCCTCTATTCCAAAAGCCTTAATTACGCTACTTGCGTCCGATTTCTGAACTAAAATACCAACCTCGTCGCCTTCGTTGAGAACGAACGAGCCGTTTGGGATATACACGACGCCGTCTCTTTCAACAACGCAAACAAGGAAGTTATAGCCTTGCTTTTTTCTAAGTTCGTAAAGGGGGATACCTGCAACTTTTGAATTTCCCTTAACGGTGAGTTCAATCATTTCAGTTCCGTTAGACGAGAACGACTCGACGTTGGTTGCCGAAGGTAAACTTATAATGTTAAAGAGCGTTTTAGCCGTTAAAAGTTCGGGGTTTATAGTAACGCTTATGCCAAGGTCTTGTTTAACCGCGTCGAAACTCTTGGTGTTGTATTCGCTATTTCTAATACGGGCAACGGTGTTTTTAACGCCGATTTTTTTTGCAACGAAACAAGAGAGCATATTAAACTCGTCCGACGGCGTTACGGAAATGAAGAGGTCCGCAGTATCTGCGCCCGCTTCCATCAAAACGTCAGAGCACGCCCCGTTACCGCAAACTTCTAAAACGTCAAAGCGGTTAGATACCGCTTCTAAAACTTCAGGGTCGGTATCGATTGCTATTATTTGATGATTTTCTTTTAATAAACTTTGAATTATCGCCGTGCCGATATTGCCACAGCCAGATACTATAACTTTCATTTTGTGATAAAAATCTCCTAGGTTTTTTATCTAGTATATTTTCAATGATACCACTTTTACTAAAAAAATACAATAATTTTAATGAAAAGATTGATTTTCTCGCGCGCGAGCGTATCTATAATATATTTTTATCAAAAAAATTTTAAAAAGCCTTGAAAAAACGTTGACAAGGGTGGAACAATAATGTAAAATAAGATAGCACTCCGAAAAACTGGGGTGTTAATTTTTTAGGATGGAATTAAAAAAATGGCAAAAGGTAATGCAGTTAGAATAACTCTTGCTTGTACTGAATGCAAGCAAAGAAATTACGACGTTTACAAAAACAAAAAGAACACGCCCGATAGAATTGAACTTAGCAAATATTGCCCGTTCTGCAAAAAACATACCACTCATAAAGAAACTAAATAATTTATAAGGGTATCGTTAGGCAAAGTATAAAATACTTATTGCCTACTAAGGTGTAAAATGAAAGAAAAAAATGTAAACAAAGTTGAAGAGAAAAAAGTTCAACAAAAAAACAAAAAACCTAATATTTTTGTTCGCATGGGCAAAAAGTTAAAAGAAGTTTTTTCTGAAATCAAAAAAGTATCATGGCCAAGCTTTGGCAAAGTAGTAAAGCAAACGGGTATCGTTATCGGCGTTGTGCTTTGCTTTTTAGTGGTATTGATGCTTATGGATTTCGGTCTTAGTTATTTGTTGAATCTTTTAACCGGAATCGGCGGTTAAGGAGCGCGCTATGGCAGAAGTTGCAAAATGGTACGTTATCCATACGAATACCGGTTATGAAGCGATGGTTAAAAACACCCTCGAAAAATTGATTGAAAACAGTAATTTGCAAGAGCAAATTCTTGAAATCAAGATTCCGATGGAGCAAACCATTGAAGAAAAGGCAAACGGCAAAAAGAAAGTCGTTCTCCGCAAAATTCTTCCTTGCTACGTATTTATTAAACTCGTATATTCAAACGAACTTTGGTATCTTATCACCAACACTCGTGGCGTAACGGGTTTCGTAGGTCCTCAAGGTAAAGCAGTTGCGCTTACTGAAGAAGAAGTTAAGCGTATGCGTCTTGACACTTGGGTTGAAGAAGTTGATTTTGTTAAGGGCGATAGCGTTCAAATCGTTTCAGGTCCGCTTGACGGATTTGTTGGAACGGTTCTCGATCTTAATGACGTTTCGCAAAAGGCAAAAGTTAAAGTTGCAATGTTCGATACTGAAACTGAAGTTGAAGTAGAGTACGTTCAGCTTAAAAAAGTTAACTAATAGGCGAAAGAGCCTTTTAGAATATGTGGGAGAGGCGTTAAATTTTTTCTGATAACGCCACGCAAGTACCACCGATGGAGGATTTATTATGGCAAAAAAAGTTACCGCTGTAGTTAAATTACAGTTACAAGCAGGCAAGGCAACCCCGGGCCCGCCCGTTGGTTCAACTCTTGGACCTTACGGTATTAACTTACCTGGTTTCACTAAAGAATTCAACGCGAAGACTCAAGATAAAATGGGCTACGTTATTCCCGTAGTTATCACTATTTATCAAGATCGTTCGTTCACTTTTATTCTTAAAACCCCACCTGCGCCAGAACTTATTAAGAAGGCGTGCGGTATTGAAACTGCTTCTGCAACACCTAACAAGAACAAAGTTGCAAAACTTACTAAAGCTCAAGTTGAGGAAATTGCTAAAATCAAGATGGTTGACACTAATGCTAACAATCTTGAAGCTTGCATGAGCATGATCGCCGGTACAGCTAGAAGTATGGGCGTTACCGTAGAAGACTAATAAAGGAGAGTGGGAGAGATATTATATCTCGCACGTACCACGAGGAGGTTTTAAATGAAATTTGGAAAGAAATACGCTGATAGTTTAAAGGCGTTTGAAAAGAACAAGCAATACGACGTTGCTGAAGCAATGGATATCGTATTAAATACTGCAAAAGCAAAATTTGACGAAACTATTGAGTTCCACACCAAACTCGGTGTTGACCCAAAACAAGCAGACCAACAAGTTAGAGGCGTTATCGTTCTTCCTAACGGTACTGGTAAAAACGTGAAAGTTTTAGTTATTGCAAAAGGCGAAAAGGCTGACCTTGCTGAAAAGGCAGGCGCTGATTACGTTGGTGGCGAAGAAATTATCGCTAAGATCCAAAAAGACAACTGGTTCGATTACGACGTAGTTATCACTACTCCCGATATGATGGGTATGGTAGGTAGAATTGCAAGACTTTTAGGTCCTAAAGGTCTTATGCCTAACCCCAAGTCAGGTACCGTTACTCCAGACGTTGAAAAAGCAATTAAAGACGTTAAAGCCGGTAAGGTAGAATACAGACTTGATAAGACTGCAGTTATCCACTGCTCAATCGGTAAGAAGTCTTTCGGTAAAGAAAAACTTATTGAAAACTACAATGCATTATTAGATGCAATCATCAAGGCTAAACCTGCTGCTGCAAAAGGTCAATACGTTAAGAGCATTTCTTTAGCAAGCACTATGGGCCCTGGTGTTAAAGTTCAAGTTAAAAACTAACCATTTTAAGCCGTTATTTGCGTCGCCTATCTGCGTTTCTACTTAGCCGATAGACTTCGATGACCAAAAGGTCAATCTCCGCCTATCGCCAAAGTGAGCCTTGATATGCTTGCAACTAACGTCTTAAACGTAGTTTTAATCAACTTTTAATTAAATTATCAATCGATTGAAAATCGTTTGACAAAAAAATTACGATATGTTAAAATTATCGTACAATATATAGCCGAAGAAAGCCGGTTTTTAAGTAACTTATATAAGTTGCACCTGCCGAGGTTGTAAAATAGTAGATTAGTTTTTTAGTCCGCTTTTTGCTATGCCTTGGCAAAAAGCGGGTTTTTTATACGCAAAAATAATAACGGAGGTAAATTAAGTTGTCAGCAAATTTAGAGGCTAAAAAGCAGGTTGTTGAAGACATTAAGGCTAAAATTTCTAACGCTAAATCAGTAGTTTTAGTTAACTATTCTGGCTTAACAGTTGCAGAAGATACTCAACTTCGTAACGAATTTAGAAAAGCTAACGTTGAATACAAAGTGCTTAAGAACACTCTTATCAGAAGAGCGTTTAACGAACTCGGCGTTGACAGTTTTGATGCAGACCTTAACGGAACTACTGCCGTTGCATTTGGTAGTGATGAAGTAGCTGCTTCAAAAGTTGTTATTGATAACGCTAAGAAACTTGAAAATAAAATTTCAGCAAAGAGTGCATACGTTAACGGTGAATACGTTGACAAAAATGGCGTTGAAGCGCTTGCATCTATTCCGTCGAAAGACGCGCTTTACAGCATGCTTGCCGGAACGCTTTCGAACTTTATTCGTGGTCTTGCAGTTGCTCTTAATAGGGTTGCAGAGAAGATGGGCGAATAATTTTAAGCCCCTATAAGCGTCGTTATACTTCGTTTCTGCTTAGTTTTTAGACTTCGATGACCAAAAGGTCTATCTCTTCCTAAAAACTTCGCGAGCCTCGTCTAACTTGCTTCTAGTGTCTTAAACCAATCTCTTATAAGATAAGAGAAAAAATCAAATTTAAAAAAAATTCAAAAAGAGAGGAAATTTAAAATGGCAGATATCGCAAAAATGATAGAAGAAATTAAAGGTATGACTGTTATGGAACTTAACAGTTTAGTAAAAGCAATCGAAGAAGAATTCGGCGTAAGCGCAGCAGCTCCTGTTGCAGTTGCTGGTGTTGCAGCTCCTGTTGCTGAAGCAGCAGAAGAAAAGACTGAATTCAACGTTGTTCTTAAAGAAGTTGGCGCAAACAAGATCGCAGTTATCAAAGTTGTTAGAGAACTTACTGGTCTTGGCCTTGTTGAAGCTAAGAACATGGTTGAAAAACTTGGTACTGTTAAAGAAGCAGTTGCTAAAGACGAAGCTGACAAGATGGTTGAAAAACTTAAAGAAGCTGGCGCTACTGCAGTTGCTGAATAATTTATTTAATCCGTTAAAAAAGAACTTGGAGTTTTCCAAGTTCTTTTTTTTATTCTTCAAATAAGTTAAAAGCCGTGAGTAAATATTTCCCCGTTTGATAGAGCGCTTTTTCATACGCTCTTAAAACTTCTAAGGATAGATTATCTAAATCGTTGGTTTTATCAAACGCTTTAAGTTTGTCTTTTATAGTTCCGGTACACTCAAAAGTAAAAGGACCGCTAAAATTTATCTCGGCAAGCGCTTTTATTGCGGAATAATTATCAAGCGTGGATAAAAACGGAGCGCAATGCATATCTCTTTTTCCGTCGTTATCGTTATAATGAATTGCTTTTAAGTGGTCGCCAAGAGTAATTATGTCGTTATATTGATCCCTAAAAACGTTTCCGTGTCCAACGTCGTAACACGCTTGTAACAAAGGGTGGTCAAAATATTCCACGAATTCTTTTAAACGCTCTCCCGAGTTTAGATAATATCTTCCGTTGTTGTCTGAAATCCCAACGTTTTCCGCTAAAACCATAACGCCGGTTTTTTCCATAGTCGGAAGTAAAAGATTGTAAAAATCTTTGTTGAGTTTTAAAGTTTCTTCCTTTGAAGTATTGCGTTTTACGCCTGCGTGAACTACCGTCATAGGAATATCTAACTCTTTGCAAACTTCTATCGAGCGAATAGTTTGGTCTAACTTTTCCTGCCAATTTTCGTTCGGGTCTAAAGTTTCAAGCGTTTCAAAAGCAGGGGAGTGCGCTTGAACGAAGGTAACGCCGAGCTCGTTTGCGTAGTCCTTTAATTTTTTAACGTCTTCACGCCAATTATCGTGCATAAAGGCTTTAGCCTCGTTGCCGTACATACTCAAATCGGCGTACTTAAAGCCTGCGAGTGATAGTTCTTTTATCTTTTCAAATTCAGTTTTTGCGTGGCAACTAAAATCGCCCGTCGTAGTACAAAGTTTCATATTATTTTTTAAGGTTTTCCTTTGCAATTTTATAAAGTTCTTCGGTTGCTAAACGAAGTTTTGTAACAATTCCTTTTTCTTCTGGGAAACAGTAATATAGCCCTGCTTTATCTCCTATGGAGATAACGTCGCCAATTTCGTACCAATAATAATCGGAATTAAGCGAGTAAGACGCTAAAACTCCTTGTTGATACGTAAGGGGAAAATCTTTACCTTCAAGGTAAAATCCGTTTTGATTGTGAATTAAAGTTCCTTCGCCTATTTCATACATCGACTTGTAGTTTACAAGCATCATAATTTTAACTTTGGTTTCAACCTTATAAGTTCCGCTTTCAATTTCTTTTCTAACTTCTTGGCGTTGCCAGTCGTACCAAGCGGGAATATGCGAAAACTCGGTGTTATTATCACTTGCTTGCATTTCGCCAAATTCCGTTAAAACGTAAGTTTTACCGCAGTTTTTGCATTTAAAGCCAATGCCTTCGCCTATAGTTTCCCCTTCTTTTTTACAGCTTGGGCATTTGTATAAAACGCGCTCTAATCCCTTTGCTCTAAAAGGCTCGGTTATTTTTACGCCTTTTTCTTTTTGCCACTCAAAGTTATCAAAGGTAAACGCCGTTTTAACCTTGTTTGAAAGTTCGTCGATTGAAAGAGTTAAGGCTTCTTCTTTTGAAACTAAAACGGAAACGTCGGCAGAAACGTCAACCTTCCTTGTTTGAAGGCAGTTATAAAGGGGGTCGTAGTGGAACGCGCCGTACGTTTTAACGAATACTACGGGGACTTTTAATAGTTTAATAAACTTTCCTATTCCTTCGGGGATAGGAGTGTTAGCGCCGTCTAAAGAATACCCCGCTTCGGGATACATCAAAACGCTCGTTTTTAGCCTTTCTATCGCGTATTTTATATCTTTGATAAGCGTTATGTCGTTCACGAATTTTTGCGTTGGAATACAGCCTATTTTGCGCATTAAAAGTTCTTTGCCAACGAGCGCGTCGGTCGTGGAAACGATGTTATAATTAGTCTTATTAAAAATTTTCGACGCAATTTTTAAGTCTAGAAAACTCGAGTGGTTCATAAGTATTAAACACGGCGAATTTCCAAGTTTTTCCCTATCTTTAAAGTCGTACTTAAAGTTTACGTTTTTAAGCTCGGAAGAAGATAAAATTCTAACGAGCAATTTTAAAACTTTACTTGGACGGCTTGGATTTTTATGGCTAGCTGGTTTAAGCGCCATAACCTTTTCGTAAGGCATCTTTTTAACTTTAATTTTCATAGGTTAATTGTACATTGATAAAACTTGCTTGTCAATAGGGAAAATATCTATTAAACGGACTAAAATCGCCTAACTTTTCAAAAAAATAAAAAATCTTGTTGTAAAGAAAATAAATGTATGTTATAATTACTTATAGTTAATTATAAATAAGGGGTGGATTATGGCTCTTTTTAGACTTAATATCGAGTGGACTGATAGTTCTGATAATACTTTAGTTTACAAATATCCTTTTAAAAAATCGGGTAAAGAAGTTAATAATAAATCAACCTTAACGGTAAGAGAATCTCAATGCGCCGTTTTCGTTTACAAAGGTCAAGTGGCTGACGTGTTTGGTCCGGGGCTTTATAATCTTAAAACGGATATCTTCCCAATCTTAACTAAACTTGCCGCTTGGAAGTATGCTTTCGAAACGCCTATTACGTTAGACGTTTACTTTATCAATACCAAGCAATTTACCGACGTTAAGTGGGGAACTCAAAACCCAATCGTTATGCGCGATCCTGAATTTGGCGTAATAAGAGTTAGGGGTTTTGGCGCGTTTGCGTTTAAAGTTGACGATCCTACCGTATTTATGAAGGAGCTTTTCGGTACGAATTCTACCTTCGTAACGTCAGACATCGTTTCTTATCTTAAAACGATGCTTATCTCCGCGCTTACCGACGCGCTTGGCGAAAGCAAGATATCCGCTCTTGATTTAGCGGGCAACACCTTAGAGTTTAATGAAATCGTTAAACGTGGTATTCAATCAAAGTTTAACGAAATCGGCTTGAAACTCACTAACTTATTCATTGAAAATATGTCCGTTCCCGCTGAAGTTGAAAAGGCTCTTGACGAAAGAAGCAAACTCGGCATCTTGGGTGATAAGACTGACGTTTTAATGAAAGTTGCCGCAGCCGAAGCTATGAAGGAAGCCGCTAAAAATCCCGGCAACGGTGTGGCGGGCGCCGGCGTAGGTCTTGGCGCAGGTATCGGCATGGGTCAAATGTTTGCCGAAGCGTTTAAATCTTCAAACGAAACTCAACCGAAAGCAGAAACTAAAACTTGCCCAAACTGTGGCGAAAAGGTTTCTAAAACGGCTAAATTCTGTTCAAACTGTGGCGAAAAGTTTAGCGCGGGCGCATTTTGTTCTGAGTGCGGAGCAAAAGTTGACGGTGACGCTAAATTCTGCCCTGAATGTGGTAAAAAATTGAATTAATAGGAGTAATAAATTATGGAAAAGAAAAGAATTGATGAAAACACTTTAATTATGGAAGCAGTTGAAGCAAATCCCAACGCTCCTGAAATTTTACTTGGATTTGGTATGCATTGTCTTGGTTGCGCGATTGCGCACGGCGAAACTATCGGCGAAGCCGCTCAAGTTCACGGCATAGACGTTAACGAACTTATTGACGCTCTTAATAAGTAATAGGTTATGAACGACGATTTTACTAAAGACCAAAGAGAAACGGTAACGGCAAAGTGCGATAACTGCGGTGGCAATATGGTGTTCGACCCCGCAACGCAAATGCTCAAATGCCCGCATTGTGAAAGCGTTAAAGACTTTGAAAAGGGAGAAAACGTTAAAGAAATCGATATTTTAAGCGCGTTCTCTCAAGCCGAAGAGTGGAAGGACGAGTCGTCCGTTTATCGCTGTGAAAACTGTGGGGCGATAGTCGTTTTAAAAATGGGAGAAACGGCAACTAAATGCCCTTACTGTGAAACGTCGCACGTTGTAAAATCGGATGAGATGGCGGGACTTAAACCCAACGCGTTATATCCGTTTACAATAACTACTGACTGCGCTCG
>JAZSBA010000119.1:0-5693 GCA_045602125.1 Christensenellaceae bacterium | reverse complement strand
CTAGTTAACGGTTCGTTCGTTGACCCGTCTGTAATATCTACGGCGGTAATTACGGTGGTCGTTCTTCTCTTTGGCGAAATCACGCCTAAATTTATAGCAAAAGCGCATCCTGAAAAGCTTGCGTTGCTTCTTTATCCTTTTATAACTTTGTGTTATTATCTTTTCTATCCGTTAAACTTCCTTCTCGGGTTATTTAAAAAACTGATAAGTTTAATGTTTAAACTCGACCGTGAAGAAACTATAACGGATGAAGAACTCATAACGATAGTTAACGAGGCGCAAGAAGACGGAACGCTCAAAGAAGACGAGTCTGACCTTATTCGCTCGGCTATTGAGTTTGACGATTTGGAAGTTAAAGACATCTTAGTTCCAAGAATAAACGTTGTGTCAGTTCCTGTTGACGCTACTAAACAAGAAATTAAGAAGATATTTGATAGCGAGAGATATTCCCGTATTCCCGTTTACAAAGAAACGGTCGATAGCATTATCGGTTTTATTCACGAAAAAGATTTTTATCGCAACTACTTTAAGCAAGATTTTTGCGTTAAGGACATAATGCAAAAGGTAGTATCCGTAGTAGAGCACACCAAGATTTCAGACCTTTTAAGAAAATTACAAGCAAAGAAAGTTCACATGGCGGTAGTACTCGACGAGTACGGTGGAACGGCGGGCATAGTTACCGTTGAAGACATTATTGAAGAACTCGTTGGCGAAATTTACGACGAGTACGACGAAGAGACCGAGCCTATCAAAAAAATTGAAGACAACGTTTATTTAGTTAGCGGTGCTTTAGAGCTTGACAAGTTCTTTGAAGAATTTGATCTTTTAGGTGACGACGATGAGTACGATTCAAACACCGTTAGCGGTTTTATAACCGAAATTTTAGGCGAACTCCCAACTACCGGCAAAGAGTTCGATTATAAAAATTTACACGTTGAGATTACTAAAACTACTATAAAGAAAGTTTTAGAAATTAAAGTAATCGTTCTTGAAGAATATCAAGAAGATGAAGACTAGTTAAGTTTACCCGTTTTTATAAACGGGTAAAATTTTAGGAGAAACTATGAGTAAAAAACTTTATTATCCTGCAGATATTATGCTCCCTGATTTTGATAAAGTTTCAGGCACTAAGTGGGCGGTTATTGCGTGTGACCAATATACCAGCGAGCCAGAGTATTGGCAAAACGCTGATAAAATAAGAAAAGATAGCCCGTCTACGCTCTCTCTAATAATTCCGGAAGGCTTTTTAAACGAATCAAAAGAGCGTATTCCTAAAATCAATAGGGAAATGGAAACTTACGTAAAGGACGTTTTAAAAACTCATAGTAATTCCGTAATTTACACCGAGCGCGTTCAGCGTGACGGCAAGATAAAGCACGGCATAGTTTGTATGGTCGATTTAGAAGAATACGATTTTAAAGTAGGCTCTAAATCTTTAATAAGGGCAACGGAAGGAACGGTCTTAGAGAGAATTCCACCGAGAGTTGAAGTTAGAAAAGACGCTTTAATAGAACTTCCGCACATAATGCTACTTATAGACGACGATAAAAAGACGGTTATCGAACCAATAACCTTAAAAAGAGAAAGTTTAAAAAAGGTTTACGATTTTGAACTTATGTTAGGTGGCGGTCACGTTTCAGGTTATTTAGTAAATGAAAGCGACTTTGAAAAAATCAACCTTGCGTTAACTCAAATTATAAGCGATGAAAACGCAAATAGGCTTTACGGCGACGCTCCGTCAAAACTTTTATACGCGGTTGGCGACGGCAATCACTCACTTGCAACCGCAAGGACTTGTTACTTAAATATAAAAGAAAAATACGGCGAAGAAGTTGCTAAAAATCATCCGTCGAGATACGCTTTAGTAGAAATCGTTAACCTTCACGACGATGCGTTAGAATTCGAGCCGATATATAGAGTTATGTTTAACGTTAAGCCCGAAAACGTTTTAGAGAAACTCAAAGTTTACGCTAAAACTTTAAACGGCAACGAAACCCCTCAAACGGTGGACGTTTACTTTGGCGATAAAGTGGAAACAATCGTCTTTGAAAAACCTGAAAAACAGTTGACCGTTGGAACTCTTCAAGATTTTATTGATAATTACCTTAAAGAAAATAGCGGGGAAGTTGACTATATCCACGGGGAAGACGTTACTAAAAATCTTTCTAAAAAAGACGGCGCTATTGGTTTTACTTTTAGCGGAATAGAGAAAAATCAACTCTTTAAAACGGTTATTTACGATGGGGCGCTACCAAGAAAAACTTTCTCAATCGGCCACGCGTACGATAAGCGTTATTATATAGAGTGTAGAAAAATTAGGTGATAATTATGAAAAAAGTTATTAAATTATTAACCGTTTGCTTGGCGGTGTTTGCATCGTTATTTATCGTTACTGCCTGCGGTGGCGGAGATAACGGCGGTGGTCATACTCACGATTACACGGCTAGTACCCAAGTTGTAAACCCCACTTGCAAAAGCGAAGGTTACACTAAGCATATTTGCTCTTGCGGTGAGTATATAACCGATAATAGCGTTCCGAGTGTAGAGCACGTTTTAGACGACGACAGAAATTGTACTACTTGCGATAAAAAAGCAAGCGAAGGTTTAAGAATCGTAAACGGTGATTTTAGATCTCTTTCAACCTGCGAAGATACTGAAATTATAATTCCTAAGGGTGTTACTAGTATTAATAACGGCGCATTAAAAGGCAAAACTGAAATTACCGCTATTTATATTCCTAAAACGGTAACTCAAATTGGTGACAATGCTTTTTTAAATTGTTCAAATCTTAAAAAAGTTATTTTTGAAGACGGTAGCGAACTTGAAAATATAGGCGATAGCGTGTTTAAAGGTTGTTCGGCTTTAGAGTATTACGAATTTGACGGCGGTTTATATTTTGGAAGTAAAGTTAGCGCGGTTATATTTATGGGCGCTAAAGATAAAAACGCGTCTTCAATCTCTATAAAAGACGGTTGTAAGATAATATATGAAAGCGTTTATAGAGATAATAAAGCGTTAGAAGAAATAACTATTCCAAACACCGTTAAAACCATTGGAGATATGGCGTTTTACGAGTGTTCAAATTTAAAAAAGGCAAATTACCTTGGAACTCACAACGATTGGGCAATTATCAATTTCGGCGACGGTTATTCTAACCCGTCTTATTATGCAAACGGAATTTATTTTAACGGAGAATATTTAAAGTCGCTTAGTTTAAGCGCTGAAAAAATTAAAGATTACGCGTTTGTAAACTTCTTTGATATTGAGTTTTTAACTATTGAAAACACCGTTAAAGAAATCGGGAAATCTGCTTTTACAAACTCAGTTAAACTTCTTATCGTAAATCTTGGAACTGGGCTTGAAAATATTGGAGATAATGCTTTTAATCTCTGCGATAGGATATTAGAAATTAAAAACAATTCAACTATCTCTTTAACGATAGGCGGAATTAATAACGGCAGTATTGCAAAATCTGCAAAAAATATTTATAGCGATAATAGCGGTGTTTCAAAAATCACAAACGCTAACGATTTCTTAGTTTATTCTGAAAGTGGCGTTAAATCGGTTATCGGCTACACTGGAACTCAAACGGAAATAACTCTTCCTTCAAGCGTTTCAAAAGTTGGGCCTTACTCTTTCTATAGATGCTTTGACTTAACTAGCGTTGTAATTCCCGAAGGAATCGTAAAGATTGAAGATTACGCTTTTGCAAGCCTTAAAAATATTACGGAAATAACTATTCCAAATAGCGTAACCGAAATAGGAAAGCACGCGTTCGACGGTTGCGTTAAGGTTGAAACTCTTACCTTTGGAACGCAAAGAAAACTTACTCATATCGACGATTACGGGTTTGCAAATCTCACTAGTTTGAAAAAGGCAATTTTACCAGACGGCTTAAAGAGAACTGGCGATTATTCCTTTGAAAACTGCTCGAGTATGACCGAATTTAGCATGCCTTCAAGTATTGAAGAGCTTGCTTGGAGAATATTAAACGGTTGTCACCTTGAATATATTTATTTTAGGGGCGTAAATATGATTAACGATAACGGTAGAAGTCTTAACGAATTAGCTCAAAATACCCGCCATGAAAACGGTGTAATGTACTATTGGATGTGGTACTATAACTGTGGAACTGCTTTCGTTAGATACCCTACTTCAAACGGAATAAACGACGGCGAATATGACTTTGAACAAGATGGTAGATTAGGTGGTTAAAAAAGCGTTTGTTTGTGAAATGCACCTCAAAAGTTAGACAAACTTTTGAGGTGCATTTTTAATGGCTTAAAATATCTTTCAACTAAACTTTGAGTTAGTCGAGCCTAAAAATGTCTTTCAACTAAACTTAAATTTACTTAAAAAAATCTTCAAAATTTGTAATAAAACGCTTGACAAGAAAATACCTATAAGATATAATATTCACGGAATTAGCAATGGCTAACAAGATAAATTTTTGGAGATTATATGGACTTAAACGTAGCGGAAATCGGCAAGGAATATATCATTGAAGATATTAAAACCGATGATGAAGAACTCAATTCATTTTTGTTCTCGCTCGGTTGTTATTCTGGTCAACCGATAACCGTTATCTCACGCTTAAAAAACAGCGTAGTCGTTGCGATAAAAGACGGTAGATATAATATAGATAAGTATCTCGCCGAAGCAATTTTAATAAAATAATCAATGCGATTATTTTTTTGCAATAATGTTAGCAACCGCTAACACATCCGTTTATAATACACAAGGAGTAAAAAAATGAGAATTGCACTTGCAGGTAACCCAAACAGCGGTAAGACCACGATGTATAACGCGCTTACGGGTAGAAGTGAAAAGGTGGGCAACTGGGCAGGCGTTACCGTTGACAAAAGAGAGCATGCTATTAAGAAATCGTACTATAAGGGGAAAGAAACTTTAATAGCGGTAGACCTTCCGGGCGCTTATTCTATGAGCCCGTTCACGTCTGAAGAAAGCGTAACTAGTTCTTACGTTAAAAACGAAAAGCCAGACGTTATTATTAATATCGTTGACGCAACTAATTTGAGCCGTAGTTTATTTTTCACAACCCAACTTTTAGAGCTTAATATCCCCGTTGTAATTGCGCTTAATAAAACTGACGTCAACAAGAAAAAAGAAACTGAAATTGACGCGGTTACGTTATCTAAAAAGCTTAACTGTCCGGTAGTTGAAACTATATCGACTAAAAAGGGTGGGCTTAAAGAACTTATAAAAAAGGCGGTTGAAATTTTAGGCAAAGGTCAAACTGCTCCTTATAGCGAAGAAGTTGACCTTTCAAATAAGGAAGCCGTTGAAATTTCAGATAGAAATCGTTTTGAATTCGTTAATAAAATAGTAACGGAAGTTGAAACGAGAAAGGTGTTTACTAAAAACCAAAACCGTCAAGATAAGGTCGATGCAATTCTTACTAACAAGTGGTTTGGTATTCCCATATTTGCAGTAGTAATGTTTTTAGTGTTCTGGATTTCTCAAGCGGGCCCTGGCGTATGGATAGCCGAAGGCTATGAGTTTGAAAGCGGGTTTACAATTCCGGGACTCGTTACCTTTATTGAAATGTTCGGCGAACTAGTTGGCGGTTGGCTTGAAAATTCTCCGCCGATACTTAGCGCTATAATAGTTGACGGTATTATCGGTGGCGTTGGCGCGGTTTTAGGATTTTTACCGCTCGTTATGGTAATGTA
>JAZSBA010000118.1:0-5275 GCA_045602125.1 Christensenellaceae bacterium | reverse complement strand
ATATAATTGTCAATTTTTCTACAATAAAATATGGTAAAGTAATACTTTATTTTGTGTAAAGGGTTGCGAAAATCTACAATATGTGGTAAAATAAACTCGTATGATTTTTAATCGGGGGAATAGATTTTGGCTAAGAAAAGTTATAGTTCGGAAGATATAAAAATATTAAAAGAGCTTGAAGCGGTAAGAGTTAGGCCGGGTATGTACATTGGCTCAACTGGCGCAAAAGGTCTTCATCATATTTTATGGGAGATAATCGATAACGCGGTTGACGAGGCGGCTAACGGCTTTGCAACGTCCGTTGACGTTAAACTTCATCCTGACGGAAGCGCGTCGGTTGAAGATAACGGCAGAGGCATGCCGGTAGATATTCACCCAGACGCTGGTATTTCGGGCGTAGAAGTAATATTTACTCAACTTCACGCAGGCGGTAAGTTCAACAATGAAAACTACGATTATTCGGGTGGTCTTCACGGCGTAGGCGCATCAGTTACTAACGCGCTTTCAGAGTGGCTTCAAGTTGAAGTTTACAATAAAACCGTTCATAAAATGGAATTCCACTCCTATTATGATAAAGCGCAAGATAAAGTTTTATCAGGCGTTCCCAAAGCCCCGCTTATTGACACGAAGATTAAAACTATCAAAAAGGGTACTTTGGTTAGGTTTAAGCCGGACGCTACCGTTTTTGAAACGGTCGATTTTAATGCGGACACGATTATAAATCGTTTAAGAGAAACTTCCTTCTTAAACAAGGGCGTTGAACTTAAATTCAAAGATTTAAGAAAGGGCGATAACGCTCAAGAGTTCGTCTTTAAATCTGAAGGCGGTATTAAAGACTACGTTAGTTACATAAACGCGGGTAAAAACACCCTTTATCAAGAGCCTTTATATTTCACCGATAAAAAGGACGATATACTGATTGAAATATCTTTTCAACACACCGACGGTTATAGTGAAAACGTATTCTCTTTCGTAAACAATATCCCAACGATAGACGGTGGCACGCACGACGTTGGCTTTAAGTCGGGCTTAACTCGTTTTATGGGCGAGTACGCTAAAAAGGTCGTTACGGGTAAGAATAAAGAAATAGCGTTTAACGGCGAAGATTTTAGAGTAGGTATAACGGCAGTAATAACCGTGAAGGTTAAAAACGCTCAATTTGAAGGTCAAACTAAGGGAAAACTCGGCAACGTTGAAGTTCGCCCGGCCGTTGAATCTGCAACTATTGACGCTCTTAACGAAATTGCTAAAAACAAAAAACTTGTAAAGTGTTTCGACGCTATTATTGAAAAGGCAACTTCCGCGGCAAAAGAGCGCGAGGCGGTTAGAAAAACGAAGGAACTCAACCGCGCAAAGTCGGGTGCTGATTCTACTAGGCTTCTTGGTAAACTTGCAGGTTGTTCGAGTAGAGATGCGTCTTTAAACGAAATTTTCATCGTAGAAGGCGACTCTGCCGGCGGTTCTGCTAAAGAAGGTAGAGATAGAAAACACCAAGCAATTTTACCACTTCGTGGTAAACCGCTTAACACCGAGAAAAAGTCCACGGTAGAAGTTCTTAAAAACGAAGAAATCAAAACGATTATTGCCGCTCTTGGAACGGGTATGGGCGATGATTTTAATATAGATAATCTCAACTACGATAAAGTTATCATTTTATCCGATGCCGACCAAGACGGTTATCATATAAGATGTATTTTACTTACTTTCTTCTATCGTTATATGCCAAAACTTATAACCGAAGGTCACGTTTATATTGGTATGCCACCGCTTTACAAGGTGTATAAAAAAGACGTTGTTGAGTACGCTTACGACGAAGCGGAACGCATAAAGAAACAAGAAATAGTAGGTAGGGGCTATCAAATTCAACGCTATAAAGGTCTTGGCGAAATGAATCCCGAACAACTTTGGGATACGACTTTAAATCCTGAAAATAGACTTTTAATGCAGGTAACCATTGAAGAAGCGGCGTCAACTGAAAGGCTTATAACTACGCTTATGGGCGACGCGGTTGACGAGCGTAAAAAATATATTCAACAGCACGCAAATTTCAACAAGGACGATGAGTTTGAAATTAAAGTAAGGGGCGACGAGTAATATGGAAAACGAGAAAAAATCAAACGTAATAGTAAGTAGCATAGAACAAGTTTTACATAGTTCTATGATACCTTACGCTGAATACGTTATATTAGATAGGGCGCTCCCGAGAGTTGAAGACGGGTTAAAACCCGTTCAGCGTAGAATTTTATACGCAATGCACGATCTTGGCTTAACGCCTGATAAACCTTATAAAAAGAGCGCGAGAGTAGTCGGCGAGTGTTTGGCAAAATACCATCCGCACGGCGATACTTCCGTTTACGACGCTATGGTAAGGCTTGCCCAACCGTTCAATATGAGGATGAAACTCGTTGACGGTCAAGGTAACTTCGGCTCCGTTGACGGTGACGGGGCGGCGGCTATGCGTTACACCGAAGCAAAGCTCAACACTTTAGCGCTTGAAATGCTTAGAGATTTGGATAAAGACACGGTTGATTGGGAAAACAACTTTGACGATACGTTAAAAGAGCCCGTAACCTTACCGTCAAGATATCCTAACGTTTTAGTTAACGGCGCTATGGGTATAGCGGTAGGTTTGGCAACTAACATCCCACCGCACAATTTAGCAGAAGTTATAGACGGCGCTATATCCGTTATTGAAAATCCTAGAATTTCCCTTGACGAAGTTATGAAAACTATCGTAGGGCCTGACTTTCCTACGGGTGGTTACGTAATCGCGGGGGACGAGCTTAAAACCGCTTACGAAACTGGTCGCGGTAAGATTTTAATTCGCTCTAAAATAGATATAGAAACGGAAAAATCGGGTAGGCAAAATATAATCGTAACCGAAATTCCATATCAAGTAAATAAGGCGGCTTTAATTTCTAAAATCGGTCAACTTATGGTTGACAAGAAGGAAGAATTCGGCTGTATTTCAGACGTGGTTGACGAATCCGACCGCCACGGCATGAGAATAGTTATCAAGCTTAGAAAGGACACCGACGTTTCGGCTATTTTAGACCTTTTATACAAGAATACCAACTTGCAAGTTTCCTACGGCATAAACATGGTTATGATTGCCGACGGCAAACCGCAACAACTCGGTTTAATTCAAGTTTTAAAGTATTACACCGACTATCAAAAGCAAGTAGTTCTTCGTAGAACTAAGTATGATTTAGCAAAGGCAAAGGCTCGTTACGAAGTGGTAACTGGGCTTATAATTGCCGTTACTAATATCGATAAAGTAATTCAAATTATCAAAAAATCTCCAGACACGCCTACTGCAAGGCAAAATTTAAGAAAAGAATTTGACTTATCTGAAGTTCAAGCGCAAGCGATTTTAGACTTAAAACTTGCAAGGCTCACTCGTTTGGAAATTGATAATTTAAAAGACGAGCTTGAATATCTTAAAGGTTTAATGGCTTCTCTTCAAGAGATTATCGATAGCAAGCGCAAACTTAACTCGGTTGTAATTAGCGAACTTAAAGAAGTTAAGAAAAAGTATAGAGATAACAGAAAGACTATTATCGTAAAAGACGGAAAGGAGGTTGATCCAACTCCAACTAATACGGATAGTGGCGAAAAGGTTATTGAAACTTTCGCGTTAGGCGTTAGCGCAAAAGGTTTCGTTAAAAAGATTAAATATCCGATATTTAAAAAGTTTAATTCAGACGAGCCTTCACTTGCCGAAATTTTCACGACGTATGCTAAGGTTAAGTCTGATAATTACGCCTATGCCTTTACAAGTAAAGGCAACTTATTCAAAATTAACCCCGATATCGTTCCTGAAGGTCGTGGAATGACGCAAGGCGGTATAACGTTCGACGGGCTTTTTAAAGAAGTTCAAAAGGGCGAAAAGATAGTTAAAATGTTTGCGTTTGAAGACGTTCCTGCGGGTAGGTTTATAATCTTTACAAAGCAAGGCGCGGTTAAGATAACCGAGTGGAGCGAGTGTCAAATAACTAGAACGTCGTGCCAAGTTATGAAACTTAAAGACGGCGACGAAATTTTATCCGTTTGCCAAGACGAAGATAATAAGATTATGTTCTTCGTAACTGAAAAAGGCGTATGTTTAAGAGCGGATAAAGACGTTCCCGTTCAAGGTAGAATAGCAGGTGGCGTAAAGGGTATGGACGTTGCTTCTAACGATAGCGTAGTTTACGCAGGGTTAATCGACGACGATTTTACCACCGAGTGTGTAATCGTCACGAGTTTTGGAACGTTCAAAAAAGTAATAACCGGAACTGTAACTAAAACGTCAAGAGCAAGAAAGGGCGTTAAGATTTGTGAACTTGGCGATCCTAAAATGAACGAAATAGTGGTTTACGCCGATTGCGTAAGCCCAGAAGATAGATCGCTTCTTACGGTAGTTGATAGAATTGGCGCAATTTATTACGTTGATTCTCAAGTAATACCGCAAGATAGCAGGACGACGAAGGGTAGAACTCTCCCAAATATCGGAGTATGTCAGCCCCAAGACGTCTACTGTGTCAGGCGTTGACGGCGCCGTAAAACTTAATAGTTTTCGTGCGCCGAGCACAAAAATTTCTGAAACGGTAGAAACTGTTTCGGAGTTTGCCGTGCAAGAAGAAATTGCGGAAGAAAGCATAGAAGAAACCACAGTAGAAACCGTTTTAGAAACGGTTGAAGAACCTATTGAAGAGCAAGTTGAAGAAAGCGTAGAAGAGCCTATTGAAGAAGAGTTAACCGAAGAAAATTTCGAGCCTATAATAATAGAAAAAACTGAAGAAGAAATCAAGCCTAAAAAGAAAAATAAGGTAGATATAAAAACTTTGTTTTTAAGCGTTGAAAACATCGTTCAAAAAATGTATTTGGAAGTATTTTCTAAAACCCCTGAATTTAAGCCTACGTTTGAAACGGTTATGGGGGATATTATTCTTTATTTAAGCAAAAAATTATCACTTAAAAATGCGGATAGTTCGTTCAACGATCATTTTGGTTTAACGGGGAAAGTCGTTTCGGATAAGTATTCAAACGGCTATATTCCTTACGCTTTAAAACTTTCAAAGTGGTGCTCTGATAACGGTAAAATGAGTGTAAGTGACGAATTGCTTTTTGCTATCTCAACGGTGTATATTGAGAGCGCAAAATTATCGGGCGTAGTTATCACGGAGCTTGAGCTTGCAAACGATTTTGAAACTGAAATTTCTTTCGCGCTATAACGATAGTTAAAAAAATTCAATTTTAACCGTGAAAAATGGTAGACAAATTGAGTTTGATA
>JAZSBA010000117.1:0-17187 GCA_045602125.1 Christensenellaceae bacterium | reverse complement strand
TTTTTCTTAAAATCATACTAATATTTATTTTATAGTTAAGGTAATTATGTATACGCTTTTTGACAACTTAAACGAAGAAAATCAATTAAAATCAAATCCGCTTGCCGAGAGAATGAGACCGGAAACTTTGAAAGAGTTTTTAGGTCAGTCTGATATTGCAAGCGAAGGGAGTTTGCTTAAAAGGGCAATAATTTCAGACAGGTTAGGTAGTTGCATTTTCTTCGGTCCACCGGGAACGGGAAAATCTACGCTTGCAAATATTATTGCAAATTCAACGAGTGGGAAATTCGTTAAGTTAAACGCCGTAACAAGTGGCGTAGCCGACGTTAAAAAGGCAATAGAACAAGCGGAAATCGACCTTAAAACTCTTGGTAAAAGAACTTATTTACTCCTTGACGAGTGCCACCGTTTTAACAAGTCGCAACAGGATAGTTTACTTCCGTCTATTGAAAAGGGAACGATAATTTTTATCGGCTCTACTACTGAAAATCCTTACGTTGCTATGACGCCCGCTATAATTTCAAGGTGCAGAGTTTTCGAGTTTAAAACGCTATCTACCGAGATTATTAAAAACGCTCTTAAAAAAGCCGTTCAAGATAAAAAACGTGGCTTTGGCGAGATGAATTTAGAAGTTGAAGAAGAGGCGTACGACCATATAGCGATAACCGCATCCGGCGATTTAAGAACGGCGTATAACGCCCTTGAACTTGCGGTCTTAACGACCCCGGTCGATGAAGACGGCGTTACTAGAATTACGTTAAAAGACGCCGAGCAATCAATTCAAAAAAAGGCTTTATCCATTGACGAAAATGGATATTATCATATGCTCTCGGCATTTTGCAAGAGTTTAAGGGGAAGTTGTAGCGACGCGGCGCTATATTACAGTCAGCGTTTAATAAAAGCGGGGCTTGACCCGATGATTATAGCAAGGAGATTAGTCGTTCACTCGGCAGAAGACGTTGGCCTTTCAGATCCCCAAGCGTTAGTTATTGCAACGAGCGCTATGACGGCGCTTCAACACATCGGTCAACCCGAAGGGTTGATACCCCTTTCCGAAGCCATTATTTACGTTTGCGAAACCAATAAGTCAAACTCAGTTGTAACGGCTATGCAAAGGGCAAGTAAAGCGGTAGAAGAGATAAAGGACGACGATATTCCGCCTTATCTTATAAACCCGTCTTATTTGAGTAAGGAAGGGAAAGCTTTAAGCGCGGAATATAAATATCCGCATAATTACGGCGAGTACGTGGAGCAAGAGTATCTTCCTAAAAAAGTTAGAGGGCAGACTTTTTACCAACCGACTGATCACGGATTTGAAAAACAAATTAAAAAGATACGCATTGACAAAGGCGTTAAATAAGTGTATTATTTAATATAATTAAGGTAAATAAACCTAGGGGGTTGTTATGGACGATAAGGAAAAGAAACTTTCAATAGGGGAAGTTTTTGGTATATTCCGTGAAGGCTTGGTGTGGATAATTATCATCACCATACTTTTTGCGTGCATTGGCGGAGCGTATGCGTTCCTCGTTCAAAAAACGAGCTATACGGCTAAGATAGACGCTTATATTTTCACGGATAAGCTTTACACGGAAACTGACGACGGCAAGAGAAACGAAGATATCTCAGAACATATTGCATATCAATACTGTTCAATGCTCGTTCCTCAATGCGAAGCGGTGTTTACCAGCAATGAAATTATGAACGAAGTTTCAAAGCAAGGCATTAAACTTAGAGGTAGCCTTAACTTTATAGTTCAAGAAGATTCTCCTTTCTTCTCTATAACTTACACTTATAGCCAACACGGTGGCGATGAGGAAACTATCAAGCGTGAAGTTGCTAAAACTTTAAACGACTACGTTTTAATGAGCATTGAACTTATAGACGCTGATAAGGATAAATATGTATATTTAAGTGATAAAATCGTAGTTTATTCTGACGCTGCGCCCAGAGACGTTACTCAATCAACGGGAAGAACTAAAGTTATCGTTCTTGCAACGCTCGTTGGTTTAGTAGTTTCATTGGCGGTAGTTTTATTAAAGAGACTTCTTAGTGATACTATAACTAGCAAAGACCAAGTTGAGCAAATAACCGACGGTCAAATTATTGCAACTATCGACATTTCGCCTAATATGGTTGAAGTTAAGCAAGATAATAAGGGGGTAAAGTAAAATGTGTGCAATGAAGAATAAAAAATTAATGCGCGCCGATACTGAAGTTCCCAAGATTGTAGTTAGTCAAGCTTCAAACGAAGGTGAAAGTTATTATAGACTTAAAGACAATATCATTTACTCTTCAGATAGCGGTAAAAACAAAGTTTTCCAATTTGAGTCTGCGGTATCTGGGGAAGGAAAATCAACCGTCGTTGCAAATACTGCGGTTGCGCTTGCATTAAGCGGAAGAAAAGTAGTAGTTGTCGACCTTGATTTTAGAAGACCTAAAGTTCACAGAATATTCTCCGTTCAAAACGTTCAAGGCATAGCCGAATATATGCTCGGCGAGTGCGAAGCGAGTGATATCATTAAAAAGACTGAATACGGCGTTGATATAGTCAATCGCGGTAAGTCTACTCAAAACGCGTCTATTATATTTACTTCGGATAAGTTCAAAGAACTTATTGAAATGCTCAAAAAAGAGTATGATTTAGTTTTATTCGACTGTCCGCCGATACTTTTAGTTTCAGATTATATCCATTACTCTAAACTTAGCGACGTTGTAGTTTTCGTTGCGTGCATGGGCTTTACTCGTCGTTCTCAACTCAAAGAAGCTATAGAGCTTATGAAAAAGCATAACGATAATTTCTTGGGAACGGTCGTAACTTATAGAAATACTGGTAAATTCTCTTCTCGCTACGGCGGATATTACAATAACCGTTATTATAAGAGCCTTAAAAATCAATATTCAGAGGACGCAGAATGATAGATATTCACTCTCATATTTTACCGTTCGTTGACGATGGGAGCGATGATAGTGAGAAATCTATTGAGTTACTTAAAAATATTGCATCTCAAGGAGTGGATAAAGTTATTTGCACTCCCCATTATAAACGCGGTATTTGCGAATTAACTACTCACCAAATTAAAACTAAGTTTAACGAGTTTAATAATTTGGTTAAAGAAAGAAACCTTCCTATAAAACTTTATCTCGGCTCGGAAATTTTATGCGACGATAAAATTTACGATAATATAAAGCAAGGTAAAGTTTTAACTATTAACGACACCAAGTATATTTTGATTGAGTTTAGTTATTTTAACGACACCGATATTGTAGATTACGCCTACAACATTAAACTTTTAGGTTATATTCCCATTATAGCGCACGTTGAAAGATATTCATATCTTAAAGCTCAAGACTTAATTGAACTTAAAAAGATAGGCGCGCTTATTCAAGTTAACTCGTCAAGTATAACCGGAGAAAGTGGCAAAGAATTTAGAAAAAAGGCTTTAATCACTATAAAAAACGGGCTTGTTGATTTTATTGCGTCAGACGCTCACGTCAATAGAAAAGTTGATATGGAAAATGCGTTTAAGATTGTAAAGCGCAAGTTTGGAAAAACGATTGCAAGTAGTTTATTTGAAGAAAACGCCAAAATATTAACCGATTGCTAAATGCAGTCGGTTTTTTTGTTGCTATTTCACAATAAATTGTTTGGTCGCCTTACAATAAATTGTTTGGTCGCCTTAGAATATTTTTAAAGAGTACTTAATACTTTATAAGTATGAAAAAGTTTTTATGGATAATAACTTCGATTATAACGATAATTGTAGTCGTAATTTGTCCGTTTTTTCTAAAGAGCAAAAAGAGTGAAGAAAAGGTAAAAACGGCGGTTATAACCGTTTGGAACGTCGATTCCTTTGAAGGGGGAAAGGGGAGTAGAACTACCTTTTTAAGAAACGCTTGTAAAAACTTTTCAAAAAGGTATAAAAACGTTTCTTTTTTAGTTACGAGTTACACTTTAGAAGGGGTAAAAACCGCCTTATCAAAGGGGATTACGCCCGATTTAATATCTTACGGCGGTTGCTCTTTAAATCTTGAAAATTACGCTGAAAAAATAAGTTATAGCGTAAAAGACGGCGGAGAACTTTCAAAGGGGAAAAGATACGCCGTAAGTTTTTTAAAGGGGTGCTACTTTAAAATAGAAAAAGGCGATAAAAACGGCACGGTAATTCTATCAAAAGGGGATTTTACTTCCCCGGAAATTGCGGGGCTTTTTTCAGACGCAAAAGGGATAAATTATCAAATTTTATCGCCGATAAAAGCCTTTAATTTATTCGCAACTAAAAAAGACGTTACGCTTATTGGAACGCAAAGAGACGTTTTTCGGCTAATTAATAACGAAGAAGAGTTTACTTTAACTCCGATACTTGATTATTCCGATTTATATCAATATATCTCGCTGACGGCAAAAGGGGAAACTGAAAAGTTTTACGCAAGAGAATTTATAAGTTATTTGCTCTCTGATAGCGTTCAAGAAAAACTAACTTCGCTAGGTTTGTTTTCGGTAAATAAATCGGGGCTTTACACGGGCGACGAGTACTTTTCAAAGAGCGAAGTTTTGCCAAAGTACACTTTTTCGCCTTACGCCGATATAAGCGAGTACGATAACGTTTGCAATTTAGCATTTTCCAGCCTTACGCGTGGGCATAATTACGATGAAATCGTAAAATATTTAAAACAGTTGTAAATTTTAACGAAATGTTGTAAAATAAAGGAGATAGCAATGACTTTTAATAAATGCTATGAAGATATAACCTTAAAACTTGGTAAAATCGCTTGGGAAAAAGACTTTAAGATAGGCGCTTTCACAAGATACGGCACGGGTGGGAATTGCGACTTGGCAATATTTCCTAAAAGCGAAGAAGAGTTTAAAACTTGCTTATCGATAATAAAAGGCGTTTTACCGTATGAAATTATCGGCGGTGGCAATAATTTGCTTGTGAGCGACAAGGGGTTTAGGGGCGCGGTTATAATAACCAAGCATTTAAATCAAACTAAACTTTCAGGCAGTTTATATATTTGCGAGTGCGGAGTAAAATTAAGCGACGCTATTGAAGAGTTATCTCTAAACACTTTAAGCGGCTTAGAATTTGCCGTTGGAATACCCGCAACCGTTGGCGGAGCAGTTTCGATGAACGCAGGTTGCTTTGGAAAAACAGTTGGCGATTACGTAAAGTACGTGGTAACGGATAACGGAACTATAAGTACGAAAGACTGCGGATTTGGTTATAGAACGAGTAGGTTTTTAGTAAACAAAGAAGCGATAATCAAAGTTTGCTTTTCGCTAAACCCGTCTGAAACGGAGATTATTGAAGATAAGCTTAAAAATTATAGGCGGTCAAGGAAAAACCCCAAAGGTAGAAATTGCGGTTCGGTGTTTAAAAACGAAGGCTACTTTGCGGGTAAGATAATTGACGAAGTTGGGCTTAAAGGTTATAAAATAGGCGGGGCGTTTATCTCTACTGAACACGCAAATTTTATTATTGCAGGTGAAAACGCAACTTCTAAAAATATTTACGACTTAATTAACGTTATAAAAGATAAAGTTTTTGAAAAGCGTCAGATTAAACTGACGGAAGAACTTATTTACCTTGGAGAATTTTAATGAAACTTAACTGTGATTTTCATACGCACACCGTTTTTAGCCACGGAAAAGGCAGTATTTTAGATAACGCTTTGGTTGCAAAAGAAAAGGGGCTTACTAAAATTGCCATTACCGATCACGGCTACGGTCATACCGTTTACGGAATAAGCCATAAAAAAGTGCCTTATATGCGAGAACTTTGCAAAGAGGCGTCTATAAAAACGGGCGTGGAAGTTTTACTCGGCGTCGAGTCTAATATCTTAGGCATAAGCGGTAAAACGGATATGAAAGTTTCGGATATGGAGTTTATGGATATCTATCTTGCGGGTATTCACAAAATGATAACGTACGATAAACTCAAAGAGTGGTTTTTATTATTCGGCAATAATTTTTTAGCGAAGAATATTTTCAAACCTTCTCAAAGTTTAAGAGATAGAAACACCAAAGTTTATATAAACGCTATAAAAAACAACCCGATAGATATTTTAGCCCACCCCGGTTTTTGCGCCTTTATAAACGCTTACGACGTTGCTAAATGTTGCGAAGACTACGGCACGCTTTTTGAAATCGACGCTAGGAAAAAGCATCTAGAAGATAGCGAGTGGGAAGAAGTTTTAAAAACGAACGTAAAATTCGTTATCGATAGCGACGCGCACAAACCTCAAAACGTAGGAAGTTTAGGCGAAGTTGAAGATTTGATAAAGAGAGTGGGAATTCCACTTGATAGAATACTTAATATCGACGGAAAATCTCCTGAAACTTTTAGATTTTCTGAATACAAAAGGAAAAATTTATAATGACTTTTACCGAAAGAGTTAAGGAAGAAATTTTAATAAAAAAGATAACTCAGCCGTGCTGTCAAGTATCGGCTCTTTCGGCGTTTATAAGAGGCGCGGGAGCACTTTTATTATCAAACGGTCACATCGGCTTTGAAATTATTACTGAAAATAAAAAGGCTAACGATTATTTTGCTTCCGTTTTATCTTCTCTTTACGGCGCGGAATTAACGCTTTCCGAGTTTAAGGACAAGTTTACGGGTAAACCCAAGTACAAAATGAAACTTTTAAACGAAAAAAGTACCGTAATTCTTACCGAACTTGGAATTATAACCGAAGGTCCGTCGGGCGCGGGCATTAACCTTTCAATTGATAAGTATTTGATTGAAAACGAGTGCTGTAAAAGAGCGTATATAATAGGCGCGTTTCAAGGTAGCGGGTCGGTTACTATTCCGTCTGAAAAATCAAGTACGAGTTATCACTTGGAATTCGTATTTTCAAATTACGATACCGCCTCTTGCGTGAGTGAACTTTTATCGCTCGTGGGCTTTATGCCAAAACTCACGGAAAGAAAAGATAGCTTTATAGTCTACTTTAAAAACGGCGATGAAATTAGCGAACTTTTATACTTTATGGGCGCTAAAAAATGCGGTTTTGAACTTCAAGAGATTATCGTTAAAAAAGTTATGAATAACGACACTAATAGAAAGCGTAACTGCGATATGGGCAACATTTCCAAGCAGATAGAAGCGTCTATTAAACAAGTTCAAGACATAAATTTAATTGAAACTACTATCGGGCTTGATAAACTCAGTAAGCCGTTAAAAGACGCTTGCTTATTAAGGCTTGAAAATAAAGATAGTTCGCTTGAAGAAATGGCTCAAATTTCGGGGCTAACGAAAAGTTGTTTAAACCACAGATTTAGAAAAATATCGGAGATTGCTAAAAACTTATAATGGAACTTTCACTCGGGGCAAAACTTATTATAAAAACGCTTAACGATAGCGGGTACGAAGCGTACGCCGTTGGTGGTTTCGTGCGGAATAATTTACTTGGAATAAAGGTTTTCGACGTTGATATAACGACTAGCGCAACCCCCGATGAAATGTTAGAAGTTTTCAAAAATTTTAAAGTTTATAAAACGGGGCTTAAACACGGAACGCTAACGATAAACGCGGAAAATGAAAATATAGAAGTAACGACTTTTAGAATTGACGGCGAATATTTAGATAATCGCCACCCTGAAAAAGTGGAATTCGTCACCGACCTTTCTAAAGATTTAAAGCGCCGTGATTTTACCGTGAACGCACTCGCTTACGACGGAGAAAAGGTAGTTGACTTATTCGGTGGGAGAGAAGACCTTAAAAATAAAATTATAAGGGCGGTTGGCGATCCTTACGAGCGCTTTAACGAAGACGCGCTTAGAATACTTAGAGCGTTGCGCTTTGCATCCGAGCTTGATTTTGAAATCGAAAAGGCAACTGCTAACGCTATGCGTGAAAAAGCGGGGTTATTAAAGAGCGTTTCTATCGAGAGAATTTTTTCAGAACTTAGCAAAATAATAGTAGGCAAAGGCGCTGAAAGAGTACTGCTTGAACATAGAGAAGTTTTATTTGAAGTTATCCCCGAACTAAAACTTTGCGATGGTTTTTCGCAAAACACCAAGTATCACGCTTACGACGTTTACGAGCATATTATAAAAAGTTTAGGCTATTCCCCTTGCGATAAAACGGTTAGGTGGGCGCTCCTTCTTCACGACGTTGAAAAACCGTCGTGTTATAGTGAGGACAAGTTTAAAGTTGGGCATTTTTACGGGCATCAGCAAAAGAGCGCTAAAACTTCAACGATAATTTTAAAAAGGCTTAAAGCCGATAATAAACTTATAAAAGACGTTTTTGATTTAGTTTATCTTCACGATATTAAAACGGAAGTTCATCGTGGCGAGATAAAAAAGATGATAAATCGTTATGGCGAAGAACTTCTTGAAAAGTTAGCGCTCGTAAAGATTGCAGACGGGCTTGCTCACGCTGAAGATTACACCGAGTTTAGAAAAATGCTTGCCGAAAAGTTTATAAACACCGTTAGAGAAATTATAAATAACGGCGAGTGTTACAGTTTAAAACAGTTAAAAGTTAACGGAAACGATTTGAAAAAATTAGGTTATCAAGGCGAGGAAATTAAAGAGAAACTTCAAGAAATTTTAGAAGAAGTTATTTTTGATAGATTAGAAAACGATAGAGAAATTATACTTAAAAGGCTATAATAAATGACGGATACTTTAGAGAGTAAAATTAAATTACTGCCAACGTCTCCTGGCGTTTACGTTATGCTCGATAGCGAGAATAACGTCATTTACGTTGGAAAGGCAAAAAACCTTAAAAATAGGGTAACGCAGTATTTTAGAAACGGGCTTAAAACTGAAAAGGTTTACGCTATGGTGAGAAACGTCAATGACTTTTATTACGTTTTAACTAACACCGAGCGCGACGCTTTGTCAATGGAAAATAACCTTATTAAGAAGTACAAGCCAAAGTATAACATACTCCTTAAAGACGATAAGAGTTATCCATACATTAGAGTTGACTTAAAAGAAGATTTTCCAAGATTTACGGTAGTTAGAAAAATTAAAAAAGACGGCGCTAAATACTTTGGCCCGTATATGCTTAACTTCTCGGTAAACGACGTTTTAGATATTATTAAAGAAGGTTATAAAATTCGCCCTTGCTCAAAGAAGTTTTCGGGAGCAAAAGTTAAAAGAGAGTGCTTAAACTATCATTTGGGCTTATGCCTAGCGCCCTGCGCTAATAAATGCACCAAGGAAGAGTACGATAAAAACGTAAAAAGCGCCATTGACTTTTTGTCTGGCAACGACGACGGCATTGAAAAGGTTTTAAAGGAAAAAATGCTTAAACTTGCCGAGAACGAAGAGTTTGAAAAGGCGTTATATATAAAGGGAAAACTCTCCGTTTTAGATAAAATGCGAGAGAAGAAAATCACGGCGCTTAACCGCTTTATCTCGGCGGACTTTATCTCGGTTAAAAGCGACGGATTGTTTGCATCTATCGCCGTACTATTCGTTCGCGGTGGAAAGTCAATGGGCGTAAAGTGTTATCAAGCGCAAACGCTATCTGGTAGCGATAGCGAAAGGTTAGAAGAATTTATCTCGGCGTTTTATATAAGCGGGAGAGAAATTCCAGAAGAGATTGTTGTAAATTACGAAGTGAGTGAAGTTTTAACTCAAAAAATATCCGAGCAAGCAGGCAAAAAAATAGAGTTTTTAGTTCCTAAAAAGGGAGTTAAAAAGAGCCTTCTTGAAATGGCTAGTAAAAACGCAAGCGAATATCTTGATAAATACATTGATAAAATCGTAAAAAAACACGAAGTAAAAGAACTTGCTTTACTAAGGCTTAAAACGTTACTTAATCTTAAAAAGACGCCTAACCGCATGGAGTGTTACGATATATCGCATATATCGGGCGTTGATAAGGTTGGGGCGATGGTGGTGTTCACGGGCGGTGAGCCAGACAAGCAAAATTATCGCCGTTTCAAAATAAAAACCGTCGTGGGAAACGACGATTTTAAGAGTTTGCAAGAAGTTTTAAGAAGAAGGCTTAGTAAACTTAACACCGATGAAGAAGAGAGATTTTCTCGCCCAGACTTAATAGTTATTGACGGTGGCAAAGGTCAGTTGTCTTCCGTAAAAGAGATTTTTGACGAGTTGGGAGTTCAGGGAATAGACCTTATCTCGCTTGCTGAAAGAGAAGAAGAGATCTTTACGCTTTTTAGTAACGAGTCGATTAAACTTCCGCGCTCGGATAAAGCCCTTCAAATGTTACAGCGCTTGCGCGACGAGACGCATAGGTTTGCAATAACTTTTAATAGAAATTTAAGAAACAAGCGAACTCTTAAATCTCTCCTTACCGAGATTGACGGCATTGGAAAGAAAAAGCGAGACGCTTTAATTGATAAGTTTAAAGATATTGAAGGAATTATTTCAGCGCCCGTTGAAGACCTTGCTAAAACGCAGGGTATAGGCGAAAAACTAGCCGTTAAGATAAAGGATTTTTTGCTTAAAAACGGCTCTAATTAATTCCAAAGTCTATAACTATTCCCATAGATATAAGATAAATACTGAGCGCTATAAATATAGGGAGTAGCACCATTAAAGCGATGCTATCCCGCTTGTGCTTTAAAATAAATAGGGCAAGGTACGCTCCAAGCCCACCGCCAAGCGCACCAGTAAATAAAATTTTTCCGTCGCTTATAACGTATTCTTTGCCTTCTATAATTTGCTGTTTTTGAGTTTTAACTAGCAAAAAGGAAAATAGGTTTATAGAAACTATATAAACGGCGAGAAGTATTCTAAAAAGTATTACCATACTTTTAAGTATGTGAAGATGGATAAATAATATGTTTTTACCGATACACAAAAGTGAAGTTAAGGGTGGAAAGTTAGATTTCGTAATGATATCTTCAGACGCTTACGTTGATCACCCAACTTACGGCCATGCAATCATATCACGCTTAATAGAAAGCCAAGGCTTTTCAATAGGCATAATTCCGCAACCTTTAACGGATGAGGAATTTTTTAACTTGCCAAAACCCGAGATTGCTTATCTAGTTTCCGGCGGTGTGGTTGACAGTATGGTAAATAATTACACCGTAGCCAAGAAAAAACGCGACGGAGACGTTTATTCTCCACTTTCAAAACAAGGAAGGCGCCCCGATAGGCAAGTGAGCGTTTATTCTAGAACACTTAAAAGATTATTCCCAGATAGTTTCGTTATAATTGGCGGGGTTGAAGCGTCGCTTAGAAGATTTGCTCATTACGATTATTGGAGCGATAGCGTTAGAAATTCAGAACTCATTGAAAGTAACGCCGACCTTTTAATTTACGGCGCGGGCGAAAAGCCGTTTTTAGATATTTTAGCGCTTATTAAAAAGGGCGTTCCCATTGATAAGATAACCAGCGTTCGTGGAACTGTTTATAAAGTTGATAAAAGCAAAGAAAATTCCCTTTTAGAAAAAGGTTATATTAAACTTCCACCTTATAGCGTGATAGTAAAAGATAAATTAGAGTACGCTAAAGCATTTAAAGAGCAGGCGAGAAATACCGACGCAATTAATGCAAGCGTTCTCTTTCAAGAGCAAAATAGCGGTGAAATAGTCGTTCAAAACTTACCGCAATTTCCGCTTTCTGAAAGCGAGATGGACTTTGTTTATAATCTTCCCTACGAGAGAACTTATCACCCAATATACAAAAGCGAAGGTGGGATAAAATCTATTGAAGAAGTTAAGTTTTCAGTAGTTAGCCATAGGGGTTGCTTTGGCAGTTGTTCTTTTTGCTCTATAAACTATCATCAAGGAAGAGTTATTCAAAAGCGAAGCGACGAGAGTATTTTAAAAGAGATAGAACTTCTAACTAAGGATAAAGACTTTAAAGGATATATTCACGACCTATCAGGCCCGTCGGCAAACTTTAGAGAACCTGCGTGCGATAAGCAAAAATGCAAGGGCGTTTGCAAAGATAATTACTGCATAGGCTATAAGCCTTGCAAAAACTTAAAAGTAGACCACTCTGGGTTTATAAGTCTTTTGAGAAAGGCAAGGCAAATTCCCGGCGTTAAAAAGGTGTTTATTCGAAGCGGGATAAGATACGATTATCTTTTATATGAAAAAGATAAATCGGTTATGGAAGAAATAGTAAAGCACCATATATCAGGGCAGTTAAAAGTTGCGCCCGAACACATGGCGGAAAACGTTTTAAGGGTTATGAACAAGCCGTCGTTTAAGGTGTATAAAGAGTTTTCAGATAGATATAGAAGGATAAACGAAAAGTTAGGTAAAAAGCAATTTTTAGTTCCCTATCTTATATCTTCTCACCCCGGTTGCGCGCTATCTGACGCTATTAAACTTACCGAATATCTTAAAAGCGTTAAATATATGCCAGAGCAAGTTCAAGATTTTTATCCAACGCCGTCAACAAGGTCAACTTGTATGTATTATACGGGAATAGACCCTGACACTTTAAAAGAAGTTTTCGTTCCCAAAACAAGAGAGGAAAAACAACTTCAAAGGGCGTTACTTCAATATAGACTTCCGAAGAATAAAGATTTAGTTAACAAGGCTTATACTTTGAATAATCTTTCCAAGTTAAACAGTCAAAAACCTAAAAAGCAAAAACCCGAAAATACGGGCAAAGTAAAATATTCGCGCGGGGAAGTTGTGTTTAGAAAGAGCCTTTCTTCTAAAAATTCCACTAAAAAGGGTAGAAGATAGCATAATTTAATTATAAACACTTGCAAAAAATTATAAAAATGGTACAATATTAAAGTGAGTTTACCAAATAGGGGTAATAGATATGAAATGTATGTATTGCGGATGCATTGAAAGTAAGGTTATAGACTCCCGCTCAACTGATGAAAACACTATGATACGTCGTAGGCGTGAGTGCATTGGTTGCGGTAGGCGCTTTACCACTTACGAAACTGTTGAAACTACTCCCGTTCTAGTTATTAAAAACGGCGGAACGAGAGAGATGTTTGACGCGGGCAAAATTAAAAGCGGAATTATTAAAGCGTGTGAAAAACGCCCGGTTCCGATGTTTAAAATAGATAATTTAGTTGAAGATATTCAAAAACAAGTTTACAATTCGCTCGATCAGGAAATAACTTCAAAAGAGATTGGCGAAATGGTTATGAACGGTCTTAAAGATATCGATGAGGTTGCTTACGTTAGATTTGCATCCGTTTATCGTTCTTTTAAAGATATATCAACGTTCATGCGCGAACTTGAAAAATTAACGAAGGGTTAAGATTATGGCAAATAAAAAAAGAAACGTACCAAATAAAGAAGAACCAAAAAAAATAAACGCAAAGAAGTGGATATCCATTGGTCTTTCTGCGTTTTTAATAATTTCAATTTTACTTTCAGTATTATTCGTGATCGATAGTTTTGCTCCTGCAAATCCTAAGGTTTACGATAGATGGGTGTTATCTGGAATTAACGGCTCGTACGACGGCAAAGATACGCCAAACACTTTCTATCAAGTGGAAATTCATCAAGATTACGACTCTGGCGAAGTGTTATACAGTTGCGTTGACCTTAAAGTAAGTTCAACAAACTCAGAACCTCTTAGAGAAATTTGGATAAATATTTCCGACCTTTACGAAAGTGAACTTAACATCTTCTTAGGCAAGGGAACTGCTGGCGCAACTAAACTTTTAAAAGATATCACGCTTACTGCAAACGATATAAGAAACGACGATGACGGTTGGTTTAGATTATATAACAACAAAAATGGTCTTCCTTATAACGTTTCAGGTTTTTACGGCGAACTTAAAATAGGTTTTTCAGCAAATATTAAATTAAGAGAAGTGGTTGTCGTTGACGTTAAAGATAACTTATTCTCAACTATGAGATTGGACGGTTGCTCGGCAGGTCAAAAACCAACGGCAGATAAATCGGTAACTTACAAAGATAAATTTGAAAACTCCGATATAAGATTTATTACCGACGAACAAGAAAAGTTCCCCTTCGTTCAACACGAAGAAGACGACCACGACCACGATCACGATCACTCCGATCATAATCACTAAAAAGTCAAAAAAGAGTACTATTTTACAAAATGTACTCTTTTTTTATTTGTCAAAAACGCTATTATCTATATATGCAAGTGTATATCGAGTATGCGTTTTTAGATAATATGATAATAAATTACGTTCTACTTAAAACGGCAACGCGTTGCGCTAAGGTAAAAACGCGTTTTATTTTTTTGTTTTTATCGTCGCTACTTGGAACGGCGGTTGCGCTAATTCTTCCACTTGTAAAAATACCGTTTATTTTACTTATAGGAATAAAATTACTACTTGCAGTTACTATGGTTTATATCTCCGGTAAATTTATAAAGGTAAAAAACTACTTAATAACACTTGCTTTTTTTATATTGTTTACCTTTTTATGCGGTGGTTTTTTAATCGCCCTTTTTACTTTTGCGGGAGTTGATTATAACGAGTATTTTTTACTCAATAACGATAGCGTAATTCCAATAGGGATTTCAGTTTTGATTATATATATAGCGTCGCTATTTCTTACTAAAGTAACGAAAATACTGCTTAAAGAAAGAAATCTAAAACCGTTTTTAAGAAGTTGCATAATAGTCGTTAACAAAAAAAAGTTTAACGTGAACGGCTTTATAGATAGTGGAAACGGGCTTTACGATAAAAAGTCGGGGCTACCTGTAATCGTTTGCTCGAACGATTTATTTATAAAGTTGCAGTCGGCTGGCGTTAAAAAGAGTATATCGAGCATTAGTTTCGACACGGTTAGCGGAACTTCTCAAATGCAACTTTACGTTATTGATAAAATTATGATATATAACGGAAGCGTTGTGAATATATTTAATAACGTACTACTTGGGGTGAGTGAGTTTGGGTTTTCTTCGATAGATTACGATTTACTTCTTCATCCGTCGCTTATATAGGTGGAATATGAAAATTATCGAAAAATTAAAAAAATTGTTTTCAAAAATATTAAAAGGGGATAACTCTCTTTACTATTTAAGTTACGGGGAAAGTTTGCCGTACGCTTACTCTCAAGAAGAAGAGGCGGAAAAGCTTCAAAAACTATCCGGCGGAAACGAAGAAGTTAAAAAGGACTTGATTGAGCATAATTTAAGGCTAGTTGTATATATTGCAAGAAAATTCGACGGGTCGGGGGTGGATCTTGACGATTTAATATCGGTAGGGAGCGTTGGGCTTATTAAGGCGGTCAACACGTTTAACCTAGATAAAAATATAAAACTTGCAACGTATGCTTCTCGTTGCATTGAAAACGAGATACTTATGCACCTTAGGAAAATCTCTAAAACGAAAGGGGAGATTTCACTTGACGAGCCGTTAAACGTTGACTACGAGGGAAACGAACTTCTCCTTTCCGACGTTTTAGGAACTGACCCCGAGATAGTTTATAAAACTCAAGAAGAAGAGGAAGAGAAAAAACTTTTAAAAACGGCTCTATCTAAACTCAGTTTTAGAGAGCGCCAAATTATGCATTTAAGGTTTGGCTTATCCGGGGAAGACGAACTCACTCAAAAGGAAGTTGCAGATTTACTCGGAATATCTCAATCCTACATATCAAGGCTAGAAAAAAAGATTGTAAACAGGCTAAAAAGAGAATTTAAAAATTACATTTAAAAAGACGGCTTTGCCGTCTTTTTAGTTTATAATATATTTTCAATTTTTAAAGTGTAAGTTTTAGGTATTTGCTCTGACATTTCAATAACCACTTCAAGTTTAGATAGAGCGTCTTCCCACATCTTCTTTTCAATCAAAGTTACCGCCTCGGATATCCATAAATCAACTTCTTTTATATCGTTGTGCGGAATAAAAACGTGAAGAGTTTTCTTCTTTTCTATCCAAAGGTTTTGAACGGCTAAAATATCGCTTTTAACCGCTGTTTTATCTTCCGTTTTTTTGTAAACTTCGCTCGTTACTTTTCTAAATTCGTCAAAAGAATTTTTTAAGTATACTTGCTCGTAGATGGAACTTATTATAACTATTGCAAGGGCGATTATCGCCGTAAAAAAAGCCTTTTTCATTTAACGTACCCCGTAACGTATTTTTTATCGTATTCTTGAAGATAATATCTACCGTTTTCGTCAACTGTGAAAACCCCCACAGAGCGTATGTTTTTTATAGAATTTTGAGTTAATATTTCATCTAAATCTTCACGCTCTAAGTTTGCCATTTCAAGATTTTTATTATCTAATTTTCCGTTTTTAATAACGGCAATGGGAATTGATGGAGAAAAATCTAAATCGTCGTTTTCAAGGGCGGATAAAGTTCCGTTTGCCTCGTAAACTGCAAAGTAGACGCTATCTAGTGAAAAATAACCTAAAATTCTCATAGACTCGATTAGTTCTTGAACGTCTAAATTATTCTTTTTTAGTTCTTTAAAGTCAACGCCGTTCCTATTGATTACTATCGACGGTTTTCCGCTGAGTAAGAACTTAAAAGTTTTACTAGATTTGTCAAGTAGCGTCATAAGTTGGTGGAGAATAAACATAGCAAGTATTGCAGATATTCCGTATAGTAGCGGAATAGAAAAGTCTGACATTGGAATACACGCTAGTTCCGCAATAAGTAGCGTTACGGTAAATTCAAACGGTTGCATTTCTCCAATTTGACGTTTGCCCATAAGTCGCATAATAATAAGTAGGGCAATATAGATAAGCGAAGACCTTATAAAAATTACAGCCATAATTTTATTATGTAAATTAAATTTAGTATTATGTAAAACTTGCAAAAAAATAAATGGCGTGATATAATAACTTTATAAGAGTAGCCCGATAGCGTTAAGTGTCAAGGAATGGGATGTAGTCCTTGAACGAAAACGATAAAATCGTTGCGGTTTGAGGGCGCGTCCGCTTTGCAATAGCCTAAGTAGGCTTTTTTAGTGGACCTCGTTAGGAGGTTTTTTTATGTTCAAAAATTACAAAGACGCCAAGTGGTATCAAAAGTTTGCATTTTCGCCCATTTTAATTAAAAAACCCGCGTCGCACAAAATTTCGTACGTTGCGGTTTTAACTGCGTTACTCACCGTTTGCAACGCTTTACTTGAAATTAAGTTTTTAGATGTGCAGTTTTCAGTAACTCTATTTTTATCGGCAATCGCTGGAATTATCTTGGGCGCAGGCTCTGGATTTATTGCGTGCATGATAGGGGACGGGCTTGGTTTTATGCTCAGTTCTTGGGGATACGTTTATATGCCTTGGGTGGGCTTAACCTCGGGCGTTACGGCAATTTTTGCGGGCTGTGTTTTTTACTTTTT
>JAZSBA010000116.1:0-2680 GCA_045602125.1 Christensenellaceae bacterium | reverse complement strand
CATAGCGTTTCCGCCGTACTTAACAACTACCGTTTTGCCGTTATAACGTTTAATGTAGGGAAGCGCTTGAGTAAGAACTTCCGCGCGTTGAGCGTTAGAAAAAAGTTTATCCATATTAGGTTCTATAATCTCCGTTAATTTTTACGTAATCGTAAGTTAAATCGCAACCCCACGCGGTAGAATTAAACTCGCCGTCGTTAAGGCCAACGATAATATCAATTTCTTTTTCTAAAAGAATTTCTTTAGCAAAGTCTTCGCTAAAAGGAACGCCACTACCGTTTTTGCATACGGCAATAGTTCCTTTACACGACTTAAAGTAAACGTCAATCTTGTTTATATCAACGTTTGCTCCGCTATAACCGATTGCGCAAAGCACGCGCCCCCAGTTAGCGTCCGCGCCAAACATCGCGGCTTTTGTAAGGCTAGAGCAAATTACGCTTTTAGCAACCGTTTTAGCAATCTCTAACGTTTTAGCGCCCGAAACTACGCACTCTAAAAGTTTTGTTGCGCCTTCGCCGTCACTTGCAATCTTTCTGCAAAGATCAACCGTTACCGTGTTTAACGCCTTCATAAATTCGTTAAAGTCTTCGCCTTCTGAAACTATTTCTTCGTTACCTGCAAGACCGTTTGCAAGAACGGTTACCATATCGTTTGTTGAAGTGTCTCCGTCAATGCTAACCATATTGAAAGTTTCTTTAATATCGCTAGATAACGCCTTTTGAAGCATTTTAGCCGAAATTTTGCAGTCGGTAGTGATAAATACGAGCATCGTTGCCATATTTGGATGAATCATACCGCTACCTTTACAAATACCACCGATTTTGCAAGTTTTACCGCCAACGGTAAATTCAACTGCAATTTCCTTTCTAGTAGTATCCGTAGTCATAATTGCTTCGGAAGCAAATTCCGAGCCGTTATCGGATAATCCTTCAACGAGAGAAGGAATACCGCTTTTAATAGGCGTAATATCAAGTGGTTGACCGATAACGCCGGTTGACGCAACTACAACGTCGTTAGCGTCGATATTAAGTTCTTTTGCTAAGAGCGAGCACGTTAAGTTTGCAATTTCAACGCCGTTTGCGTTGCAAGTGTTCGCGTTACCGCTATTGCAAATTACCGCTTTAGCGTATCCGTTAGATATATTTTGTTTAGTAACGAGAAGGGGAGCGCCCTTAACGAGATTAGTCGTGTAAGTTGCGGCAGCAGTACACGGGGTTTCCGAGTAAATGAGCGCTAAATCACGTTTAACGCGGTTTTTTCTAATACCGCAATGAATTCCGTTTGCTTTAAAACCTTGTGCGGCGCATACGCCACCAGAAATAATTTTCATGTTATTCTCCTAAGTTAAGTCCTGTTGTTTCATCAAGCCCGAGGGCAATATTCATATTTTGAACGGCAGCGCCGGACGCGCCTTTGCCTAAGTTATCAAACCTTGAAACGAGCGTAATTCTCTCGTCGTTTCCAAATACCGAAATTTGCATATCGTCGCGCCCTGATAAGTTGTTTGACGATAAAAATCCGTTTTCGCTATCTTCTACGAAGTAAACGACTTTTCCGTTGTATTGATTTTTATAAATCTCTTTTATATCGTTCACGCTAACTTTTAAATCACTCGTAAAAAGTGGAACGGTTACTTGCATACCGCAAGCGTAATCGCAAACGATCGGCATAAATACGGGAGCGTTATCAATACCGCAAACTTTCACGATTTCAGGAAGGTGCTTGTGCGATTGAGTTAAACCGTAAAGTCTTGGCGAATCAAAAGCAATAGGGCGGTTAGCGTCTTCGTATTCGGCTATCATTTTTTTACCGCCACCCGTGTAACCGGTAAGAGAATACGCGGAAAGTTTAATATCTGTTTTAAGCGCTCCTTCTTTAATAAGCGGAGCAATTAGCGATATAAAACCACTTGCGTGGCAACCGGGGTTTGCAATCTTTTTAGACGTTTTGATTTTATTTCTTAAACCGTTGATTTCAGGGAAACCGTAGGTGAAGTTTTCGTTAGTTCTATGCGCCGTTGAAGTGTCGATAATAATAGTGTTATTATTTTCAACGAGAGAAACGGATTCTCTTGCCGCATCGTCCGGAAGACATAAAAAGCAAACGTCACTACTATTAATCGCGTCTTTTCTAGCGGAAGCGTCTTTTCTAAATTTTTCGTCGATAGTGATTAAAGAAATATCGTTTCTTTGTTTTAACCTATCGAATATTTTAAGTCCGGTAGTACCTGCGCTACCATCAATAAATACTTTATACATTTTTTTCTAAGTAACCTTTAACGAGTTTAATTTGTTCAAGAACGGAACTTGGCGAAGTTCCACCGAGAGAAATACGTTTTTCAACGCAAGTTTTAAGCGAAATATCGTCGTATAAGTCGTTTTCAAATAAATCGCTGTGCTTTTTATAGTCTTCAAGGGGTAGAATTTCTAAAACTAAACCTTTACTTAAACACTCTTTAACGATCTCGCCTGAAATTTTATAAGCAGATCTGAACGGCAAGCCCTTTTTAACGAGATAGTCTGCAAGGTCGGTTGCGTTGATAAAGCCTTTTTGCGCTGCAAGTAAAGTGTTTTCGGAAAGAACCGTCATAGTCTTTATCATAGGCGCGAAAACGTCAAGGCAAGCTTTAACAGTATCGCACGCGTCGAACACCGACTCTTTATCTTCTTGCATATCTTTG
>JAZSBA010000115.1:0-11161 GCA_045602125.1 Christensenellaceae bacterium | reverse complement strand
CAGACAAATTGTATGAATATAGGAGAAATTAACATGGAGAAAGTTTTAGTAAGTGCTTGTTTAGTGGGAAATAATTGTAAATATAATGGGAAGAATAATTATAATGAAAAGATAGCGGAGTATTTAAAAGATAAGGATGTTATTTTAGTTTGTCCAGAAGTAATGGGAGGGCTTAGTACTCCTAGACTTAAAAGTGAAATTGACACAACTAAAAAAGCAATAAAAGTTATTAAAGAGGCAATTGCGTTATGAATTTAAAAGGTAGACATTTTTTGAAGTTATTAGACTACACCCCCGAAGAAATCAGTTATCTTATCGACCTTGCAAGCCAACTTAAAAAGGATAAAAAAGCAGGCGTTGATCAAAAGGATTTAAGGGGTAAAAACGTTGCGTTAATTTTCGAAAAAACGAGCACTCGTACTCGTTGCGCTTTCGAAGTTGCAGCGGCAGACCTTGGTATTCACCCAGTTTACCTTGATCCCCAAGGTTCTCAAATTGGTAAAAAAGAAAGTATTGCGGATACTGCAAGAGTTCTTGGTAGAATGTTCGACGGTATAGAATATCGTGGTTTCGGTCAAGAAATCGTTGAAGATTTGGCAAAATACGCAGGCGTTCCCGTTTGGAACGGTTTAACTAACGAATTCCACCCAACTCAAATTCTTGCCGACTTTATGACTATTAAAGAGCATTTTGGAAAACTTAAAGGCATAAACTTCGTTTATATGGGCGATGCTAGATTTAATATGGGTAATTCTTTAATGGTAGGTTGCGCTAAAATGGGGCTTAACTTTACGGCTTGCGCGCCTGAAAAATACTTCCCAAATAGCGAACTTATTGAAACTTGCAAGAAAATTGCCGAGAAGTCTGGCGCTACTTTAAACTTTGAAACCGATCCTATAAAGGCAACTAAACACGCCGACGTTATCTACACCGACGTTTGGGTTTCAATGGGCGAGCCTGATGGCGTTTGGAAAGAGAGAATTGACGAGCTTTTACCTTATCAAGTAACTAAGGAAATTATGGATAACGCGGGCGAACAATGTAGGTTTATGCACTGCTTACCGGCTTTCCACGATCTTAACACTACGATAGGTAAACAAGTTTACGATAAGTTTGGTCTTTCTGAACTTGAAGTTACTAACGAAGTGTTTGAAAGCAGTCAATCAATCGTGTTTGACGAAGCGGAAAACCGCATGCACACTATAAAAGCGGTAATGTACGCCACCCTCGTTAACACAGATAAAAATTAAGTAAATAGAAAATGCACGCTAAAGCGTGCATTTTTTTATTGTTTATTTTCTTTAGTTTTTAAAGTGTCTTCCTTTCCGCGATAAACAACGAACTTACAAAATAAAAATTCTAATACGAAGTTTAAAAGCATCGTTACTATTAAAATGATAAAGTCGTTTACTCCTAACCCTTCAACTAAATTTCCTAAGTAAGTTGAAAGGGGCGTAAATACCAAGTAAAACCCAAACACTTTCGCCATAGCAACAGGAACGTTCGCCGCCGACTTAAAGGTAAAACGACGGTTGAAGGTGAAGTTCCAAACTATTGATAAAACAAGCGAGATTAAATATGGAATCCAATAGTCTTTAATGAATATTTCTAGAATTGCAAACGAACCCATTTGAATAACGCCTGCCGAGATTGAAAACAAGGTAAATTTTATTATTTGAAGTATTTGTTTTTTGTTGTTATCCATAAAACTTATATCTCCTTAATAAAACAACGACGGCGTTTATGCTCAATTTTATCAAATCTTCTCCATAAACTTTGAACTGCCGTGTTATTTTCAAGCATAGGCCCAGTTTCGCAGTACTTAACGCCGTTTTTAATTAACTTATCGAGTAATGCGTAGATTAAAAGGGCTGGTAAACCTTGTTTTTGAAGTTCTGGCTCTACCGCTACGAAATACATTTCCATAGTGTCGTTCTTGCCGTTAAGAGCCTTTAACATCCTAAATATTCCAAATGGCAATAATCTTCCGTTAGACTTCTTTAACGCTTTGGCTGTTGACGGAACCATTACGCCAAACGCAACGATTTTATCGTTTCCGTCTTTTATTGAACAAATATAGTCAAGGTTAATAATTGGAACGTTAGAGTTTATTACGTTTTCAATAACTTTATCCGTTAAAGGAACTGTTCCGTGAAGAGCGGAATAGGCTTTATCTACGAGCGAAAACGCCTCATAGGCCTCTTTAAATAGAACTTTGCGGTCAGAATACGTTACGATTTTGTAATTACCCTTTTGCAAAATCATATTAGAAATTCTCTCTATTTGAGGGTCGATTTCCTTGGGAACTGAAATTCTATTTTCTATCCAGTCAACGTCTTTTTCTAAACCTAAACGAGTGTAATGCTCTAAATAGTATGGATAGTTATAAAAAGTTATTGATAAGTTTAACTCTTCAAAACCGTCAATCAGCATACCTTCGTGGTCCATATCGGTAAATCCAACGGGGCCTGCTATCTCGGTGTATCCCCTTTCCTTACCCCAAGACACTACGCAATCGAATAACGCCTTTGAAACGGCATAATCGTCGATAAAATCAAAACGGGTAAAACGGATTGCGTTTTTATTCCATTTTTTATTGTAAGCGTGATTGATAAGTCCTGCTATTCTTCCTACGATTTTACCGTCTTTATAGGCTAAAAATAATCTTGTTTCGCAAAAATCGTAGGCAGGGTTTTTAGTTTTTGTAAAAGTATCAACTTCGTCAGGCTCTAAAAAGGGAACAAAATACTCGTTGTCTTTGTATAATAGGCTCGGAAAACGCACCCATTTTAACAAATCTTTTTTAGTTAGAACTTCTTTTGTTTCAATACTCATAATTATAATTCCTTAGAAAAATATTTTTCTCTCGATAATTTCACGGGCGGGCTTATTGATTGCAAGATATAAAAGCAATCCACCGAGAAGAGATAGCGTTATTAACGGATATATCGACCAACCTTTAAACGGAAGGGCGAAAGTAATAGTCATTAAATACTCGACGAGTAAAATCAATATGCCAAGCGCTACTATACATCCGCCAACGATAAATAACCTTCCTTTTTTTAAATATCTAAATAAAGTTACCATCGTGCAAGTTATTATACAAATTCCGCCTAAAACCGGAAGAGCAAACGTGAAAAACCAATTGCCGACTAAAACTAAATTTATATAAAAAACGTAAAGTATCAACGCTAAAAAACTACACGGAACGAATATTACAGGATTCGGTCTTCTAAACCAAATAGGAAGGGCAAAAGCAACGTATACGACGACCAACGCGCCAAGAACGTAACCAAACCAATCTAAATTGCCGTTATCGTTAAAATCGGAGAAAAAAGTGGTTACGAGCGGAATTAAAAATAATATAATAATTGCTCCGCTTAAAACTTTTGAATAGTACGTTTTCTTTGGCATTTTATTGCTAGGATATAACTTATTATCATCATCCTTATTATCGTTTATAATAGGAACGACGGTGTTACATAACGGGCATTTACTTTCATTATCAGAAAGTTTTACGCCACAATTTATACAATACATATTTTACCTCTCGTTTTGATTGCTTTCTACGAAAACTTCAACGCCTAAACTTTGAAGAACTAAATAAAAATGCCTTTCGAGTTCGGGGTTTTTTATATCTCTTATAAAGTTGAGATAAAGGGTATCTTTATAAGAAAGCATACCGCAATTGTGCGGTTGAGTTGCTTGCACTCCAAGAATAAAATCAAATCTTTTAACGTAACTTTCCATTATTGTTGGAAGAGTGATTTTACCTAAATTTGAAAGGGATAAACAAGCCTTTTTCTCCCCTACCGAATTAAAAATCGCTTTCATTACCAAGTTTTTTATCGGCAATGGTATTAATCTTACGAAAGGATTTTTCTCATCGTTTACGTTGGTTGCAATAACCGTGCTCATATGTTTTGCGGTAAACTCTAAACCCATCTTGTGCTTTATAACGTTACAAATCTCACTAAGAGTGTAATCGCCAAGCCTTGGATCGATTTCGGGAATAGTGTACATTGAAAAATTTCTTAACGTGTTGCTTTTAAAAAGCGTTCTCAAATTAATCGGGATAAGAAGTTTTATAAGTTTTCTATTTTTTACGTTAGGCTCTTTTTCTTTTTGAAGATTGAAAAGAGCAAGCATCATAACCGCGCTCATAAACACGGTTAAGGTAACGTTATAAGAGTGAGCAAGTTCTAATATTTTTTTAGTTGAAATTTGAAAGCAAGTTAAATTTAAAAAACCGTCTTTTTGCGGAGCGCCGTACATATGCCAAGCGTTAGTATCTTTTCTACTTGCTAAAACTTTGCCAGCATACTTTAAAAAACTATCTTCAAGTTCTTCAGAAGTTGGAGTTCCTTTTCGATCGATTATTCCGTGTTCAAAAGGAATTGTTATGCCGTGCTTTAATTCAAGATACTCTGCAAGTAGGTTTTTTAAAAATACCAAAGCGCCTGCCCCGTCTGTTAACGAGTGGAAAAACTCAACGGCAATGCGACTACGATAGACTATTACTCTAAAAGCGCATTTACGCATCTCGTTATTACTCATATAAGCAAGCGGATAGCTATATTCTTCTTTTATATCGGGAGCAGTTTCAACTTGTTGCAAATAATACCAAAATACACCCTTTCTAAGTCTTGACGCGATTGATGGAAAACGTTTAACTACAACGTCTAACGCCGATTTTAAAATAGAACAATCCACTTCTTCGTAAAGAGTTACAGACTGTCTATAAACGTTACTCCAATTCTTTTTTCTCGCGGCGGGATATATTTTAGCTGCGTTATCAAGCTTAACCCACGTTACCGAATTATTACCTTGTTTTTTCATAAACCCACGATTAATATTACATATTACTTTTACATTTTACTAAAATTTGCACAATAAATCAATACTTAAATCGATATTGTGAATAAATTGTGCAAGTGTAAAAAAATTTAGTTTAACTCAAACGTTTAGTTGAAAGATATTTTAAGGCGTTAGAAGCGAGCAAGACAAGGCTTGACAGTTAACGCAATATTGCGACGCTTATAACGGATTAAAAAAAAGCATAGTGCCGTTTATAACGAAATAAAAAAAGCATAGGAAATAACCTATGCTTATTTTTACTTGTGTTTTAAGACGTTAGAAGCGAGCAAGACAAGGCTCGCAAAGTGTTTGAGAGGAGATAGACCTTTTTGGTCATCGAAGTTCAAACACGAAGCAGTAACGCAGTATTGCAATGCTTATAACGGATTAAAAATTAGCGATCTTGTTGAAGATCAAAGTGCACGTCATATGCCTTTTCTTCATCAGTATATCTACGACGAGTGTTGATTACTTCGCCACCGTTCCACTTTCTATCGTTAACGTCTTCAGTAGTACCCATAATAGTAATGTTAACTTGTCTACGACGAGCGATAACGTGATCCCAGTCAATGAAGTAAATGTGAGCGAATAAACCAAGGTCAAGCTTACCGTCTTTGATAGTTAAAGTTTCACTTCTACCAAAGAATACTGAACGAAGGTGACCATCTGTATTCATAGAAGAGTAATCGCCCGGTTCGTTAACGTATCTACCGTATTGAGCGTGGATAGGACCTGGGTGACGATATTGATGTTCTTCAGCAAAGTCAGGAATCATTTTTCTCATGATATCGAGAAGGTCGTGTTGAAGGTATTCAAGGTCGAAAGTATCGATATCGTGTGAACATTCTTGAACCATTACTGAACAAGTAGTATGGTGAGAAACGATTGCAACGGTACCGTTCTTAATACCAGAGTCTGCTACCATTTCGAGAATTTCTTTTCTAATGTCGTGGAAAGTGGGAATCCAACCACGAGATTGTAATTCTAATTCTTTTTGATAAATTTTAAATTCCATTATTTTTCTCCTTAAAAAGATATTTTGCACCGAAAATTTCACTTCGGTTTTATTTATACTTTTATTCTATAATTTTTTCCTATTTAAGTCAAGGCTTTTTATCGTTTTTTTCTAAAATAAACGCTCGTTTTGCCTTTGTTTACTTGCTAAAATAATTTTAGTGTGATATGCTATTGTTATAAGATAACAAACATTGGTTAAGGAGAAAACTTATGATTAGTGAAAATGCAAAGAACGCAATCTATTCAGCGTTCGATATTGAAAGCGAATGCATTAAAGAAATGAAAAATTACGTTAACGACGAAGAGTTTTCTAAAGCCGTTGAACTTTTATCAAACGCAGTAAGAATCGGCGCGGCAGGTTCAGGTCACTCCGGTATTGCTTGCCAACACTTTTGCCATCTTATGTGTTGCGTAGAACGCCCTGCAAGATTTATATCTCCAGCAGAAGCAATTCACGGCGCTACCGGATATCTTCAAAAAGACGACGTAATGCTTTTTGCCTCTCGCGGTGGTAAAACTAAAGAACTTCTTCCCATTTTAGATATTTGCAAAGCAAAGGGCGTTAAGGTTATTACTATTACTGAAAACCTTGAATCTCCCCTTGCCCAAGGCGCGGACGTTGTTATTAAGCAATACGTTAATAGAGAAACTGATAAACACAATATGCAAGGTACTACTAGCACTACTGCTCTTATCGTTTTATTCCACGCTTTACAAGCGGCAATTATTGAAGAAACGGGCTACGTTGCGGAACAATTTGCGCTTATTCATCCGGGTGGAGCGGTAGGCGAAAGACTTAATAAAAAATAATAGGTGACTAATATGAAATTCTTAATTGACGACGCTAACATTGAAAAGATTAAAAAAATATGTGAATTTTACGCGGTTGACGGCGTTACCACTAACCCGTCGATCTTAGCAAAAACAAAACGCAACCCTTACGAAGTTTTAACTGAGATTAGAGAGTTTATCGGAGATAAAGCCGAACTTCACGCTCAAGTTATTTCTGAAAAAGCGGAAACTATGATTAAAGAAGCGTATAAAATGACTGAAGTTTTAGGTAGGGAAACTTTCGTTAAAATCCCGACTATCCCAGAAGGCTTAAAGGCTATGAAAAAACTTCACGCTCAAGGCTTTAAGATTACCGCTACCGCTATTTATACGCCTATGCAAGCGTATCTTGCGGCAAAAGCGGGCGCTGATTACGTTGCTCCTTACGTTAACCGTATTGATAACCTTGGAGCAAACGGCGTTGAATCGGTTAAACTTATTCAACAAATTATAAATAACTGCGGTTTCAAAACTCAAATCTTAGCCGCAAGCTTTAAAAACTCTAACCAAGTTCAAGAACTTTGCGCTAACGGTATCGGCGCGGTTACTATCGCCCCCGAAGTTATTGAAAACTTAATTAGAAACGCAAGCGTTAAAGAAGCTGAACAAGACTTCGTTGAAGATTTTGAAAAGCTTTGTGGCACAGGCAAGACTATGCTTGATATTTAGTGTTTAGCACAGTTTAATTTTAAATACGACAAATTAAGTCGTTAGTTGCAAGTTAGACGAGGCGTTTGTGATTTTATGGAAGGGAGCGACCTTATTGGTCGCAGGAATTTCATAAAACACAAAGAACAAAGTATAACGCCGTAAATAACGACTTATAAAGGTGTTATTATGAGTAAAAATTTTATAGTTTCCCCATCACTCCTCGCTACCGACCCATTAAACTTCGGTAGAGACGTTAAAATGCTTGAAGACGCGGGCGCAAAATGGTTCCACGTTGACTGTATGGACGGAACTTTCGTTCCTAACTTTTCTTTCGGTTACTCTACCGTTTCTGCGCTTAGAAAGTTTACCGATAGAGTTTTAGACGTGCATCTTATGATCGATAGACCTATTCGCTACGTTGAACAATATATTAAAGCGGGCGCTGATTATCTCACTATTCACGTTGAGGCAGACAGCGAAGAAAACACTTTAAAGGCTCTTCAAATTATCAAGGATAAAGGTATTAAATGCGGTATCTCGATTAAGCCTAAAACTCCGGTTTCGGCAATTGAAAAATACCTTCCTATTTTAGACCTTGTTTTAGTTATGACGGTTGAGCCTGGTTTTGGCGGTCAAAGTTTTATGCAAGATATGATGCCGAAACTCAACGAACTTAAAAAACTCGTTGATAAAATCAACCCTGCTTGCCATATTCAAGTTGACGGCGGTATTGACGTTAACACCGCTGAAATTTGCAAGCAAAACGGAGCAAACGTTTTCGTTGCGGGCTCTGCGTGCTTAAAAGCGGAAGATAAAAAGGCGTTTATAAACTCAATTGAACAATAATATCTAGCGCCGTTTTAACTAGTAAAAACGGCGCTGTTTTTTACACAAAAAATTTACTTTTTTCATATTATATGAGGTATATATGACTATAGTACTTTTAACCGCGCTCGGCGTTGGCGGAGCAACGGTAATCGGCGCTATTTTAGGTTTCATTATTAAAAATCCATCACATAAGCTAAACGATATTATACTTTCATTTGCGGCGGGCATTATGCTTTGCGCGTCGATAATCGGTTTAATTCTTCCGTCTTTTGAGGGCGGTGGAAAGTTTTCTATTGTCGTTACGGTTATAGGGATAATTTTAGGCGCTATTACCCTAAACTTAATAGATAAACTCGTTCCGCACCTTCATAAAATGACGGGGCTTGACCAAGAATCTCACCCAGACAAAACTTCGAGTATAAACAAAGTTTTATTATTCGTTATAGCAATTGCTATTCACAATTTTCCAGAAGGTATAGCGGCAGGCGTAAGTTTCGGTAGCGAAAATTTAGGAAACGCTCTATCGATAGCGGGCGGTATCGCACTTCAAAACATCCCCGAAGGTATGATTATTATCGCGCCTATGATTGCGGCGGGTATGAGCAAAAAGAGAACTTTTTTAATTGCAGCATTTACCGGCGTTATCGAAGTTATAGGAACGCTTATCGGATATTTTGCAGTTAGCATTTCAGTAACTATTCTTCCTTTCGCCCTTGCCTTTGCAGGCGGAACTATGCTCTACGTTATAAGCGACGAAATGATCCCTGAAACTCACTCGCACGGAAACGAAAGGCTTGCAACTTATTCGCTCCTTATCGGCTTTTGCGTAATGCTCGTTTTTGATTTACTTATGGGGGCTTTATGAAAATAACCGTTCTTACTGAAAATTCAAGTTCAAGCGAACTTTTAAATGCGGAACACGGCTTGAGTTTATTTATTCAAACGAATAATAAAAACATTTTATTTGACTTTGGTCAAACGACGACGGCTATAGAAAATGCTAAAAAACTCGGCATTGACCTTAGTTTAGTTGATATTGCTATTTTATCTCACGGGCATTACGACCATAGTGGCGCTATAAAGGAGTTTTTAACGCTTAACGATAAAGCGCCCGTCGTCATGCACAAAAACTGTTTTAGAGACTATTTTAACGGCACGGAAAAGTACATTGGAATAGATAAAAGCCTTTTAGATAGCGATAGATTAGTTTTGATTGATAACGATTTGAAAATTGATAACGATTTATCTATCTTAGTTTCTTCTAAAAGAGAAGTCTACTATCCTATTGATAGTAACGGTCTTAACGAACGCGTTGACGGCAAGTTTATCCCCGATGATTTTACTCATGAAATTTATCTTATGATAAATAACGTTTTAATAAGCGGATGCTCGCACCGTGGAATACTCAATATTTTAAAACAATTTGAGCCGAGAGTATTTATCGGCGGGCTTCACCTTGTAAAATACGAAGTAGGTAGTGAAAAGTTAGAATTTATTGCAAACGAGATTGATAAGCACCCTACTTTGATATATTCTGGGCATTGTACCGGCGAAGAGCAATACGGCTATTTAAAAACAATTTTAAAAGATAAACTTTATCCCTTATCAACAGGGATTGAATATGAAATATAAGAAATAAATCTTTTGCAATCAAAAAAATCACGCCTACGGCGTGGATGTTATCCGTCGTAGACGGCATGGAATCAACACGTAGTGTTGGATGTAATCAAGCCGATTTGATGCACGCTATCGCGTGATTACATACGCCTACGGCGATTACATACTCACCTTTGGTGAGATTACATACCAAGCCTAAATCGGCTTGGATAAAAAAAGACCTTCACAAGAAGGTCTTTTTTTGGTGCGGACGATGAGATTTGAACTCACACGGTTAACCACAGGCTTCTGAGACCTGAGCGTCTGCCAGTTCCGCCACGTCCACTTATAAGCTCGAAAAATCGAGCTGTTTTTTAATCTTCAACGACTATTCCCCTTTCTTTAAGCCAAATAAGTGATTGCTTTATCCAATCGTTGTAATTTTCAGGGGTTGACGGCGCTCTTTCTAATAATCTTTCGTTACTATCCGAAGTTATATCGTTAACCGATAAACCGTGATAGCCCTTTTCAAGAATATGAAGTGAGAACGGAACGCCAGCCTCCTCGTAAGCGCAAGCAAGGAGCAAACTGTTTTTACACGGAACGCAAGTATCCCATAATGTAGAGAAAATATATGCTGGAACGCTATCTTTATTAACTCTATTTTCAAGCGAGAGATAACTTCTAAGTTCTTGATCGTCCCCGCAAAGATTATTAAACGAGCCACCGTGAGTTTTCACACCACTAGTTATAACGGGATACAATAAAACGCAAGCGTCTGGTTTAACGAACGCTTTTTTATCGCCTAAAAAGTCAAGAGATTTATCGGCGTAAATAGTTGCTAAACACGCGCATAAATGACCGCCTGCCGAACAACCGAGAGCGCAAACGTTATTAATTTGAAATTTTTCAGCGTGCTCACGAATATACGCCATAGCCATGCCCGCTTCTTTTAAAGCGGTTGGGAATTTACAAGGCGCGCAAGAATAATCGAGAACGAACGCGCAGTAGCCTTCGGCTAAATATTTAAAAGCAATAGGCTCTGCTTCTCTTGGGCTTACGTATTCGTAACCACCGCCGGGGATAACGAGCATTGCGGGGCGCTTACGCGTAAAGCTTAACGCGTCGAAAATATCGGTGATATACTCCGTTAATTTACCAACGGCGTTTTCTGGTTTAGGAACGTTAAAATACTCGTATAAGTCAATGGTTTTTACTATCATTTTTTCACCTTCGCAATTAATTTATTTATATTTTTACCGAGCGCAACGAATTTTTGCTCGTACTCTGTCATAACGTTTTGAGAAACGTCTCCCGCGTGAAGATCACGCGTTTCAAAGATTATTTCAAAGCCGTTTTCTTTAAACGAATTTAAAGAATA
>JAZSBA010000114.1:0-9897 GCA_045602125.1 Christensenellaceae bacterium | reverse complement strand
TCACAATTATAGCACGATAGATTTTAAATTGCAAACAAAAACACGCTCTTATGAGCGTGCTTTAATTTTATTTTACATAGTTCTTAAAATTAAAAAAACTACAAGTGACGTAACAACTGCAAATACTATTGATACTATAACGCTAAAAGCCTTTGAGCGTCCGTTTTGATTATTATTATCGTTCATAATTTTATCTCCTTAATTAAAGGTTTACATTTGATTTGCTTGCCTTTGCTTTTACTTATTACCTATAAGGTCTTGCCAGTAAAAGTCTTTTAATACTTTTCTAAGCATTTCAGAGTCGGCATACCTTGTGAGTTTTCCGCCTTGAGCGATAGATATAATACCCGTTTCTTCAGAAACGATAATACTAGTTACGTTTACCATTTCGGTAATACCTATACCCGCTCTTTGCCTTGTTCCAAGTTCCTTAGGAAGGTCTGCTTCTTGAGATAACGGAAGGAAACAACCCGCTGCCAAGATTTTATCGTTTTGAATTATCATAGCCCCGTCGTGAAGGGGGGTTTTGGGGAAGAAACAACTCTCTATAACGGCGCTTGAAATGTTTGCGTTAAGCCTTACCCCACTATTTATAACGTTATCGGGAATTTTAGTGTTAGAAAGCACTATAATTGCGCCCGTATCGTTTTTAGACATGTTTTGAATTGCTTTAATAATTTCGTTAATACATTGAGTTACGAGTTTAGCCGAAGATTTAACGACGTTTGATATATCCTTAGATTGATAACCGCGAGAAAACTTCGTATTCCAAACCGACCTTTTAATTTCAGTTGCGAAAAGCAAGATTACGCATATTACGAACGCTACGTAAATAATTGTAAACTCCACTCTTTTAAGGTCTGAAATAACGGTTAAGAACGCCATTATTACAACGAACGAAAAGTATACTACCGAAACTTTAGACGCGTTGTTTTTTCTAAGTAAAGTAAAAACAAACACGTTTAAAACGAGTAGCATAAAAAGTAAAAACCCGTCGTAAATCCCAAACGACTTAAACACTTCTATTGAACTTTGCCAAAAATCTGAAAGTATTTTGCTAATATTCATATTTTTACTCCGTGACGATTGCGTTTAGTATAGAATTCCAAAGGGCGGAATCAACGTTTAATTCCCCACTTTTAAACGCACCGTCTAAATAACTTAACTTATCGCAAATTTGCTTTAAACGCTTTGCGGTAAACTTTCTAGCCTGCTCTCTTGCCTTTTTTATAACGAACTCTTTAGTTTCTAAAACGTTAGCAAGTTCTAAATTCGTTGCGCCCGAGATAGAAACGTGAAGCAGCCTTCTAAAATGATAGTATAGCGAAACAAACAATCTATGCGTGTCTTGATTTTTATTGAGCATATCTTGCAAAATTTCAAAGGCTTTATCGTAATTTTTTCTTGAAACGGCGTCGGTGAGCTCGTAAATTTCAAAGTCAACCGTCTTAGTAACTAACGCGTCAACCGTCTCTTCGTTAATTTCAGCGTTTTCTCCTACGAAACTTATGAGTTTTTCTACTTCCCCGCTAATTCTAGTCATATCCATACTTGAATATTCCATAATTTTTTGAATAGCCGTAGAAGTAATTATTGAGCCGGCATCTCTCGTTCTCTTTTTAATCCAACCAACGATAACGTCTTCATCTGCTTTTTTACAGTCGACGTAAGTTACCGTTTCTAGCTTTTTAAGATTATCGCACTTTTGCTCGTTTACTATACATAAAACGGTACTATCGCAAGGATTTTCAAACACCTTCTTTATCGCCTTATTTTTAAGGTCTTGAGCGGTGGGATAATAATCTCTTAAAACAACGTAACGCTTTTCACTCATAAAGGGATAACTCTCTGTTGCGGTAAGCAAACTTTCAGGGTCAGCCTTTATATCTTGACCGTAAAAATTAGTAAGGTTAAGATCGGGCTCGGATAGCGCTTTATCTTTAATTAATCTTAAAGCGTTTTCTCTTAAAAAAGCGTCTTCCCCTTCGATAAGATATATTAAATTGAGATTTTCACTCAAACTTTTTTTAAGTTCACGAAACTTCAACGCACACCTCTTTAATTATTTTATCATTAAACCTAAAAAAAATCAACTAGTATAAAAGAAACTATAAATATAACTAATAATATTATTCGTAAATTTCTATAAGTTTTTCTTGAAAAATTAAACTTTCCTGCAAAAGTATACAAAAGCGAGTAATAAAAAATACTTGAATATGAAAAAGTAACCCCTTTTATCAAAAATAGATCAACTCTTGCTTTATTTAAGAAAAATTCTATTAACTCAAACGTTATTTTCGGAAGTAACGCAAAAAATTCCACGTTAAAAATCGCTAAACAAACAGAACTTAAAAAGATAAACGGATATAAAAAAGATATGAACGGAATAAGCGCCATATTAAATAAAAAACTAAAAGCGGAAGAATATCCGAAAACGTCAACTAATATAGGAGTTGAAACAAGTTGAGCAATTATGCATGAAGAAATAACTTTTGAAAGAGTTTTGGGAAGATATTTTGAAAGCCATCTATAAAAAGGCGTTGCAAGTAAAATAAGCCCTAGATATACTGAAAATGAAAGAAGAAAAGAAACTGAAAATAAATCGGTTGGATTTATAGTTAGAACTATAAAAGCGCTTATTGCTAGATTAGTACTGCCGTCTGGTTTTCTTCCGGTTAAAAAGGCAAATTCTCTAACCGTAACAATTATAAACGCCCTCATTGACGACGGAGAAAATCCGCAAAACCCAACGTAACAAAATAGAATAAAACTGATAATTACTAGCCTATACTTTACGCTAATTTTAAAAAGTTTAATTATCGTAAACAACAAGCCGTACATAAGACCGATATGTAGACCCGATACTGCAAATAAGTGAGCAACGCCTATCATTTGATATTTATACAAAACGTCATCACTTACGTATACTGTATCTCCCGTGAGCAAAGCGTACGTTAAAGAAAAATTATCTCCGCCGTGCTCTTGCAAAGTGAGAAGTAGCCTATTTCTCATAATCGGAATTAATCCGTTTAAATCGCCAATAGTTAGGTTTGATATGCCGTTAGCAGTATAGAAAACGTCGTTTAAATAAGGCTTATCAAATAAACTAAAATTACCGCTAAAAGATATTTTACTGCCGTAATAAAGCCTTTCAATAGAAGTTAAATCAACTAGGCATAAAACGTTTTTATTATCTAAAAAGTCGCCCTTAACTATTGCCGAATAGTAATACTTACCGTTTACAAAATTTTCAGATTTTATATCGTGAATAGTTCCTGAAAACAAACTTTTGCCAGTCTGACTATATCCCGCTAAATCAACTCTTATTAAAATTAAACCTAAAATCAAACTAATTAGCGATATTAAAAAGATAAAGCCTATAAACTTTTTATTTTTATCAAAATAAAAAATTGAAACACCGCCAAGAACGGTTGCAACGAGTAAAAATAATATAAACGATAATTCTTTAAACTCGTTAAAACTCCCAAGCAATATTCCAATAATAAAACCCGCCGTAATCAAAACGGCGGGTCGCAAGTTAAAATAGTTCTTCGTTTTTAAAAGCATAATTAAAATTTATAAACTTTTCCTTCTTCCGCAATTTCTGAATTTTTTGATACGCTCTTAATTTCTTCCTGAACTTCACTATCGCTATAAGCGTAACCTATATGAGAAACTATAACCTTTCCTTTTGTAAACCTAGAATAACTAGACGCTTGCTTAACGCTCATATGCGGTTTTCCGACCAAATAGTCCTTTTCTAAAAACGCGCCGTCAAGCACGGCTAAATCAGCACCGAAAACCAATTTTTCAATATTGTCGTTTACAGTCGTATCGCCAGAATATGCAAAAACCGACTTATTGCCCAATATTCTAACTCCGTAGCAAAGTACCGGATGCGTCATTTTATAAAAGGAGAATTCTAGCCCACTATCGTTATACGTTTTGCCTTCTTCAATAAAAATAAGATTGAATTCTTTAATGCTTTCGAGCATTTTTAAAACTGGAGAATCAAACTTTGGAAGGTAAACGTTTAACTTTTCCTTTCTTTTTGAAAAAGCAAGCGCATAGGAAAGCACTCCCATATCCGCCGTGTGATCAAAGTGAAGATGAGATAAAATAACAAACGATAAACTATCTATCGACACGTTTTTTACAAGGCGTGAAAAAGACCCCGAGCCTGCATCTATTAAGACGTTAGCCTTTTCACTTGATAATAAGTATGACGAAGTCGCTCCGCTTTCCTTAGGGAACGGCCCGTATTTTCCAAGAACCGTTAGTTTCATATTAATTATTTTCGTAATGCTTTGCTAAACCGCCACGAGCAGTTTCACGATATAAGTGAGATAAGTCTTTGCCCGTGTGATACATTGTTTTAACAACTGTGTCAAAAGAGATTTTTCTACTATCCGATAAAAAATTAGCAAGCGATAAGGCGTTTATCGAACGCATAGCCGCCACCGCGTTTCTCTCAATACACGGAATTTGAACAAGCCCGCAAACGGGATCGCAGGTAAGACCCAAATGATGTTCGAGCGAAATCTCCGCAGCGTACTCTATCTGATCTATTCCCATGCCGAAAAGTTCAGCAAGCCCTGCTGCCGCCATAGAACAAGCCGTGCCGATTTCCGCTTGGCAACCGCACTCCGCTCCGCTAATTGAGGCGTTAGTTCTAACGATATTACCTATCAAGCCCGCAACGGCAAGCGCCCTTATAATATCGTTTTCTGAAAAGCCGTTCTTTTCCTTCATATATCTTAAAACGGACGGAACTACCCCGCACGAACCGCAAGTTGGAGCGGTTACTATATAGCCAAGGTCGGCGTTTTGTTCGCTAACTGCAAAAGCGTACGAGCAAACTATTCTATTTTCTCTCGTTTGAGCACTCTCATCAATATGGCGTTGAGAAAAGAGTTTTTGAGCCTTTCTTTGAACTTCAAGCCCGCCCGGGAGTATTCCCGTTTTTGTCAAGCCTTCGTTTATGGAGTTTTCCATAGTATGCCAAACGTTAAGCAAGAATTCTTTAAAGCCTTCCCCTTCACGCTCGAAAACGTAGTCGGAAAGCCTTATATTTTTTGCTTTACAAAGCTCTGCTATCTCGGTAAAAGAATTTTCGCTATAAATTTCTTTGGGCTTATCTTTTTTATCTCCAATAACGACTATATCCCCACCGCCTACCGATAAAACTCGCATTTTAGCAATTTCGTTATCGCCTAAATAACCTATAAAATCCAAAGTATTTGGGTGCGGTAATTCAATATCTTCGTTATTAAAAACTATCTCCGTTTTCTTTGGAAAAAGAGCGTTTACTATCGCCCTATCCGTTCCGTGACCTTTACCCGTTAATGAAAGCGAACCGTAAAGAATAACTTTTACAAAGTCTACCGTAGGGTTTTCTTTTATAAATCTTTCAGCGCCGTAAACGGGACCCATAGTATGCGAACTCGACGGGCCTACACCTAATTTATAAATATCTCTAACTGATTTCATAACTCTAACACCAAATTATCGTTTTCTTCTTTTATTTTAATAAAAACGGGGGTTTCCCATCTTTTTTTATCACGCCTATAAAAGTTTGGAGAGTGAATTGATAAATATTTCTCTCCGTCACGATCGGTAAAAATCATACCGTGCCCACCGTCGAAGGTATCTCCGTTTATTTTCTTTGAAAATAAAGGTGCGTCACTTTGAATCCAATTGCCGTCCATTTTTCCGTTATCGCTTCTTGCAACGGTAACGCAGTACTCCGTTACCGTTTGATAGTTTGACCAAATCATAAGTAAACTACCCTTTTTAGTCTTATATAAATAGCAACCGTCGGTAACGTTTAAAAATGGAAAACTCGGGCTATCCGCTCTAAAAATTTCCTTGGGCTCGGAAATCATCTCGGTAAGCTCTTTATTCATTTTAGCAACCGCCATACGCCCAATTTTATCGGGAGCGGTATTATGCTCGTCAACGTAAACAACCCAAGGCTGACCGTCTTCGTCGATATACAAACTAGCGTCTATACTCGATTTATCTTTAGGGGTAAACGTGCCGTTTGAAATTTCTATAAAAGGACCTTCCGGGCTATCCGATTTAAAGGTTGCGCAACCTCTAAATCCAGTTTCAAGAGATAAATAGGTTGTGAACATATAATAAGCGCCGTTATACTTGTAAACTTCGGGCGCCCACCTAATTTCTCCAGCAAACGCAGGGGGATTTACAACCACCTTTTTATCAAGTTCAACCCACTCCCCGTCCAAGCGACCGCTGGTATTTTTAAAAACTCTCCACTCGGAGCCGTACATATAATACGCATCGTCTTCAACTAAAACGAAAGGATCTCTTAATCTTCTTATATTAGTAGTAATCATAAAATTAGCACCACCCTTATATAATCTTTTAGATTATAGCATATAAAATCACACTTTTCAATAAATAATTAAAAAAACCAAGCAAAATTGCTTGGTTTTTATTCTATTTAAGTTCGTCGATTAGTTTATCTACCATGCAAAGCATTCTCGGTAAATGGAACGGACCTTTAAAAGTTGAGCCTTTAGTCGACGGCATAGTCGGTTTTCCGTCACGGCGAAGATAACCGTACCACTCGCCGTATTCTTTATCGTGGAAATGCTCCACCGCCCAATCGTAAGTTTTATAGAACTTTTCAAGATATTCTTCCTTTTTAGTATCTCTATAAAGCTTAAGCGAAGAAATTAAAATCTCGTTGTGTGGCCACCAAAGTTTCATATCGTGCTCGTAACTCTCCGGTGGAAGCCCTAACGCATCTATAAAGTACAATAAACCGCCGTATTCCTTATCCCAACCTGCGTTAAATGCGTTGTTGAATATTTCTTCACACTCAGCTATTAACGCCTTATCGCCCACTTTTTTAGCGTATTCAAGGATAAACCAAACGCTTTCAATATCGTGGCCGGGATTGATTATTCTACCGTCGGTATACTCAAGGTTTGCCTCTCCGTTCACGCCCACGTTTTCAAGCAAGCATTTAAGGTCTTTTTTAACGTGATATTTGAAAATATCGCTTACGCACTCTTTTGCTCTTTCAAGATACAACTTTTCGTTTTCTTTATCAACTTTAAGCATAATAAGCGTCATATTAAGATAAATCATCGGATATCCAAACGCTCTTCCAGAACGAGTTTCGGGAATAGTTTTAGGACCAAGCCCAGTCGGATCAACTCCGCCGTGCCATAAATCCCAATAAGTTTCGTACGCTCTTTTTGCCCTATCTAAATATTCCTTTTCGCCGGTAATTCCGTAGTACTCGGCGTTAGCCATTGAATAGAAAGTTTCAGAGTAAAAATACCTTCTTTGGCGAAGTGGTTTGCCGTCGCCTGTTACGGTAAAGTACATTCTGTTTCCCTTTTCACGGTTGATGCAGTACTTTTCCATAAAGTCTAAACAACTTTTACTAGCGTCAAGCCACTCTTTTTTAACTCCGTAATTAGAGCAAAGCCAAGCAAAAGTCCAAGCGCATCTACCTTGCATCCAAACGCTCTTATCGGTTGAATAAACCTTGCCCGTTCTATCTAAGCAAGTGTAAACGCCACCGTTTACTTTATCAATGCCGTTTTTGAGCCAAAAATCAATGCACTCGTTGAGTTGAGCTTTAATCTCTATTTGAGTTTTAATAAGTTTTTGTCTATCCATAAAAAACTCCGTTTTCTTTTTATTTTGTTATATTTTACTAAAAATGTAAATACTTTTTTAAAATGAAGTAAATATTTAACGTAAAAAAGTCAAAATCTCGGCTGTTTAGCCGAGATTTATTATTTTTTAATTTTGTTTGCAATATAAGACGGAAGGTAGAATAACGCAGGAACGATAATATATAACAAATATATTACAACCGTTGAAACTCCGTCTGACGCGCCACCGAATATCGCCGGCATAAAGAAGGAATTTGCCTTAAAGAACATATAGTCCGAGTTGATTTTAGAAAAGTTAACTATGTTTGCAGGGATTGAAACGATAAGCGAAAATAATGACGGCAATAAAAGTTCAAACCACTTTGTAACACCCTTATAACTATGATAGCCCGAAATTAGCATCGTAAGGCAAGTAAAGAGCATCGTTCCGTGATAGAAAAAGGTGTGAAAACCTGCAAATGATATGCAAGAATAATTACCTAAAATGGTTGCGGGATAGAAAAAGTTAATAGTTCCGCCCAATAAACCGAGCGTACAAACGTAACCGCATCCGCATTTTTTAAGGAAGTCGTTACCCCAAATTGCAAACGGCATAGCGTACATAAAGATACTGCAAGGATAAAGGGGTAAAATTCCGCCCGCTTCAAACCTAACTTCTCTACCTGAAACGCTTTCCCAAATAATCTTGGTAACTTCAAGGGCTACGCATAGCGCCCATAATATAATGAACACAAGTTTTATTTTTTCTTTCTTTTTAGAAAGAAAGATTGCGCCCACTATTACTATTGCAAGAACAACCGCAGAAAAAATAAAGTGAAGTGGCGTAAACATAGTTCCGGGCATTTTGTCCGCTGAAACTAAAAAATCTTTATGAGTAAAAAAGTTTTGAATTAAATAAGCAAAGTCTTTCATATCTTTCTCCTTATTAAAGAATAAATTCCATAACTAACCCAGTAAATACCGAAAGTTTGGGCAATTATAATCACGATCATATATAACGGATGAGAAAACTGCAAAACGTCGTTTAAAATAGGAAGACCAAAGGCGTTGTGTAAAAACATACAATTACTCCCCAGCCACTCGTTGAAAAAGTAAGATGGAACGCACGCTATTAAAATAAAAGATAAATAATGAATAAAGTGCTTGGGATTTGGCTGGTATTTTTTCTTCCATATTAGCAAAATTCCAAAGTACACCATAGTTAAGTGATAGAAAAAACTATGAAAGCAAGACGGATGAAAGAAAGGATACATACCAAGAGAAGTGGACGGATAAAGAGTAAATAACGTTCCTGCTAAAATTCCGCCCATAGTGATATACGAATACCCTACCGCGCTAAGCGTTTTATTTTTAAGTAAGGAAAGCCAAATTGCAAAGATAAATAAACTGCAATAATAAAGTGGCAACCAATCGTCCGGTCCACGCCCTGCGCTTACTTTTAAAGTAACTTTAATAATTTCCGCAACGGTAACCGCTATTGCAACGACAATATGGCAAATTTTAAAGCCTTTATCCGTCATTTTTCTAGATAGAAAAAGGAAAAATAAAAGTAGCGCAATAAAGCAAATAATAGAAATTAAATGCTCGATATTAAACAATCCGCAAGCGCCCTTATTTTCAAAATATTCAAGCCCCAATTCTTCACCTCAAATATACGATAGATATAGTTTAGCACAAAAAAAATAAAAAGCAAGCTAAAAATAATAGCATTTAAAAACAATTAAATAAAGCGGTTAACGTTAACTCTTACAAATAATTCGTGGAAGAGGAGGATACAAACGTGCTTTATTAAAAATGTGAGCAAAGCGAACTATAATGCAACCATAGTTGCTATAATGCGAACTTCAGTTCGTTATAATTCAAATTTGCTAAACGCAAATAATGATAACTCGCTATCGCTCGAATTATAATTACTGCGTAACATTATAGTCAAATTTTTGCAAATTTGACATAAAAAATGCAAGGAATAAACCTTGCATTTTTTGGTGGGGAGAGGTGGATACAACCGAAACCCCTAAAGGGGAACCCCTCGGTTGACGCAAGCGCCGAACCCACCTTCGGTGGTTCTCTCCACCCGAACCCACAACAAAAGACCATCTCAATTAACTACTATATCATTAAATACCGTCGTTTACGGTGGATACAACCGAAACCCCTAAAGGGGAACCCCTCGGTTGACGCAAGCGCCGAACCCACCTTCGGTGGTTCTCTCCACCCGAGCCCACAACAAAAGACCATC
>JAZSBA010000113.1:0-2310 GCA_045602125.1 Christensenellaceae bacterium | reverse complement strand
TATTAAAATTTTAGGTACGGTTATGAAGCACGTTTTTATAATCAATCCCGTTGCAGGGTTTGAAAATTCTTTTACGAAATTATCTGAAAATCTTCGCTCTTTTAAGGATAAATACGATATAGTAATTTACGTTACGTCAAGCGTTAAAGACGCGACTTCTTATTCAAGAGAATTTGCTAAAAATCACCCCGACGAACAAGTTAGATTTTATTCTTGTGGTGGCGATGGTACGCTCGGCGAAGTAGTTAACGGCATAGTAGGTCTTGATAATGCAAGCGTAACTTGCTATCCGTGCGGTAGCGGTAATGATTTCGTAAAATCAGTTGGCGGTAAAGAACGTTTTTTAGATCTTGAAAAATTATTCAACGCCGAAAACGAGCAAGTCGACTTAATTAAAGTTAACGATAAATTATACTCTTTAAACGTTGTAAATATTGGCTTTGAAGCAAAAACTTGTCAAGTTGCAAATAAATTAAAAGGAAAATCAAAGCACCCTTATACTCGCGGAATTGTTTCTGCTTTGTTTACGAGTATGTTAAACCACGTCACCGTTGAGGCAGACGGAGAAGTTTTAAACTCTAACGGAACTCTTCTTCTTTCAACTTTTGCAAACGGCGGTTACGAAGGCGGAAAGTTTAACTGCGCTCCAAGATTTATAATAGACGACGGTTTAATTGAAGTGTGTTTAGTAAAACCTATTTCCGTTTTAAAATTTTTAAGTTTAGTTAAAAAATATGAAAAAGGCGAACATTTAGATGATAAACGCCTTAAAAACATTATCGTTTACAGGCAAGCTAAACGCATAAAACTTTCTTCAAGCAAAGAATTTTTATTATGCGTTGACGGCGAAGTTTATCAAGGCAAAGAATTTAACCTTGAAATAGTGCCCAAAGCATTAAACTTTGCCCTTCCTAAAAACTCTTAATCTTCGTTATTGCGACAAAACGTTCTAAATATTGCCGTTTTTCGCAGTCTATAATAGTCTATATGGAAAATCAAACTATCTACGCTGTAATACCATCATACGAGCCACCGTTTTCTTTTATAGATTACGTTAATCAACTTCTATTAAGCGGTATCACACGAGTTTTTATCGTTAACGACGGGTCCGACAAAAAGTACGACGCCGTTTTTAATCAATTAAATAAAATTCAAGGCGTAACCCTACTTACCTATGAAAAAAACTGCGGTAAAGGTTACGCCTTAAAATTTGCTTTTAGCTATATAAAGAATAATTTTTCCACACCATACGTTATAGTTACAGCAGATTGCGACGGTCAACACCTACCTAAAGACGTCGTTAAAGTTGCTAAAACCACCTTAAAAAACCAAAACTGTCTTACTCTTGGGGTTAGAAACTTTGATAACGAAAACGTGCCCAAACGGTCAAAATTTGGAAACGTTAGCACAAGGCGACTATTTAAATTGCTTTACGGTATGAAGGTTACCGACACCCAAACGGGGCTACGTGCTTTTTCAAGCAATCTTATCGATAAAATGATTGAAATAAACGGCAATCGCTTTGAATACGAAATGAACGTATTAATCGTCCTATATAAAATTGACGTTCCATTTTTAGAAATCGAAATTGAAACGGTTTACAATAAAAAAAGTGAAGACGTTGAAAAACGCTCCCACTTTAAAACTTTTTCAGATAGCATCAAAGTTTGGGGCGTTTTACTTAAAAACGTTAACAACTACGTTTTAGCAGTCATATTATGCTTAATCGTTGAACTTTCAGTATTTTCGCTTGGCGAATACTACGTTTTTGTTAGTTTTACTCCGCAAATTTGCACTTTGCTTTCCACTATAACTGCAAGGATACTATCTTCACTTTTAAATTACACCTTAAACTTTAAATACGTTTTTAACGGAAAAGGTAAAACAACCGTTTTAAGATATTACGTTTTATGGTTTATATTACTCTCGTTGTCTTACCTATTCACGAACTTGTTTGGAAACGTTTTAGGTTTACCAATTTTACCTTTTAAAATAATAACTGATTTTATCCTTTCAATTTTTAGTTATAGAGCGCAAACAACTTGGGTTTTCCCGCACAACGTAAAATAAAAAATCCACCAGTAAATCTGGTGGATTTTAATTATAAAGAAAGTTCCTTTTTTGATGCGTTTTCAATGAACATTAACGCTACTTGAAGAAGTGCAACTATTATAATTGAGAACATAAATACGAGTGATAAACCTAAAAGCCCACCCGAACTTATTATTACCGTAACGAACACTACTTCACACGCCAAAGCAATAGTAGAAATAATTTTTAATATTAGCGATGCGGTATAAAACCCTTTTT
>JAZSBA010000112.1:0-2190 GCA_045602125.1 Christensenellaceae bacterium | reverse complement strand
ATCCATATTCGTTAATGAGTTTGTCAATAAACAATTGACGAACAACTTCTTCGGGATTTAATTTAATATCTTTCTTACGTACTAAACACTCAACGACGGCGTATTGTTTGCCGTTTTTATCTTCTTTAACTACAATTTTTTCGTTTAATTTAGCAATCGCTTCATCTGCGAATTGTTCCGTTTTATATGCCGAATCTTTTAATATATCGTAAATGTTCATTTTATTTCTCCTTAAATGTTTGTAATACCTAACGAATAACGGTTGAGTATCTGCTCTTTATTTTTTATTTTCCTTTTTTGTTTTCTTTTTTGGCTTTAACCCAATATTCAGTAGCCGATTTGCTTCTTGCGCAGCCGCCGTTTCAAGTGTTTCAAATGTAGAACCTATGTTTTGCAGTATAGCTATATATCTAGTTTTGTAAACTCTAATAAATTCGCTATTCAAATAAGTTATCTTTGAATTTATATTTTCTTCACTGATTGCTTTAATCTTTTCTATATTTTCTTGGTTTTTTGCTAAACTTTCTTTTGAAAAAGAACCTGGATACGCTTTCTCATTTTCGAATATTTTATAATATAACTCCTTGTTTTGAAGGATACGAAAATCAGAATACTGCTCAACTTCGCCTGAACCAATGTTTGCAAGCTCTTCAGATATGCCAGCAATTGCATCAACTAAGTGCTTAACCTTTGGATAGTCATCTATATTGATATACGCATTTAACACATCAGTAGAAGTTTTACAATTTACTTGATACCTTTCTAGAACCGTAATTGCCTTAGTTGGGTCAACAAACCCGTTATCCATAATATCTTTCAGTGTTACCATTGGATTTATGTTTGCAAGTATGTCTAAAAATACGGACTTTAATTTATCCCACTTCTCATTCTCAGCCCTAAGAAAACTTTCTCTTTCAATCTGCTTTTTAGTAAATTTTATGGTAACAACAAGAGTTGCAACTGTTATACTAGCGCCAAGAATTACACCATAATATCCAAGCATTGCTGAAGCATCCAACGCTGTTGAGCAGCCACAATTAGCTTTATAACACTCGTTTATAATAATCGGTACACCAATAACTAAAAACAATGTAGTTAGAACTATAGCAAGTATCTTAATTATCTTTTTTATTGTGCAATTTGTTGTTTTTGCCATTATTTCTCCTCATTTTGCTAAAATCACTTTGATTTTAGCACCGTAAATATGACAGTTTCGGTCATGTTTTACAAATTTCTAATTATTATTTTCTCTTACACGCCATAGCGCGGCAGGGTGATGTTTTATATTCGCTACGATTTCTTCGTTATCGAATAATAATTTGGGTTCGTATGTTTTACCTTTTAATTTACTTAAAAACTCTTTCTCGCCGTTCGTTAAAACAAGTAAATCTTTCACGTAAGCTAGAACTTTTTCTTTTGCTTTTTCAATGTCAAACTTATCGTTTTTAGATATAACAGGCTTTAATTGAGTTTTATACTTTCTATAATCTAACCTTTCAATGTTTTTATAGTCTAACTCTTGAATATCATAGTCTCCACCGATAGCGTTATAAAACACAAGACATTTTCTTAAAAGTTCGGTGTCGTTTATAACGTTATTTTCTATCATAACGTTTACGTCGTATAAATCTCTTGGCGTAGCACGTGATAGAAGCGCATTGATTTTGCTTGCGTAAAGTTCAATAGTATTAAGCGTTAATACTTCAAAATCTTCCACAATACCCTTTGTTAAAATCTTTTTCTTTTCAAGCGGTAAAACGTGGCATCTATCCAAGAAATTGATTTCAACCTTAATGTTATCTCGATTACCTGCGTTGTTGATATAATTAAATAGAAAAGACGTAAGCGCGAAATGGTCGCGCGAATCTGCAAGCGAATACCCTTCTTGCCACATATAATCGGTTAGGCGCTTTTTGAATTTCTCTTTAATTTCGGGCAATTCTTCCCTATCGACGTTTACCGTAAAATCTAAATCTATGTCAACCGATAGGCGCGGAAGCTCCACTGCTGTTAAGTTGATTGCTGTTCCGCCTTTAAGCGCAAGTTTATCCTTAAAAACAACGTCGCTATTTATAAATTTTAATATTTCAGAAAGGCGCAAAACCTTTTCCAAAGTATCTTTTATAAAGTTGGATTCTTGGGCAAGTCTTGTCAAGTATTGTCTTGAAAACTCCATTAATATCCCCCGTT
>JAZSBA010000111.1:0-2045 GCA_045602125.1 Christensenellaceae bacterium | reverse complement strand
AAAATCGTTAAGCCTAAAACACACGTTTATGGCAAGTATGGGAATCTTGCGCTTGAATATTTGAAAGAACATAACGTTGGAAAATATTGGTCATTAGCGGGAAGTTTACCAGAATATTTACATAACGTGGACAAGCAAGCGGATAGGCTATATATGAAGATGTATGAGAAATTGTCAAATAGCCCAAAGTTCAGTAAGACGGGTGAGTACGTACACGACTTGCAAGTTGAAACTGAAAAGCAAAGAATAATAGAAGAAGAAATATTAAACGAAATAGTGTACGTAGATTAACTCCGTAAGATGGTGCCGACCTGCCAGAAGAATTAGGCGAGCCGAGCCCCTCCACTTACGGAAATAAAAATAGGGGCAGGGTGGTTGTGTAAAAACACGTTCAAACGAAAGAATTCGTCCACACGAAAAAGAAATAAGGAGATTTGGATTATAAGGAATTAAAAGAAACGATTGATATTTTAGAAAAGTTACCCGACGGCGATAGAGATAAAATGTTAAAACTTGTTCTTACTAATAAAAGTGTTGAACAAGAAAAACCCGTCGTGGGATACAAACAAAAAGGACTGATTGAAAAAGACGGAGATGGGTTATATCTTAAATTAACTACAAAGGAGATTAAAGAATTACCCATGAGATTTAGAAGAGAATTTTACATAAGAGATAAACTTGTAAGATGTTATAGAAGACAATGCAGTGAGAAAACTGTCAATTACGAGATACGTTACCGCAAAAACGGCTACAATATTTACGCCAGCAGTAATGATTTAGAAGAAGCCAAACGCAAATTTATTGAACAGTTGTGGAGTGCGGACGCAAGGCGAGATGCGAGATTTCCTGCAATGGCAAGGGCAAGGCGCAGAAGAACTTACGATTACGATAGGTGGGACGACTATTATGATGACGATGAAGATTTTGGCGTTCCTGAAACTTTCCATAAGTTCGCTATGTATTATTTTGAAAAATACAGAAAGCGCAAGGTGTCTGAACTGACTTATACCAACGATATGTATAGGTATAACAAGCACTTAAAACCGTATTTTGGTGATATGCGATTAAAGGCTATTCGCCCTGATATGTGTCAAGAATTGCTTGACGACTTGCAAGAACGTGGATTAGGAAAGACCAACAACGAAATTCACTCTATATTAAACAATATTATGAAGAACGCTTTGGCGCACGGCGTAATTAAACGCAATCCTATGGCAATAGTTATTGTAGAAAAGCATAAGAGTACGCACGGCAAAGCGCTGACCAAGCAAGAAGAAAAGACGCTTCTTGACGGCGTTAAGGGGACGAGATACGAAGTTGCGTTTGCGCTTGCATTGTATACGGGATTAAGACCAAACGAGTATTATACGGCAAGAATTGAGGGCGATTTTATCGTTGCAAAGAACTCAAAACGCAAGGGCGGAAAGATTGAGTATAAGAAAATTCCGATAATAAAGAAGTTTAAGCCGTATCTTGAAGGCGTGACGGAATTTGATATTCCGAATATTTGCAACGTGCGTGATAAGTTCAATTCGATATTGCCCAAGCATATACTTTACGACTTACGAAGAACCTTTTACACTAGGTGTGATGAGTGTGGAGTTTCGACGGCGGCAAGGGATGAATTTGTAGGGCATAGTGGCGGTGCGCTGACTGATGCGTATAGAGATTTATCGGATGAGTATTTATTGAAGGAAGCAGAAAAACTAGACTGGTAAAAAATCTTGAATAAATTGCACTTAACAATTTGAAAAAAGACAAAGTAAATACTAAAAAAATCGGTAAAAATATGCGAAAATCTTGCGACAAATTATGCGACAAAACTGGCAAAACTAGTAATTTATGTCGCAAAAAGCGGCTAAAAAATTTCGTTGTAAAAATTGGGAAAAACCATCGGGGAAACTGACCTATCATGCGAATTAACGAAAGTTTGATAAAAGCAAAAAACGATAGGTTTTACCTATCGTTTTCTGGTGATCCATCGGGGAATCGAACCCCGGACACCGTGATTAAAAGTCACGTGCTCTACCGGCTGAGCTAATGAA
>JAZSBA010000110.1:0-3269 GCA_045602125.1 Christensenellaceae bacterium | reverse complement strand
TCTCAAAGCCTATTCAATGCTCTATTTTTAGCCGTTAGTTTGGGTATTAGGCGAGGCTCGACAAACTCAAAGTTGAGTTAAAAACGATATTTTAAGACGTTAGAAACAAGCTAGGCAAACTCAAAGCCTATTCAATGCTCTATTTTTAGCCGTTAGAAGCGAGTATTTCAAGGCTTGATAAACTCAAAGTTGAGTTAAAAACGATATTTTAAGACGTTAGAAACAAGCTAGGCGAGGCTCGACGGCAAGTTATCGGGTACAATAGACCTTGCTCGGTCATTGTAATCGTAACTTGACGGCAGTAACAAAGCATAGCGCCGTTTATAACGGCTTAAAATTAAAAACCGAGGAACTCTACGCCTTTTAATAGTACTTCGTTTATTATATCGCTTTTTAGGGAATATAATATAATTTTTCCGTCACGGCGATAACGAACGGCGCCGATGTCACGCAGGGTTTTAAGTTGATGAGATACGGTGGTTTGATTAAACCCAAGTAAGGTTGATAGGTCGGTTACGCACATTTCAGAGATTGCGAGCGCTGAGATGATTTTTATTCTAGTTAGATCTGAAAACAAACTAAAAAAACAAACTAAATCTTCAAGTATTTCATCAGACGGGATATAATCTTCAATCATAACCTTGGTCTTTTTATCTAAAAGTAAAGGTGCTTTTGCTAAATTCATAATATTACCCCTTTAACTTTGATAATTTAATGGTAATAAACAAAGGAAAATATGTCAACTTTAACATACCAAAGAAAAAGTCGCATATTGTAATTATATAGGAATTTATGTAAAAGGAGTAAATTATGAACACGACAACACTTGCTTTTTTAGGTTTATTATTTTTACTTACGACGAATTCTACGATTTCTCCAACACAAGCGTTACTACTTTTAACGCTAATTACAACCACTTGCGGTTGCTTAGGAAATTTTAATAACTGCCAAAACAATTAAAAACTATTGAAAAATCAAAATTTATGGTGTATACTCAAAAAGCAAGGAGTATACACTATGGATTTTGAGATTATTGATTTTCACACTCACCCGTATAAAGATAACAAAGAGTGCATTTGCGTTCATCAAAACGCAATAAAAATTTCAATGGACGAAACTTTACGCGTTATGAAAAATAACGGCGTTAGTAAGTTTTGCGGTAGCGTTTTATCCCACGATTTTTCATTTACCAAAGAAACCGTTTGGGAAAGATTGAAAAAGTATAACGACGACGCGTTGTTTTTAAAAGACTATTATAAAGGGGCTTATATCGCAGGTTTTCACGTTCACCCGAATTTCGTTGAAGAATCGATAAAGGAAATCGACCGCTTTTACGAAAAGGGAGTTAACCTAATTGGCGAACTCGTTCCTTGGTCGCATTACTTTGATAATACCTACTGCTCTAACGGTATGAACGAAATTCTCGATTACGCCTCGCAAAAAGGCATGATACTATCCGCTCATCCAACTAGCGACGACGATATGGATAAACTTTGTGAAAACCATCCAAATTTAACCATAGTTGGCGCTCACCCCGGAGAAAACACGGTGTTTTATCGCCACGCCGAAAGGGCTAAAAAGTATAAAAACTATCACGTTGACTTATCAGGTGGCGGAATTCACCGCTACGGCTGTACTAGAGAACTAGTTGACTTGATAGGCGTTGAAAAGGTGTTATTCGGCTCGGATTACGCTATATGCAATCTTCAAACTTACGTTGACGGCGTCGTTCGCGACGAACTTTTAACTAACGAAGAAAAACGCATGATACTTGCTGAAAACGCTAAACGAATATTAAAACTTTAATTAAAAAGCGTTCTTGTAAAAAATTGCAAGAACGCTTTTAGTTTAATCTAAATTAACTCCTTTGTTAAATAGTTTATTAGTTATAAAGTAGAACGCAACGGAATAAACGATATATATTACAAGCGCGCTAACTATTAATAAAATAAACGTTTCACCCTTCATAGCGGTAGCAAAAATTTCAGTAATATTTCCGCTTACTAATAAAATTAAAGCAACGATTACGAGCGAAACGATACATGACGCAATATAAAAAATTGCAAACCATAAAAAACTTTTAGCAACTTTTCCATTGTTATACGAGTACCCTTTAACTATTGATGCAAAGCCTATAAGTAGCATGGTGAGTAATTGAAAAAATACGACGATAATAGTCAAAATTAACAATCCAACGGCATTTACGTTTAACCCCATTTCTATTAAGTTTAAAGTTTGTTTTATAAATTCAACAAACTCGTTTGAATAAAACATTATCGCCAAACTTAAAACTACCACTACAAAGGTTGATAAAAGCACTAGTAACGCGCTTATAAACTTTGAAAGAAGTAGTTGATTTTTACTTACCGGTAAAGTATGAGTTAAATATCCTTCATCTCCGTAAAATGAATTTTTAAAAGAGCGAATCAAGATACCAAGTATTGCATTTATTAAAGTGTTTACCATAAATGCAATAGCCGTGCCTTGAAAAATTTGCCCTAAGATAAATACAAATTGAATATCCTTCCAAATATTAACCACTCTAGTTAATACTGAAAAAAACAAAGTTATCCCAAAAAAATACGGAAGAACGGAAAGCATTTTAATAAAATCATATTTTATAAGTTTTTTAAGCATTATACACTCCTTTTGTAAACGTCGTTAATGGAAGCGTTTTCACGTTCACGAATTTCGTCTGCATCGCCTTGTAAAACAACCTTGCCTTCGTCAATTATTATAACTTCGTCTAAAATTTTTTCAACGTCAGATACTAAATGCGTGGTTATTAAAAGACTGGAATTTTCACTAAAGTTTGACATTATCGTTCTTAAAATTTTATCTCTCGTAGCTGGATCTACCCCGCCTAAAGGTTCGTCTAAAACGTATAATTTTGCACGCCTACTCATAGTGAGAACGAGCGATAATTTTTCAAGCATACCCTTGCTCATTTTTGCAAGTTTTAAGTTTTTATCAAGCTCGAGTTCAGTTAAAAGATTTTCAGCCTTTTCAATATCAAAATCGTTGTAAAAATCTTGATAAAAGTTTAAGACTTGATATATTTTTTTACTCTTGTCTAAACAACCTCTTTCCGGAAGATAAGATATAAGCGATTTAGATTCGCTACCTATTTTTTTGCCATCGACTAAAATTTCGCCACTATCAATAGTTAAAAGGTCGTTAATCATTTTAATAATAGTAGATTTCCCCGAACCGTTTTTACCGAGTAAACCCACGATTTTACCTTCCGCTACGTTAAAACTTACACCTTT
>JAZSBA010000109.1:0-5823 GCA_045602125.1 Christensenellaceae bacterium | reverse complement strand
TATATCTCCTAATCTTTAGTAATTTTCGTTAAGCAAACGACGGTCTCAACGTGTTTTGTTTGTGGGAACATATCGTAAGGTTGAACTTTTTCTATTTGATAAACAGCATCAACGTTCGTTGATTTTTTAAGTTCGTTTCCGTCATAAATTAGCGTTCCAGTTAAAACGCCTAGGTCTCTTGCTAACGTTTGCGGAGAACAAGAAACGTAAACTATTTTATCGGGATTAGCAGTCAAAATAGCGTCTAAAACCTTTTTGTCACACCCTTTTCTCGGTGGATCTAAAACAACCGAAATCTTGTCATTTTCAGCCTTTAATTTAGCGATTAATTTAGGAAGTTCTTCTTCGCACGGAGCGCAAATATTTTTAACTTTGCTCTCTAGCCCGTTTTGTTTTGCAAGTTCATTACCTGCATCAACTGCTTCCCTTATAATCTCAATACCGTAAGCCATTTTAGCGTTTTTAGCAAGCATTGCAGTCATAAGCCCCGCCCCACAATAAGCGTCAATTACAACCGTGTTTTGATCTGCATTAATTAAATCGATAACGCTTGAATAAAGCTTACTTTTAACGTAATTATTAACTTGCATAAACGATTGAACGTTTACGGGATATTTTATACCAAATTCTTCGGTGTAATAACTTTGTTCTCCAAAGAGTAAAGTAAACTTATCCCCTAAAATTACGTTATTGCTCTCGGTGTTTTCATTGATAAAAAGTGAGAACTTTTTAAACTTTAACGATAAAACTCTAATAAGTTCTTGATAGTTTGGCAAAGACTTTCCGTTTATAACGATAGTTATTATCAAGCTTAAATCTACTTTTCTAACTACTACGTGACGGATAAGACCTTCTCCACTAAACTCGTCGTAACACGAGATTTTATTTTCCGTTATAAACTCTTTTATAGCGCTGATAATATCCGAGCACCACGAATTTTGAATTGGGCACTCTAAAACTTCGACTATTCTATGTGAGTTTTGAGCGAAAAATCCTATTTTTACTTCGCCGTTATCGTTTCTTATAGGAAGTTGAAGTTTGTTTCGATACTCGTATTCTAAATCACTTTTAACACAAGGCAAAACTTCATAATCAATGCCAGCAATCTTTTTTAAACAGTCTTTAACAGTAGTTGTTTTAAGCTTTAATTGGTCTTTATATCTTAAATGTTGAAGTTGACAACCACCGCATTTTCCATAAACACGACAACGAGGTCTTACCCTCTGCTCTGCAGGGGTTAAGACCTCTAATAGTTTGCAAAACGCAATATTTTTAGTTACTTTTAAAACTTTAAATTTGATTTTTTCGCCAATTAAAGCAAAAGGAACAAAGCAAACAAAGTTTTCAATGCGAACGATTCCCTCCATATTGGAGCCTATCGCGGACACGTTGCCGATAAGTTCGTCATTTTTACGCATAATTATAACCCTAACCTTTTAATGAGATTAAAAGACATTTTTTGAAATCTTATCATAATAAAGTCGTAAGCAATATACGTTATTGCTCCTGCTATTACTAAGATGATAGGTATAAATCGTTGAATAAATTCCACTTCTACTATGAACATAGTAAAAGCGTAATACATAAGAAAAGTTACACCTATAAACCATATCCCTTTAACGATATATAAAAACCATAGATTTTTCTTACTATTGAGCTGAATATAGTTTATAATCGGATGAATCCCGAAGAAAACAACGTATAAAAGCGGAAGGTAAAACCTTGATAATGCGAAGCAGAAAGATAATAAAGCCGTTGCAAAATAGGTAAATATCGCTCCTTTAATACTGTTTTTTGATAGCGGTAACATCATCGCTATTGCAGACATAAACAGCGCGCTTAAATCAAACGTCTGAAAATAAGCGCCTATTACTAAAAATACAACGCCAAGCGCAGTTGAAACTGCGGATAACGCTATTAATTTCCCGTCCTTCATAATTAATGGCAATTACAACAACAGTTGAGCATCATATTACAAATAGCCATTTCACAACACCATTGTAAACAACTATCTCCTCCCATCTGTTGTGGAGGTTCTCCTTGATTATAAGGAGCGCCTTGAGAACTTCCGTTGCCCGATTTATTCCAATCTTGATTAATTCTAGCGCCGTCGTTTACTTTTTGATTGAGTTTATCAAGCGCGTTTTTATATTTTTGTTCGTTTGGATTCATTGAAATTGCAATTTCTAATTGTTTCTTGCTTTCATTTATCCAATTCTTTTTATAAAATACGACTGATTGATAATAGTGCCACTCCGCATTTCTCTCATCAAAATCGTCAAGAAGTTGTTGAGCGCCGTTTAAATTACCGCTTTTAATTGCAGCTTCAACGCTTGAAAACGCCTCGGCGGTATTTCCACTAGTTGAATGCTCAAAACGATAGTTTAAAATCGCATTGTAAGCAACTTCAATTTCAGTAAGCCTTTTCGCGGCGTTATTGCCAACGTCGCTGTCTTCCGAAAATCTTTCTTCTTCGTATTGTTTTTTAAGTTCAAGATATCTTTGTTTAATAAACTCGTCGCTATCTTCTGGGCTTACGCCTAAAGATTTATAATATTTTTCAATCATTTTTAAGTCCTTTAGTTAATATATTATTTGTTGTTTTTGGTATTCCCCTTGTTAAAACGTTAGTAACAAGGTCTACGTTAAACTGCATTTTAACCTGCTTAAAATTTTCGGCAATTTGCGAAAAAATTCCGCTGAATATAAAGAATATATCATCCTTATGATTATTGACAAGTGTTTTAAAATTATCACACTTATAAGCATTATATAAAACGTTGAAACTACCCTTTTTAACGTCTTTATCATAATCGTCAAGCGCATCTATTAAATACACCCACTTGCCAAGCGCGTAAAATAAAGATTTAGTATTTTCAGTAGCCTTATCTTTAAAAACTTCGGTTGACACTTCTTCCATTATAGTAGAAAATGGATGGCAAACTATATCAATACTATCTGAATTTTCTTTTTCTAGCTTTCTTAACTCTTCATATCCATTAATTACTATTTCATCAATTTTAGGATAGAGTTTTTTTGCCTTTTTATACCCAGCTTTTATAAGTGAGCGCCTAAACGCACCTTTATTTTCATCAATAACGTCATCAGAAAGCTTACAATACGCCAAAATTACGTTCGTAGCTCCAAGCATTAACGATATATCGTCAGGCTTAGCTATAGGTCGTTTTTTTATTTGATGAGCAATACAGCGTTCCCTATTTATTTTAAGGTCAACTCCTAAAATGTTATGAGTTATCGCACTCATAAACGCCATATCGTAACTAAGCGTAAATCTTGGAACTTGACCGCATATTTTACCTATGCTTTTACATATCCCACAATATAACGCCTTATAAAGAGTTTCATCTTTTAAATATAAATAAGGATTATCAGGCTTTAAATATCCGAACATTACTTTCTTTCAGGACTATAAAGTCCAACCTTTCTATATACTTTTGATAAAGTTCTTCTTGCAATTTTATATGCGTTTTCAGCACCGCTAACCATTATAGATTCAAGATAAGCTTTATCTTTTAAAAGAGCGTTGCGTTTTTCGCTTATAGGCTTTAAGCCTTCTGCAACTGCTTCGCCAACTTTAATTTTAAACTCGCCGTAACCCTTTCCTTCAAATTCTTTTTCAGCATCTTCAATAGAAACGCCTGCAAAGCAAGAATAAATTGTTAAAAGGTTTGATATACCACCCTTATTTTCAGGGTCAAAACATATCTTATTATCGCTATCAGTAACTGCTCTTTTGAATTTTCTAATAATAGTGTCAGTATCGTCGTACATTGAAACGAAAGCGTTAATATTATCGTCGCTTTTACTCATTTTCTTAGTAGGATCTGCAAGTGACATAATTTTTGCGCCGTGCTTTGGAATAATTGGTTCGGGAACAACGAAAGTATCGCTATATCTACCGTTAAATCTAATTGCTAAATCACGAGTGAGTTCAATATGTTGCTTTTGGTCTGCACCAACCGGAACAACCGCAGTATTATAAAGAAGAATATCAGACGCCATAAGAACGGGATAATCCATAAGTCCAATGTTAACGTTATCGGCGTGAGAACGTGATTTATCCTTAAATTGAGTCATTCTATTAAGTTCACCAGGATACGTCATAGTGTTGAGTATCCACGTAAGTTCAGCATGGCACGGAACGTGCGATTGAACAAATAATATGCATTTTTCAGGATCAACGCCACAAGCAACGTATAAAGCAAGAAGTTCTTGCGTTGCCTTTCTTAAATCAGCTGGATTTTGGCGCACGGTTAAACAATGAAGATCGGCTATCGAGTAAATACAATTATACTCGTCTTGAAGCTTAACGAAATTATTGATTGCTCCAACGTAATTACCAATCGTCGGAACGCCACTCGGTTGAACTGCACTAAATAAAGTCAATTTCTCTGACATAATACCACCAAATAAATATACTTATTTAATAAGTATATCATACGCTTTTTAAAAAATCAAACTAATATCTAATTATTTTATAATTTCTAACGCATCTTTCACAGAAAACTCACTAACGTTAGAGTAAAACGGAAGAACTGTTTTATCTTCAATGGCTTTAGGAATATCAAGCGCAGTAATTAAACTAAGCTTTGAAATCGCCTTATCAACCGATATTTCATTAATATTTTCTATACTTTTTAAAACGTTCCTTGAAAATAAGAAGGGGGAAACAAGAGATAAAAGCAAGGTTATATTATCATCGTCATAATCAGAATAAAACAAATCGCACGCCACCATACCGCTTGCAGATATTGGATCTAAAACGTAATCCGTTTCTTCAAAAAAAGCACGGGTTATTTCTTCACACTCGCCATCTAAAACCGTTTCAAAGAAATAGCCTTTTGCAATATCTTCAATAGGTTTTTTAACGCCAAATATCGCCGTTTCTATCGGTAGTTTTGCATATTTTAAAAGATGGATAGCAAGCAAAAATCTTCCGTCTGATAAATCACATGCAACGTTTATTTTTTCGCCAAGCTCAATTATGCCACTATCAAATAAATCTACGTAACCCGATATTATCGTTATTGCAAGTGATATAACTTCTTTTTGAATTGAAGAATTATCGTAAAAATAATCTTTATAACTTAAAGTTTTACCATCAAAAAGTTCCAAAGTACAAATAGTATCGTCAACGGTTACGACGCTTGCAGGATATTCGCTATCGCCTATGCTATCAAATGCGTTTTTAGGTAAAGCATCCCCTGTAAAACGAGCGTATAAGTCCGTTATTCTATCTTCAAAACTTTTATCTTTTAAAGCGCTTAAATAACCTAAATCAAGACATTGAAAATCGGCGGGTAAATTATACCAGCCGATTTTTGCCTTTGTAGTTTTATTACTAACGTTCATATTAGTCGATAAGTTCTGCAACGTACGCGGGAAGGTCTTCACGCGCCGCGCTTACAGAGATAACGAATTTAAGGTCAGGATATTCTTCTTGAAGTTGTTTGAAAGAATTAAACAATACTTCTCCACCTTCCATATCGTTACCGATAATTCTCTTAAGCCCGTCAACGAAAACGTATTCAATATCACTGTTACCAGCAAGTAAACCGTTAATAAAACCGTTAAACGCAACCGAGCCTACTATATCGTGATCTTCGGTATAAACGCATCTTACGTTGAAGTTAACGTTAACCGTGTTAAAACGTTTATCAGTTATAAACACAACGTTACCTTTAGCAGTACTACCCGCTTTATTAACTTCATCAAGCATAATTTTGGTTTTACCAAAGCCTTTTGGTCCGTAAACAATTTTAATCATATTAAATCCTCCGATTTGTTTGTATCTTTATTATA
>JAZSBA010000108.1:0-4054 GCA_045602125.1 Christensenellaceae bacterium | reverse complement strand
TGGATTAGTAGGGTTTTTAATGACCAAATTATTTATGTTTATATTCTAATAAATAAGGGGTGTGTAAAATGGCAAAAGGCGATAAATTTTATTTTGAAAATTTTGTAAGTAGTACTGAAATATCTAAAAAAGCGGCAAACTATTTAGTAGAGTGCCTTGAAAATTACAATGCGGATAACATTGAAGAAATGCTTAAAAGCATGCATGAAATCGAGCATTCGGCAGACGTTAAGAAACACGAAATGGGCGAAGCGCTTGCTAAAGCGTTCGTAACGCCGGTTGACCGAGAAGATCTTGATATGTTAAGTCATAAACTTGACGACGTTGTTGATTTGATTGAAGAAGTTCTTCAAAAGTTTTATATTTACGACGTTAAAGTTATCAATCCGTCAGCTATTGAATTTGCAAAAATAATCGTAAAATCTTGTGACATATTATCTGAGATAATGACTGAATTCGAAAGTTTCAAAAAATCTAAGAAAATCCGTGAACTTATCGTTGAACTTAACGACGTTGAAGAAGATTGCGATAAATTATACTTAACTTCAATGCGTGATCTTACTAAAAATTGTAAAGACGTTCTTGAAATTATTGCTTGGCGCAAAATCTTTGAAAGTCTTGAAGAATGTTCTGACGCGTGCGAACACGTAAGCGAGTGCGTAGCGTCGGTTATAATGAAAAACACCTAATATTAAAATTCCACCGCTGTTGCGGTGGTTTTTTATTGCGTCTAGTTTATAAATTTTTATGCGCGCCGTAAGAGATATAGCCATACCCCAAAATGTTGGGGCCCCTGTCTAGTTACCGCTAAAGCGGATAACCGAACTCCTGACCTTTGGTTCCACGTCGCAACTCACCAAATAAATCAAGCGTTAACCTAAAGGTAAACGCTAGGATAAAAAGAGATATTGCTATAATAAACTTGGTCGGAGATTGCGCGCCGTAAGAGATACTGCCACACCCTACTAAAGTAGGGACACCCTGGCAGACCTTAGCCCATCAAAGTAAGCCCGTCATATGACGGCCGAACTACGTTCGCAATCTCATGGCAAGCAAAAAGAGTAAGTGGGCGTATCCACTTACTCTTTTTGGCGCGCCGTAAGAGATTCGAACTCCTGACCTTTGGTTCCGTAGACCAACGCTCTATCCAGCTGAGCTAACGGCGCAAAATATTTAAAATTCGCTTTACAAAGCCTAATTATTATATAATAGTAAATTTTTTTTGTCAATTAAAAACAAGTTTGTTTATTAAATTTTTACTTTACTGTTTACTTTAAACCTTTTATGTGTTACCATATATTTGAAAATTGTTGCAAAAACTACAAATTAGGTGAGTTATGAAAAATTTGAGATCTCCGTTATTTATCGGAATATCTGACGACGAGATAAAACAGTTAAGCGTTTGTTTGCGCGCCCGCCAAGCCGAGTTTGATGCAGGGGAAGAGATTTACGCGTTCAGTAGTGTAAAACCCCTTTTAGGCGTTATTATGCACGGCAAGGTTGCCGTTAAAAAAATTGATAGGAACGGCAACCAAACGATTCTCGACCATATTCAAAAGGGTGGAGTTTTTTCAAACGTGTTTGCCTTTTCTCAAAACGATGGCAATTTAGTTTCCGCTTACGCTGTTGAAAAAACTAGAATTGTCTTTTACGATTATAGTAACGTTTTCAAGCGTTGTTCAAAAGCGTGCGAATATCACTCTCAACTCGTTGAAAATTTATTTTCAATAGTCGTTGATAAATCTAAAACTCTTTCTCAAAGAGTGGAAATTTTATCTAATAAAACGATACGCGAAAAGATTTTATCCTATCTTAGTTTTGCAGTTAAAACTCAAGGTCAAACGACTATTACACTCCCCATGTCCTTAACCAGTTTTGCGGACTTTTTGTGCGTTGACCGTTCGGCTATGATGAGAGAACTTAAAAAACTTTCCGATAGCGGAATAATAAAGAACAAAAAGAGAGAAATAACGATACTTCAAAAAGAGTATATTACCTAATCGTTAGCGCATACTTAAAGTATGCGTGAGATAAAGTTAAAAGTTTTAGTTTTACTTAATGTTTTAGCGACTGTATTTATTATAGTCGCTTGTTTTTGCGCCAAAATTTCCGTGAGCGCAAGCGAGATAGAGTTTAAAATTTTTGTCGGCGACAAAAGTTATTATTTACGTGGAAAAGAATTATCTTATTATAACGGCAGATATTATATCAACTGTTTAGAAGGCGTCGTTGATAAAATTTACTTTGATACTTTAAATCAACCAATCGACGCTAGCGTTAAATTTTGCCCAGATAGTAAAGATCCGTTTGAGTTTAAAAACGAAGTTATAGGCTTAGGCGTTGATAGAGAAAAGTTAATTAACGATATAAACTTAGCATTAAAAAATAATAATTTTAGTGCAACGGCAAGTTTTATAAAGTTAAAACCTAAAATCACGGTTGAATATCTTAAAAAATTTACTTATAAAAGAGCGGAGTTTTCAACTGAATATCCTTATTCGCAATCTGGAAGAAAGCAAAACATTAAAGTTGCAACTAGTAAAATTAGCGGAACGACGTTAAAAAGTGGGGAAGAATTTTCGTTTAACTACGTCGTTGGGAAAAGAACGGAAGAAAACGGTTTTTTCCCTGCTCCAGTTATAGAAAACGGAGAGTTTACGGAAGGCGTTGGCGGTGGGGTTTGCCAAGTTTCGACCACCTTGTATAACTGCGCGTTACTCTCTGGTTTAACTGTTACTAAAAGATACGCTCATAGTCTTGTTCCAAATTATATAGAGCCGTCGTTTGACGCTATGGTTTCGGGCGATTGTTTTGACTTAGCGTTTAAAAATCAAACGAGCGGTAACGTTTATATTAAAGGCGTAGCCGACGGTAATCGTTTAACTTTTACAATCTACGGTGAAAAATTAAACGAAAGCTATAAAAGAGTTTCTAAAATTATAGAAACTATTTCCCCGCCAGAAACGGAAGTAGTTGAAGACGAGAATTTAGAAGTTGGTCAAACTGAGTGGGTAAAAATTGCGAAAGACGGGGTTAAAAGTCAAGCCTATTTGATAGTTGAAAGCGGTGGGGAACGTTCAAAAACCATTAAACTTCACACGGATAGTTATAAATTCGTCCGCGGTCAAGTTAAAATAGGCACAAAGATTGACAAAGATAGTTAAATAGTTTAAAATACTACCTATGGAAAAGATTTTTTATGCAGATTTAGAATACAATAGGCAAAAACGCCGTAGCGCAATTACTTTAAGCACTTTACTTATCGTGCTTATGGTAGGCACGGCGTCGATTTTCGTAGCGCAAAGAGATTGGTTATTTACGGCGTTCTTTATGTTATTAACGCTAATTCCTATTCTTTTAATTCCTCAAGCGTTCAAGAACTATCCGGTTCACGGCAAGCCCATTATAATAATAGGTGATAAGGAAGTAACCGTAATGGGAAAGACGGTTAGTTTAAAAGATATATCTTCTTTTAGATCGACCATAACTTTACCCGCAAGTAAGCTCGATAGTGAAAACCTTAAAATGTTAGAAGAGTTTAGGAATATTCGTCCTCACGAAGATTTTGACGGCGACCTTGATATTTTCTACGTTAACGAAAAGGGCAAAAAGGAAATATTATTTTCTCATATTCAAAACGTAGTACTTGCTCACGAAGCGCTCATTGATATAGGCATCAAAAAATACTCAATGATAATTAGTGTAAAGAAAAATACCGTAAAATCTGAATTTGATTTTAAAACGCATATATCAAACGAACGCCAAGCGGAAAACGCAAGCACGTCAAAAAAATCAAAAACAAAGCAATTACTTTAAAAGTTTTTTAAGTTTTTTCAAAAATGGCTTAAAAACGTTTGCGCTTTTGAAAAATTTATGTTAATATACATATGCTTTATAGCGTGCGGCTGTGGCGGAACTGGCAGACGCATAAGACTAAGGATCTTATGAAGGCTACTTCGTGCAGGTTCAAGTCCTGTCAGCCGCACCAACGAAAAAGGGAAGGAAATTACTCCTTCCCTTTTTTGTTGGTATCCAAGCCGATTTAGGCTTGGTA
>JAZSBA010000107.1:0-22671 GCA_045602125.1 Christensenellaceae bacterium | reverse complement strand
TGTTGGATAGATTATCGCGATGCAATGCCCGGTATAAATTACGCTGGCTCAATTGTAAGAGCGATAAAAAATTCCGATTTTGTCGTAGTTATCTTATCAAATAACAGTATTGAGTCTGCTCAAGTTTTAAATGAAATTAATTCGGCGGTAAATAACGGCATAAAAATTATTCCTTTTAAAATTGATACTGCGGAACTTAACGATAATATGGAGTATTATTTAGGAAAAACTCATTGGCTTGACGCAATCACGCCACCCCTTGAAGAGCATATTTATCGTTTAGTTGACACGATTAACGGCTACTGCTCGAATATACAGTTAAAAGAGCCGATTAATCAACCTAAAACGGTTATATCCGATAATAACACAGTTGATAAAAGGGAGTGTAGGATGGTTAAGTTCGGTGAACTTATAGATCTTGGTTACACGGCGTCAAAAATTGCTATTCAACTAGTTGAAAACGATTATATAACTTGCAATGGAATAGGCGAAGAGAACGAGGGCTCTGCCGAACAATGGGAAGGGTTTTTACAAGATAATAGCGACACCTTCCAATACTTAATAAACGGAGAAAATAAGATAGTAGGGGACTGGTCAATAGTTGCCTTAACCGAAACGGCGTTCAATAGGGCGGTTGAAGGCGATTTAGTCGAGGCGGAAATTGCCGGCGATAATACTGAAATGATTTGTTTTCCGGACGATTATTACGGATATATTCTTACATTCTCACTTTTACCCGAGTATAGAAATATGAAGAACTACAATTTAATTATAGATAGTTTTTTAAAGCAAATGGAAGAGTATTCCGAGCAAGGTATTTATTTTAAAAAGTGGTGTATGAACGTTTTTGGCAAAGAAATCGAAGCTCTTATCAAAAAAATGGGCTTTACGTACAAATGTGATAATAAAGTATTTGGAAAAATTTACGTATGTGACTTTATTCCACTACCGGATATTCCGCTTTATAAAAAATATCAAAAATTGGTGGAGAATTATGGTAAAAGATAATATTACGTATCGCAAATGTAACGAAAATGATGATTTTCCACTTATTGCTAAGTATATTCATTTAACTGATCTGTATATTTATCCGAGCATATCAAAAAGCCCTATAGATGAGTTTTTTACAAGTTTGATACTTAAATGCTCGAAAGATAAAACTAATTTGTTTAATCTTAATAATTTATTTCTTGCTTTAGACGACGGAAAGATAATTGGAGTGCTTTGCGCTATTAAGTGTGGTAAAAAATACACCTTTATTGAAAATTTAGATTTAACAAACGATGAAAAATCAAGGCTAAATTTATCTAACGAAGGCTACTTTATGCCTTTGATAAATGAGTCTGAAAGTTTTGACGGATATAACGTAACGAATATTTGCATTGATGAAAATTATCGCGGTCAAAACATTGGGGAAGGTTTACTTGGCTATTATTTAGAGTTAGTAAATGGAAGCGTCGTTCATTTAGACGTTATTGCGGATAATATTCCTGCGATCAAATTATATCAAAAACTTGGCTTTCAAATTGAAAGCGAATATTTAGGCTTTTCAGGTTCTGAAAAGACGTTAAAATGTTATCATATGAAAAGGAGTTAAATTATGAAGAAGATAGTTTTAATAGGTGATTCAATTAGGATGGGTTACGATAAATACGTTAAAGACGCATTATCTGGCGTTGCAAACGTTTATTATCCCGATGAAAACTGTAGATTTGCTGAATATGTTCTCCGTTACGCTCACGAGTGGAAAGATTCATTTGATTGGGGCGATGACGTTGACTTAGTTCATTGGAACGCAGGTCTATGGGACGCTTTAGAACTTTTTGGCGACGAGCCTTTAACTCCTATTCCTTTTTACGGAGAACTAATTAAAAGGATAGATAAAAGACTTAGAATGCTTTATCCTAAGGCTAAATTAGTGTTTGCAACGTCAACTTGCGTAAACGAACAGATGAGCAAGCCTGAATTTACTCGCCATAACGAAATTATTAAACAATATAATGCCGAAGCGCTCCGTGTGTTATCAAGCACGGATACTATTATTAACGATTTGTATTCGTTAACGGAAAGTTTTCCTGATTCTTATCACTCTGATTGGGTGCATTATTATACGCCAGAGGGAACAGATCAAATAGGTGGTAGAGTTCTTTCTATAATTTGCAACGAACTTAAAATTAAGGCTACTGATATAAATATTGAAAATTTTATTCCGGAAAGTTATTCAAGTAAAAATATTGGCGGTTAATAAATGAAACAATTTATAAACTACGCGCACAGGGGAGCGTCTGAATATTTTCCTGAAAACACCATATTATCTTTTGATAACGGTATAAAAATGAACGCTAATGGAATTGAAACCGACGTTCAAATTACGAAAGACGGAGTTTTAGTACTATTTCACGACGATACTTTAGATAGAGTAACGGGAGAGAGTGGGAGTATAAAAGATTATACTTATAGTGAACTTCAAAACTTTTGGGTAAAGAAAGGAAACTTTAAGGATAAAATACCAACTTTAGAAGAGTTTTTACTCAGATATAAAGATTCACAATTAACTTTTGCGATTGAGTTAAAAGTTGAAGGGGTTGACGTTCAAACTGCTGATGTTATCAAAAAGTATGGTTTAGAAGATAAAGTGGTAGTAACGTCGTTTGAGTTTGATTATATAAAAAGCATTAAAGAATATTCAAAAAACTTAAAAATTGGATATCTAGCAAGCGTTATAAACGATAAAGTTTTAAAAGATTTAAAAGATATTGGTGGTTATGAAATTTGCCCAGAGGGAAAGCAAATAACGTCTGAAAGCGTTAAAAATTGGCACGATTTAGGCTTTAACGTTAGAGCGTGGGGCATTTATAATCAAGATATTATGAAAAGCGTTTATAATGCAGGGGTTGACGGTATGACTGTAAATTTCCCAGATAAACTTAGCGAGTATATAGACAGTTATGAAAAATAAAGCGATAGGATTTATTTTAGAAGTATTAGGCGAGATAGTATTTTCAGTAATATTTTTAGGGATAGGCTATTTAGTTTTAAAACTATTCGGCGTTGAAATAACTGAAGAAAACTTAGATTTAGCAGTACTATTTGGCTCGATAGCGTTTATAGTAGTGTTTTTAGCAGTTTGCATTATAATAAACAAACTTAAAAAGTGATTATTTAAAAACACGGCAGTTAAAAAGGTAACAAAAATGAATTACAAAGTAATCGATTTAGAAAATTTTGAAAGAAAAGATTTATTTAAACTTTATACTAGCGACTTGAAAATCGTTATGAACTTAACCGTTGAAATTGACGTAACAAGCTTAGTTAATTTTACTAAAAAAGGCGGTTATAAATTTTATCCATGCATGATATGGGCGGTTTCTAAAATCGTTAACTCTCGTGATGAGTTTAAGTACGCTAAAAAGGACGGAAATCTTATTATGTGGGATTATGTTTCTCCGTCGTTTACCGATTTTAATCAAGAAAATCAAAAGTTTAATAAGTTTGTGTCAGAATATTCAAGCGACTTTAAAACTTTTTATAATACTTGCCAAAGCGATAGAGAAAAATATAAAAACGAAGTAGGGTTTATTGATAATCAACCTGAAAACGTTTTTGATATAACGTGCCTTCCTTGGGTTTATTATAAAAACTTTACTATGCACATAGAAACTGAACAAAGATTTTTCCCGGTAGTTAGTTGGGGTAAATATATAGAAGATAACGGCAAATATAAAATGCCGGTTACTATTGATTTTAACCACGCCGTTGGCGACGGTTATCACGCATCAAGATTTTTCAATGAACTTCAAGAATTTATCTCTAATTTTGAAAGCAATATCTAATTTAGATATTGTTTTTAAAGTTTTTATTTGATATAATCGAAAGGGGGATTATGAAAAGACTTCTTGATTTAGCAATGGATATAGGCGAGCAAATGTTGTTTTGCGGGGCGGAAGTTCACCGCGTTGAAGACTCGCTTTCAAGAATATGCACGGCGTTCGGTGCAAAACGAGTTGACGTTTTTATTATAACTACTAGTATGGTTGTAACTATTCACGATGAAAACGGCAATCCTTTTACTCAAACTCGTCGTTTAAATTCGTCAAATACAGATTTCGATAAGCTTTCTAAACTTAACGCGCTATCAAGAAAAATTTGCGCTCAAAAAGATCTTGACGTTGAAAGTATAGCAAGCGATTTAGATTCAATAGTAAAATCTAAAAGTTATCCGCTGTTTATTGAATTTATCTGTTACGCGCTTATTGCAGGGTGTTTTACTCTCTTTTTTAATGGCAATATAATTCAAGCAGTCGTATCGTTATTCGTGGGGCTTGCAGTAAGATTTGCAGTTTTATTTTGCGATAAATTTTTAAATAACAAAATATTTGCTAAACTTTTATCTTCAATAGTTTTAACTGCGCTTGCGTTTTTAGCGTTGGGCTTAAAAATCGTTGATTCCGTTGATGAAATAATTATAGGGAATATAATGGTTCTAATCCCCGGTATCGGTCTTACGAACTCTCTTCGCGATTTGTTTACCGGAGATAGTATGACAGGGGTTTTACGTTTAATTGAAGCTCTACTTACTGCGCTTGCTATTGCGCTTGGATATTTGCTTTTCGTTTTTATTTCAAAGGAGTCGTCATATTACGCAGGCTTTTCAGAAACAACTAAATTTTGGCAAATGATAATTCAAGTTGTTACCGCGATTATAGGTTCAGTCGGATTTGGTATTTTGTTTAACGTTAGGGGAAAGCATTTAATAGCCGTTGGAATTGGCGGTGGCGTTGCTTGGGCTTTATATCTCGCTTTATTCGCTTTGATTAAAAACGAAGTAATTTGTTACTTTATAGTATCTCTTTCAACGTCTTTTTACTGTGAAATAATGGCGAGAGTTTTAAAAGCTCCAACCACGGTGTTTATTACTCCGTCACTTATCCCTTTAATCCCGGGAGCATCACTTTATCACGCTATGACTACTATGTTTAGTGGGGATATATTACAGTTTGGAATAAGGGCTTTAGATACGATTCAGTTAGCGGCTGCGCTCGCGCTTGGCGTTATTATTGCAACGGCTATTATGAAAATTATAAATAAATCAATCTTGAAAAGAAATAACAAAAAAGGAAAATGCTAACATGGAAAAATTTGATTATTATGGATTTGAAGCGTACAATTTTGAGTTTGATGGTTTAAATGCTAAAATTGTTAAACCAAAAGTAAAGCCTAACGGCAAATGGGTATATAAAACGGAGTATTTTACGGCGTTTCCGCAAACTGAAATTGAGTTTTTAAACCGTGGCTATCATCTTGCTTATAATGAAAACTTCACTCGTTGGGCGCCTGATAGCGACCTTATAAGAAAGGGTGAGTTTATAAAATACATATCAAAAGAGTTTAATCTTGATAAAAAATGTATTCCAGTTGGTATGAGTTGCGGTGGTATGTACGCTGTTAAAGTTGTGGCTATGTTCCCGGAACTTATTGAAGCGATGTATATTGACGCGCCTGTTATGAATCTTCTTTCTTGCCCGTGCGATTTAGGAGTTGGTTCAAGCGGTTTATTTAGCGAATATTATAGGGTTATGAAGGTTTCAAAGAGTGAACTTTTATCGTATAGAGAAAATCCAATAGATAAAATGCACGTGCTTCTTGAAAACGATATCCCTATCGTTTTAGTTGCGGGCGGTAGTGATACGGTAGTTCCGTTTGAAGAAAACGGCAAACTTTTAGAAGAATATTATAAAGCAAACGGCGGTAGAATTAAAGTTTATATAAAACCAGAGTGTGGGCATCATCCGCACGGGCTTGAAGATCCAACGATAGTAGTTAACGATATTGAAGAGTACGTCAGGGAGAATAGCGCTAGATGAAAATTCAATTTTTAGGAACTGCTGCGGCAGAAGGGTTTCCGGGTTCGTTTTGCAACTGTAAATACTGCAAAAAAGTAAGAGAATTAGGCGAAAAATACTATCGTACGCGCACTCAAGCGCTCGTTGATGGTAAAATTTTAATCGATATGCCTGCAGATACGTATTATCATTTCTTAAAAAACGAAATAAGAGGCGATCAGATTGAAAGCGTAATCTTTACTCATACTCACGGTGATCATTTTTATTTAAACGAGCTTGAAATGCGTGGCGCTGGTTACGGCAAGGATATGGAAGTTCAAAACTTAAACGTTTTAGTTCCGGCAAACGGTAAAAGTAAAGTGGATGAGCTTGGTGGTCATACTAAAAATATAACGAATATTATAGTCGCTAAGCCTTTTGAAACGGTAAAACTTGGCGATTACGAAGTAACTCCGCTTAAAGCAAGGCATGGTTACGGCGCGATTGACGCTAATATTTATTTAATTAAAAAAGGTAACAAAACCTTCCTTTACGGGCACGATACAGGGTATTTTTACGATGAAGTGTTTGATTATCTTAATAAAAACAAAGTTTATCTTAACGGTTTAACGCTTGATTGTTGTTATGCGTCTCTTCCAATTAGTGATGAAGGCGCTCATATGGGTTATCCTAACGTTGAAAGGGTTTTAAATAAGCTTGATAAACTTGGAGTTATTGATAAAAACACTAAAAGAGTAATTAACCATTTCTCACACAACGTCAATCCTTTGCAAGACGTTTTAGAAGAAGAATCTAAGCATCTTAACTGTTTGGTAGCGTATGACGGGATGGTTTTAGAGATTTAATATGGAACTAAACACTTATTTATTTGATTTTGATGGAACTTTAGTTGATTCTATGCCGACTTTTGTTAAGGCTATGCTTAAAGTTTTAGATGATAATAAGGTAAAATACGGCGATGATATTGTTAAAATTATAACTCCTTTAGGTTACAAGGGTAGCGCAGAATACTTTCAAACGCTTGGTTTAAAGATGTCAACGGAAGAAATTATCAATATTATTAACGAGTTTGCAATTAACGAATACGCTTATAATATCCCTGCAAAACCAAACGTTATAGAAACGCTTAAAGAACTTAAAAAACGCGGTGCAGATCTTAATATTTTAACTGCAAGTCCGCATATAATGCTTGACCCTTGTTTAAAGCGTTTAGGCGTATTTGATTTATTTTCAAACGTATGGTCTTGCGAAGATTTTGCAACTACGAAAGCCGATCCTAAAATATATGAAACGGCTAGTGGAAAAATCGGTAAAAAAGTCGATGAAATCGTATTTTTAGACGATAATTTCAATGCTTGTAAAACTGCAAAAACCGCCGGTATGAAAGTTTACGGAGTGTTTGATAAATCTTCTGAAGAGTTTATTGAAGATATGAAAAACTTAACCGATAAATACGTTTATGATTTTACTGATTTACTTTAAAAACGCATTAAAAAAACCGCTCTGCCGAGCGGTTTTTAGTTTGAGTTAATTTGCATATTTTTTGGAGATACTCCAAATTTTAATTTAAACGCTTTGCTAAACGCAAACGGTGAAGAGTAATTTAGCATCTCCGAAATTTCTGAAACCTTGTATTTATTCTCTAAAATTAATACTTTTGCAGTTTCAAGTTTTCTAGACTGAAAATAATCGAACAAAGTTTTGCCGGTAGTTTTTTTGAATAAGCTCGAAAGATAACTATAATTATAGTTGAATTGTGGGGCAATATTTTCTAAATTAGTTATAGAGTAGATGTGCGTATCTACGTAATTCATAACTTGATAGCATAAAATCTCGTTTTCGGTAAATTTTGCAGTTTCATCTTTGACGTTGCTAAAATCTCTAATTAAATAGATTACTATTTGATTGAATATGTTCTTTAAAATTTCAGGAGCGTAGGGTTTTTCTGATGAAAATTCTGAAATTGCATTACCTATCAAATTGCTTATTTTAGGGTCTACGAAAACTCTACTAGCAGTGCCAAATAGTTTTGCTGAGATTTTTTTAAGTTCTGAGTTGATATCGCCGTCTTTATATTCAAATGAAAAAAAGTCGTATTCAAGTTTTGACGTGCTACTTGCTCTTATCTCGTGAATATCGCAAGGGGTAGACAGGTGAATATCTCCTGATTTTAAAGGAAAGCTTTCGCCGTTTGTTGAAACCGTTCCTTCGCCACCAGTAACTATAGTAAGCTCGTAAAAATTTTGATGGGTATGAGCGTAAATTATTTCGTTTTCTTTGCAATATCTTCTACCTATTTGAAGCAATAATAAATCGCCGTACTCTATAGGGGTTTCCGTGAAGGAACGGTTGAAAATAAATCTTGGTGAATTCATAATTTGATTATACTATCAAAAACTCACCGTGTCAATAAAGAAAAGCATGTATTTTAGTGTTAAAAACCACTTTTTTAGCTAAAATATAAAAAATTGATATGTTTTATATAGAATTTGGATATTTACAAATTAAGTTATAAGATGTATAATTTTAATATCAAAATAAATTTGATATAAAAAAGGAGAATATTTTTATGACTACTGTAGCAATAATCGGTTGTGGCAGAATTGCAAACAACGCACATTTACCGGCACTTTCTGAACTTGAAAACGTTAGAATCAAATACGCTTGCGATATTATTGAATCTAAAGCAGAAGCTGCTAAGGCAAAATTTACTAAAATCGAACAAGTTATAACTGATTACAAAGTTGCTCTTGCAGATGCGGAAGTTGACGCTGTGTTCGTTCTTACTCCCAACTTCGCTCACTACACAATTACTATGGACGCTCTTAAAGCGGGTAAACACGTTCTTTGCGAAAAGCCTATTACCGTTAACTATCCGTTATCAGTTGAAATGGCTAACGAAGCTGAAAAGCAAAGTAAAATTTTAAATATCGGCGTATGTAACAGATACAACAAGTCTGTTGAAATGCTCAGAGAATGGGTTGACGCCGGTAAATTTGGTAATATTTATCACGTTTACTGTTCATTTAGAAGTTTTAGATCTATCCCGGGTCTTGGCGGTGACTTTACTACTAAGTCTCAATCTGGCGGTGGCGTACTTATCGACTGGGGTATTCACTTCTTCGATCTTATCTTATATATTCTTGGTGGCGCTAAGCTTAAAAACGTTACTTGTGACGCTTATTGCGAAATGGCTAAAGATATGAAGTCTTATAAATACAAAGACATGTGGGCTGAAGATACTATGAACCTTGACGGTACTAACGACGTAGACGACTATATAACCGGTTACGTTCGTACTGATAAAGCAAGCATTTCTTTCAACGGCGCGTGGGCTCAAAACGTTGACGTTCCTGAAATGTATATCGACTTCCTTGGCGATAAGGGTGGCGCTCGTCTTCAATACGGTGATAAGTTCACTTTCTACGACGGTCAAACTTTAGAGTCTATTACGCCTGAATACGATATTCCTAACATGTATAAGTGCGAAGACGAAGCTTTCATCAAGTCTATTGAAACTGGCGTTAAAGATAAGAATAATATCGTTAACATTTTAGAAAGCATGAAACTTCTTGACGCTCTTTACGAATCAAGCGACAAGAAATCGGAGGTTAAGTTTTAATGAAAACCATCGGTTTTATTGATTGTTTTTTAGATAACTTCCACGCAAACAAGTACGTTGATTGGATTAAAGAATACAATGAAAAGAACGGTACGGATTTTGCTGTTAAGTACGCTTGGGCTGAAGAAGATTTAGAAGGCGGAAAGACTAACGACGAATGGTGTAGCGCTAACGGAGTTACTAGATGCGCAACTATTGCTGAAGTTTGCGAAAAGAGTGACTTTTTAATGATTCTTGCTCCTTCAAGACCTGACACTCACTTAAGATACTGCGAAGAAGCTTTCAAATTTGGCAAGCTTACTTACGTTGACAAAACTTTTGCTCCTGATTACGCAACTGCAAAGAAGATTTTTGAATTGGCTGAAAAATACAACGTTAAATTCTTCAGTAGTTCTGCTCTTCGTTTTGCTAATGAACTTGAAAAATGCAATCCAAATCCTGACGTTTTAACCGTTATGGGTGGTGGTAATTTTGACGAATATATTATTCACTGCATTGAAATCGCCGTTAAATTTATGGGTTGTGGAGTTGAAAAAGTTAGATACGAAAAATATTTTGATCAAGAATGGGCTGATATCGTTTATAAAAACGGCAAGCTCGTTAAAATCAACTTAACGTTATATAACGATTATTTCCTTATCGCTCCAGATATGGAAGGCATTTCAAAAATGGTTCCAATGGGTTGGGATTTCTTCGTTAATTTACTTGGCGATATTTTACGTTTCTTTGAAACTGGCGAAGTATCGTTTGACGTTAACCAAACCTTAGAAGTTATTAAAGTTAGAGAAGCTATCATTAGTTGTAAGGAGACTCCAGGCCAATGGAAAAATCTTTAAAAAAATTTAGAGTTGCAGTCATTGGTTGTGGCAGAGTGTCGGTTATGCACTTTGTTTCAATCGAAATGTGTAATGACTTGGAACTCGTTGCTTGCTGTGATATTAAAAAAGATAGGGCAGATGCTTACGCTGAAAAGTACGGCGCTAAATCATATACTTCTTATGAAGAAATGTTTGAAAAAGAACAACTTGACGCCGTTCATCTTTGTCTTCCTCACTATATTCATTGTAAAGTTGCTACCTACGCTATGGAACGCGGTGTTGCAGTTTTAACTGAAAAGCCTATGGATATAGATTATGAAACGGCTGAAAAAGCAGTTTTATTCGGTGAAGAAAAGGGCGTTCAGTTTGGTGTTATTTCTCAATGTCGTTACAATAACTCTGCAAGGCTCGTTAAAAAAGCCGTTGAAAGTGGTAAACTTGGTAAAATCTTATGCGCTCGTTCTATTCTTACTTGGTCTCGTTCAGACGAATACTATTCAGGTAGCGACTGGAAGGGAACTTGGGATAAGGAAGGTGGTGGCGTTGTTATCGACCAAGCAATTCACTCTATTGACTTAGTTCATTGGATAGTTAATAGTGAAGTTGAAAAAGTTTCTTGTTCAATGGCAAATCGCGGTCACGAAGTCGTTAAAGTTGAAGATACTGCAGAAGGTCTTATCACTTATAAAAACGGCGTTAGATATGCGTTCTACTGCATGAACAACTACGGTATTGACGAGCCTATTGAAATTCGCATGCATTGTGAAAACGGTAACGTAGTGTTTGATTATGACGATGCTTACATTTATTATAACGACGGCACCGTTGAAGAAGCTCACCAAAATGAAAATACCGTTGAATACGAAGGCGGTAAAGATTATTGGGGCTTCCAACACGAAAAACAAATTCGCCAATTCTATAATGCTTTAGCGGGCAAAGAACCGCTTGAAATATCTGCTAGGGAAGCGCTTAACACACATAGACTTATAATGGATATTTACGAAATTGGCAAAAGGAGTATGTAATTTATGAAAATAGGTATTATAACGGACTGCTTTAAAAGTACCCACGAAGAAGGTATTAAAAAAGCGGCTATGCTCGGCCTTCAAGGCGTTCAAATTTACGCAACAACGGGTGATTTTAGTCCTGAACTCTCTGCTGAACAAAAAGCAGAGTATAAAAAGCTTTTAAAGGACAATAATTTGGTTGTAAGCGCTCTTTGTGGAGATATGGGTGGCTACGGTTTTGAAAAAGCGGAAGATAACGCTGAAAGAATTGAAAAAACTAAGAAAATCGTCGATCTTGCCGTTGAATTTGGAACTAACGTAGTTACTACTCACATTGGCGTTATTCCTGAAGATAAGTCAAATCCGAGATACAAAGTTATGCTTGACGCTTTAACTGAATGCGGTTTATACGCTAAATCTAAAGGCGTTACTTTAGCAATTGAAACCGGTCCTGAAAAGGCTAAAACTTTACTTGCTTTCATTGAAGATACTAAAGGCGGTGTAGGCGTTAACCTTGACCCTGCTAACTTTACTATGGTAACCGGTCAAGACGCTGTTGAAGCAGTTTATATTTTAAAAGATCATATCGTTCATACTCATCTTAAAGATGGAAGAATGCTTGATAAAAACCAAGATCCAACTGACGTTTATCATGCATTTGCAGTTGGCGGTGTAGACGCGCTTAACGCTTGCGAAGGCTTTATTGAACTTCCTATCGGTGAAGGTGACGTTGACTGGGATAACTATATTAAAGCACTTAAAGAAATCGGCTACGACGGTTTCTTAACGATAGAGCGTGAAGCAGGCGATGATCCAGTAAAAGATATGGAACTTGCAGCAAGCTTTATTAGAACTAAAATTTAATTAATTTTGATGCGGTGCAATTTGCACCGCATTTTTTTATTATTAAGTTATAAATCGTTTGCAAAATTTACGTTTTATATGATAAAATAAAATAAAAACGGAGTATGGATTATGAGTATAAGCGTTGGTATTTACGGATATGGTAATCTTGGAAAAGGCGTTGAGTGCGCAGTAAAGCAAAACGATGATTTTGAACTCGTCGGAATATTTACAAGGCGCGCACCTGAAACTGTTAAAACAGTTTTTAATGCGCCGGTTTATAGCGCTAACGACGTTTTATCTTTTAAGGATAAAATTGACGTTTTAATAATTTGTGGTGGTAGCGCAACCGATCTTCCTTATCAAACGCCTGAACTTGCTAAACACTTTTCAGTAGTTGATAGTTTTGATACGCACGCAAAGATTCCCGAGCACTTTGAAAACGTCAATAAAGTTTGTCTTGAAAACTCAACTACCGCGCTCATTTCTGGCGGATGGGATCCAGGTATGTTTTCGCTTAATCGTTTATTTGCTTCTAGCGTACTTCCAGACAGTAAATTTTATACTTTTTGGGGTAAAGGTGTAAGTCAAGGTCACTCTGATGCAATAAGGCGTATAGACGGTGTTTTAGACGCTAAACAATATACTATTCCCGTAGAAGATGCTTTAAATAGAGTTAGAAGCGGTGAAAACCCCGAACTTTCAACTCGTGAAAAGCATATTAGAGAGTGTTTCGTAGTGGTTAAAGACGGCGCTGATAAAGCTCGCATTGAAAATGAAATTAAAACAATGCCTAATTATTTTGCCGATTACGATACAACCGTTCACTTTATATCTAAGGAAGAGCTTATTAAAAATCACTCGGGTATTCCGCACGGAGGGTTTGTTATTTGCTCGGGCAGAACTGGTAAAAACTTAGAGAATAATCACGTAATAGAGTATAGTTTGAAGCTTGACTCCAATCCAGAATTTACTTCTTCAGTTTTAGTTGCTTATGCTAGAGCGATAGCAAAGCTTAATAAAGAAAAATCTTATGGATGCAAGACGGTGTTTGATATTCCGCCGGCTTACTTATCAAAACTATCTCCCGAAGAACTTAGAAAAAACTTATTATAATTTAAATGCGCTAAACGTTTGTTTAGCGTTTTTATTTAGTAAAAATCTTAAAAATTAAGTTGGGTATTGCATTAATTAAACTTTTAATGTATAATATATATTAATACATATAGTAGGGGTACGTATGGATATAGGTCAACTTTGCAAAGATTTTTGTTTTAAGGGAGACTGCGTTGGTTATGACATCATTGTAGCTGGAAACATTAATTCAACTTATAAAGTGTTTACTGAAGATGAAAATGGAAAACATCAATATTTGTTGCAGAAAATAAATAAAAACGTTTTCAAAGATCCAGTAAAAATTATGGAAAATATAAAAAGTGTAAACGATTATATTGACCATAGGCATAAATGCGAAGACTTATTTGTTTTGCATTTTAAAAATAATAAAGACGGTCTGCCGTACGTTATTGACGATGACGGCAACTTTTGGAGAGCTTGTAAATTTTTCGATTGCGTTTGCTTTAATTCGCCCGATGATTTAGGCGTTATTGAAGAAGCGGGGAGAGCGTTCGGTCAATTCCAATATTTGTTAGACGGATACGACGCTAAACGCTTGCACGTTACTATTCCCGATTTTCACAATACTAAAAAGAGGATAAGTTCGCTTGAAAAGACTATAAAGCACGCTCCCGAAAGTAGAATTAATAACGCTAAAGAAGAAATAGAATACGTTTTAGCAAATAAAGAGCTTGGAGCAAAGCTCTGCGATCTTATTGATCAGGGTGTAATTCCGTTAAGAGTTACTCATAACGACACAAAGTGCAATAACGTTATCTTTAATAAAGAAACGCTCAAAGCACTTGCAGTTATTGATCTTGATACGATAATGCCCGGTGTTTGTGCTTACGATTTTGGTGACGGCGCTCGCTCAATTTGTTCTTTGACCGATGAAGACGAGACGGATTTAACTAAAGTTGGTTTTGATCTTGATAGGTTTGATAGGTTTTCAAAAGGTTACTTTAAGTATTTGAAAGACTATCTTACTATTGAAGAAAAAAATACTTTAGCAATAAGCGTTTATATTATGACGTTAGAATTAGCATCGAGATTTTTGCAGGATTATCTTAATGGCGACGTTTACTTTAGAGTTGCTATGAAAGATCATAATCTTATTAGAGCGCGTTGCCAAATAGCGCTTTGTAAAGACATAGGTAGAAAACTTGAAAAAATGGATGAAATTATAAAAAAATACTTGTAAATATGCCAATTTTAGATAAGCTTTATAGCGGAACTTCTCTTAAAGAACTTAATATTAAGGAACTCAATATCCTATGCGAAGAAATTCGTGAGCAAATATTTTCTACCGTAGAAAAAAACGGCGGTCATTTATCTTCAAATCTTGGTAGCGTTGAATTAACGGTAGCGCTTCATTACGTTTTTGATATTCCAACCGATAAACTTATTTTTGACGTTGGGCACCAGTCTTATGCTCACAAAATTTTAACGGGTAGGTTAAACGAGTTTTCTTCAATTCGGAAAAATGGTGGATTAAGCGGATTTCCCGATCCGTCAGAACATCAGTCCGACGCGTTTGTAGCAGGCCACGCAGGAAATAGTATTTCAGCGGGGCTTGGTTTTTGTCATTCAAGAGATTTTTTAAAAGACGATTATTACGTTATAAATTTAGTTGGCGACGCATCGTTATTTAACGGTGAAAATTTAGAAGCGTTGGCTTCTTCTTCAAACAAGCCTAATAAATATTTAATAGTACTTAACGATAACGGAATGTCTATAAATAAAAACAATAACGGACTTTATAGATTTATCTCAAAGGTTACCTTGCGCCGTGGTTATTATAGATTTAACGCATTTTTATCAAGAGTGTTTGGTAACTGTTTTATCGGTAAGTTTTTAAGAAAAATTAAAAGGGTAATAAAGAGAAGTTTATCGATCAATAACGTTACGGACAATCTTGGGTTTAAGTACGCCGGCAAGTTTGACGGGCATAACTTAAAGTCTTTAATTAGAGTACTTCAAGATATTAAAACTGTAGGTCAACCAACCTTACTTCACGTTAATACTATAAAAGGCAAAGGCTATACGCAAACGGAAAAGGATTCATCACGCTTTCACGGTGTTTCCCAAAATATGTCGATTTCAAAGCATTATTTTTCTGGCGCTATATCTGAAATTTTAGAAAAGAAGATGGAAAAACATCCAGAACTCGTTGCTATAACTGCGGGCATGAAAGACGGTGTTGGACTTACTCAGTTTGCTAAAAATCATCCAAAATCTTTCGTTGACGTTGGCATTTGTGAAGAATACGCCGTGACTTTATCTGCCGGTATGGCAATAAGTGGTAGTAAGCCGATAGTATTTTTGTATTCAACGTTTATGCAAAGAAGTTACGATCAAATAGTCCACGACGTTTGCTTGCAAAATCTTCCCGTTATCTTCTGCGTTGATAGAGCGGGTTTTGTTGGTAGTGATGGTAAAACTCACCAAGGTTTATTTGATATATCGTATCTAACGCATATTCCAAATATAACTGTTTTATCTCCGAAAGACGTATTTGAACTTGAAAACATGTTAGATTATGCGTTAAGTTTATTTTCTCCCGTTGCGATAAGATATCCTAACGGTAAAATTAATCCAAGTTATTCTTCGACTAATGATTGTGATTATTTAAAATTTGAACTTATAAGAGCGGGTAGTGATTCCGTTATCCTTGCGGTTGGGCCTAGAATGATTGAGCTTGCGCTTGAAGTTCAAAAATTATCCTCAAAAGATTTAGAAATAGTGAGTGCAAGAACTATTAAACCTTTGGATAAAGAATATTTAGATTCAATAAAAGATAGAAAAATTATAACGCTTGAAGAAAATTCTAAAATAGGTGGTTTTGGCAGTTTAGTACTTTCGTATTATTCAGACGCAAACGTAAAAGCTAACGTTAAAGTACTCGGTGCAAAAGATGAATTTATTGCGCATGCAACCGTTAACGAGCAATTGGAAAATAATGGATTGACTGCGGAACGTCTATTAAAATACTTATAAAAGGAGAAAAATTATGGAATTTAACGTAAATCATCCGTTGATTTTTATACTTGTAGCGCTAATTATTTTAGTTGTTATCGGTCAATCGATTTACTTTTTGCTTAAAGCCGTAAAACGGGCTAAGGAAAAGGGTATGGATATGTCCGTTATCAAAAAAACGATTACTTCTTCAGCTATTTTTACGATAGCGCCTGCAATATCTATTTTAATAGGTGTTGTTGCGCTTTCAAAAAGTTTAGGTACGGCTCTTCCTTGGCTTAGACTTTCGGTAATAGGCTCTTTATCCTACGAATCTATTGCCGCCGAAAGAGCGCTTGAAGCGTTAGGTTTAAGTACCGGAACAACCATTACCGTTGCGAAACATTTCGTAACCGTTGCTTGGGTTATGACGTTGGGAATATTAATAGGTTTAGTTTTAACACCTATTTTAACTAAGAAAATTCAAGGCGGTATGAAAACTTTAGAGAAAAAGGACAAGCGTTGGAGAGATATTTTCCAAGACGCTATGTTTATGGGTATGATTTCAGCCTTTTTAGGATTCGTTTTCTGCGATATAACTAATCTATTTATATCAGAAGAAGCTTTTGCTAAAATAGCTGAGAAATTCGCTACTGAAAACGGTGGCGCGGTACTTACTAGAACTGCAAGTTTAATCCCAGTACTTGTTTTCTTTAGTTCTGCTATCGTTATGGCTATTTTAGGTATTTTATCTAAAAAGACTAAAGCTCGTTGGCTTACGGATTATGCTTTACCTATCAGTTTAGTAGTCGGTATGGTTCTTGCTATTCCGTTTACTGCGTGGTTAGGCTAAGGGGGTATACGTTATGAAAAAAGAAAAAGTTCAATTATCATATTTAGATTCAGTACATAGAGACGGTAAAATTTGGGGCTTTTCAATTTTAGCAATAGTTTTATTATTCCCAACCTCTCTTTGCTTAATTTTTAACGTATTGCCAGATTTCCCAGCGCTTGGTAAAGGTCTTCTTGCGGTATTGCCGATGTATTGGGCGGTAGGTTTAGTTGAAATATTTACCTACGTTCCTATGCTTGGAGCAGGTGGTGCTTATCTCTCTTTCGTTACTGGTAACATTTCTAACTTGAAACTTCCTTGCGCGCTAGACGCTATGGAAAAAGCAGGTGTTAAAGCAACTACTGAAGAGGGCGAAATTATTTCAACGATTTCTATTGCCGTTTCTAGCATCGTTACGACAATTATTATAATCATAGGCGTTATTTTAATAGTTCCGCTTACTCCAATTTTAAGTTCCGAAACTTTAAAGCCCGCATTTGATCAACTTATCCCTGCGTTATTCGGTGGGTTAGGCGTTGTTTTCGTTGCTAAAAACGTTAAACTTGCTATCGTTCCTTGCGTTTTAATGTTAGTTTTATTCATAGCAATCCCTGCATTAAACTCCGGCACGGTTGGTATTATGGTTCCAGTTAGCGTAATTATAACGTTAATTGTTGCAAGAATTATGTATAAAAAAGGAATAATTTAAAATGTACGTTGGTATTTCAATTGGCGCGGTTGTTATATTATTTTTTGCTATAATTATAATTCGCGCGCTTGCTTTTAAGCCTAAGAAAATAGAAAAACTTCAAGCGGACCCCGTTGAATTTGACGGAGATAAAGCAGTAGAGTGCTTGCAATCTCTTATTAGATGCAAAACAATATCGTATAGAGATAAATCACTCGAAAATAACGAAGAATTTGAAAAACTCCTTTCTTTACTCCCTAAGCTTTATCCAGACGTTTATAAACTTTGTGAAGTTAAAACGTTTAACGGAAGGGGAATTCTTCTTAAATGGAAGGGAAGAGATTCTAGTAAGGCGTCGGTAATGATGTCTCACTTTGACGTAGTGCCTGTAAACGAAGATTTATGGGAAGTTCCGCCTTTTGACGGCGTTATTAAAGACGGTGTTTTATGGGGTCGTGGCGCAGTTGACACAAAGATTACGTTAAACGGCGCAATGTTTAGCGCAAATCATCTTGCTAAAAACGGGTTTGTTCCTGAAAACGATATTTACTTTGCTTTTTCTGGAGAAGAAGAAATAAACGGACCTTTTGCAAGTGAAGTCGTTGATTATTTCGAAGAAAATAACGTCAAATTAGAACTTGTTTTAGACGAGGGTGGCGCGGTAGTTTCAAACGTTTTCCCCGGCGTAAAGCAACCTTGTGGTTTAGTTGGTATTGCCGAAAAAGGCATGGTTGACGTTTTGTATAATACTAAATCAAACGGTGGTCACGCTTCTGCTCCTAAACCGCATACGCCCGTAGGAGTTCTTTCAAAGGCTTGCGTGAACGTTGAAGCGAAACCGTTTAAAATGAGGCTTACAAAGCCCGTTAAAGAGATGTTTAACGCTCTTGGTAGGCGTTCTACGTTTGTTTATAGGCTCATATTTGCAAACCTTTGGTGTTTTGGTTGGGTTCTTGACCTACTTGGTAAAAAATCCGGTGGTGAAATTAACGCTATGCTTAGAACTACGGTAGCGTTTACTCAAATGAAAGGCAGTTCCGCGTCAAACGTAATTCCGCCGGAGTGTAGCATGGTTTCAAATTGCAGAATTAATCCGGATGAAACGGTTGAAAGCGTTATAAATACGTTAACTAAAAACGTTAACGATAGTAGCGTTGAAGTTAGCGCAATTCAAGGAGTAAATCCAAGTAGAGTTTCTATCGTTGATTGTGACGGATATAGAAAAGTTCAAAGTGCAATTTTAGGAACGTTTGAAGGTGCTATCGTATCGCCTTATCTTATGGTTCAATGCTCGGATAGTAGGCATTACGGTAAAATTTCAGATAGAGTATATAGATTCTCCGCATCTGATTTTACGAGTGAAGAGCGCGCTTGCGTTCACGGTAATAACGAAAGAATTAGGGTTGACGTTATAAAGCGTTCGGTAGAATTTTATATAAGATTAATTAAACAATGTTAAAATTTACGGCAAAGTTAGCTTTGCCGTATTTTTATTGTTGAAATATAAAATTATTTGTGTTAAAATATCAATATGAATTACGTTGAGCTTACTATTCATACAACTCATGAGGCAGAAGAACTCATTTCTTCAAAACTGTGGGAATATACGTCCTACGGTGTTTCCGTGTGCGACGATAACGACGTTTTAGAGCTTATTAATAAGCGTAGAAACACTTGGGATTATTTAGAAGATTCAGTAACTGAAAATTTAGGTTCGGGAATAACGCTTATAAAGGCGTATTTTGACTTAGACGATGCCGATCAAAAAATTTCAAGTTTAGTTAAAGAATTGTTAATAATGCGCGATAACGCCAAAGATTTTATAAATTTTGGAACGCTTGAAACGGTTAGAAGAATCGTTGACGGAGACGATTGGATTGAAGTTTGGCGAAAGCATTATAAACCTATGAAGATAGGTAGCGTAGTCGTTTGCCCGGAGTGGATAGAATATGAGAAAAAAGACGGGGATATTGTAGTTAAAATTGATAGCAATATGGCGTTTGGAACTGGCGAACACGAAACGACGTCTATGTGCATTGAGTTTTTATCAAAGTATATAAAACCCGAACTCTCCGTTATTGACGTAGGTACGGGGTCTGGTATTTTAGGAATATCCGCCGTGCTTTTAGGCGCTAAACGTTCGGTTATGACTGATATTGACCTTGTAGCTGTTGAAACTGCCAAGCATAACGCTATTTTAAACAACGTTGAAAACGACTGTTTAATAACGCTTGACGACCTTTTAAGTAGTCAAGATGCCGTTGGAGATATCGTAGTTGCTAATATAACAGCGGATATTTTATGCGTTCTATCAAATTCAATTCAAAAACACGTTAAATTTGGAACTAAACTTATACTTAGCGGAATATTAAAAGAAAAAGCGGAAATGGTAATAAATGCGTATTTACCGCTTGGTTATAAAATAATAAATAGCGCAAATAAAGGCGAGTGGGTTGCGCTTGTACTTGAAAAATTATGAAAGCAGTAGTTTTTACACTTGGTTGCAAGGTCAATTCTTGTGAAAGTAATTCGTTAATAAAAGGGTTAGAAGACTTAGGTTACGAAGTTAGCGATGAATTAGTTTTTGCTGATCTATACATTATAAACACTTGCGCGGTTACCAAAGAAGCGGAAAAAAAATCTCGCCAAGCAATAGCAAGGGTTAGAAAGCAAAACCCGTTAGCAAAGATAATTGTTGCTGGTTGCGCGTCTGAAAAATCTCCTGAAAGTTTCATATCAAAAGACGGGGTTGACGTTGTTATCGGAACTTCAAGTAAAGAAAAAATCCTTGATTTAATCGAAAAAAATGGTAAATTTATTTTTCCTGCAGAGAGCGAATATCACGAGTTGCCACTTTCTAAAACAGTTAAAACCAGAGCATTTGTAAAGGTGCAAGACGGGTGTAACAATTTTTGCTCGTATTGTATTATTCCGTATTTAAGGGGTAGAAGCCGTTCTCGTTCGCCCGAGAGCATTAAAAACGAAATTATAGCGCTCAACGCTGACGAAACCGTGCTCACAGCTATAAATTTATCAGCTTATAATTATGAAGGTAGAGATTTAACGGATCTTATAAATTCTTTATCCGACGTTAAAACTAGAATAAGGTTTGGCAGTTTAGAAGAAAACGTAATTTCTGAAAAATTGCTCGTAGCACTCAAAAATTTGAAAGATTTTGCTCCGCACTTTCATTTATCCTTGCAGTCAGGTTCAAATAACACGTTAAAAGCAATGAATAGAAAGTATACTGCAAGCGAGTATAGGGAGGGCGTTGAGCTTATAAGAAGATATTTCCCGAACGCTGGGATAACGACGGACGTTATTGTCGGTTATCCAACTGAAACTGATAGCGATTTTGAAGAAAGTTACAATTTTGTAAAAGAGATTGAGTTTTCTGACGTTCATCCGTTTTGTTTCTCACCACGTGAAGGTACTGTAGCGTATAAATTAAAAGATCTAGACGGTAACGTTAAAAAGCAAAGATTAAACAAACTTATCGAATTAAAAGAAATTCTAAAATCACGCTTTTTATCGAAAAATATACAAACTTTTCAAGATGTTATAATAGAAGAGTATATAGACGGTTTTTCTACTGGATATACTGGAAATTATATTAGAGTTTATATCAAAGGTAAGGTTGAAAACGGTAAGTATAAAGTATATACTACCGATAAATATCAAGATGGCTTACTTGCCGAAATTAAGGAGAAATTATGAAAGATTGTTTATTTTGTAAATTCATAAACAGAGAGCTTGAAACTAATATTTTATATGAAGACGATAACATGATAATAATTCGCGATATTGCGCCTCAAGCTAAAAATCACTATTTAGCAATTTCTAAATCGCATTTTAAACTCTTTGAAGAAATGACGGAGAAAGATGCTGAAATCGTTAAGAACATGCTTAAAACTATTCCTACGCTTAAAGATTTATTAGGTCTTGAAAACGGATATAGGGTAGTTATCAATCAAGGCGATGATGCAGGTCAAACAGTTCCGCATCTTCATATTCACATACTTTGCGGTCAAAAAATGGAGTGGCATCCCGCATAAAATCTAAAAATCTATTGAAATTTAATTGACAAATGCGTTTTATTTGAATATACTATAAATGCTCGTTTAATTTTAGAGCAACTAACTGCAATCGGCAAAGGGGGGTTGAAGATATGTCAACAATCAGAGTTGGTGAAAACGAAACGCTTGATAGCGCTCTTAGAAGATTTAAGAGAAAATGTTCTCGTGACGGTATTATTGGTGATTTACGTCGTAAAGAATTTTACGAAAGACCTTCTGTAAGAAGAAAAAAGAAAGCTGAAGCAGCAAGAAAAAGAAACGTTAAAGGCTAAAAATAATTTTTTACATCCGCAAAAAATCATTTTTGCGGATGTTTTTTTATCAAGGAGAGATAATGGAAGGTGTCAAAAGTTTAAAAGATTACGCTAAAGAAGCTAAGAAAAGGCTTAAAAGCTCTTTTTGGCAGGAATACAAACAAAAGGTTGAAGATGAGAGTAAAAGGGCTGAAATTGATGGAACTTCTAAATCAAAAGTTGTTGAGTATTATCAAAATAAAGCAAAAGTTTCTATCCGTGGCGTAAAAGCTGAAGACGAAGAGTTCTATTTAAAAGTTAAAAACATTTTAGACCTTTACGGTGACGTAAGCGATGCGTTGGGTAGGCTTACTGATAAGGAGTATTATAAATCTTTGTCGTATGAAGCAAAACAACGCTATATGCTTGAACTTTCTAATAAGTATAGGTTAGCAAAAGAGAGATATTATAAAGAAAAAGAATACGAAAAATCAATATAAAAAGGTTCGCTTGAAATCAAGCGAACCTTTTAATTTATACTTGTTATTTATTTAGCTTTAATTTTGTTAAGAATTGTTACCACTCCGATAATTATTCCGATAATAAGGAATATTCCGAGCATGCCGATTCCCATATAT
>JAZSBA010000106.1:0-3648 GCA_045602125.1 Christensenellaceae bacterium | reverse complement strand
ATTTCAGACACTTTACCTTGACCGATAATAGTGTAACCTTCTTTCCTTACACCCCACTCGTGAAGAGCGTCGATAAGGTCTTTCATCCTACAAGGTTGACGGTTAAGGAAATATTCACTATCGCCGTTTCTATATAACTTTCTCGTCATAACGACTTCGTTATATTCAAGGCTTGGGAACAACTTTTCGGTATTATTAAAGTATAGCGAAACTTCGCAATAAGAAAGTGATTTTCTTGCTTGCGTTCCGCTAAAAATTACGTCTTGCATAGACGAGCCACGAAGAGTTTTCGCCGATTGCTCGCCTAAAACCCATCTGATCGCGTCCGCTACGTTAGACTTACCGCAACCGTTAGGACCTACTATGGCGGTTATACCGTCAAGAAGATCTATTTTAACCTTGTCTGCAAACGACTTAAAGCCGAGCAGTTCTATTCTTTCGAAATTGAGCATGTTATTTTACCATTTTTTGCTTATTTATTTTTTCAATAGCCTTTTGAGCTACTTTTTGTTCAGCGTTTTGCTTTTTACCTTTGGCGGTTGCAGTTGCAAACTTCTTACCGTCGATATAAACGCAAACGGTGTAAGACGGATCGTTATCCATCCCCTTTTTCCCTATCGTTTCATAAGAAACCGTAAATTTTCGTTTTGAAGAAAGTTCGTTTAACTTGCTCTTATAATCAACTAAACGCTCTTTCCCTTTAACTCTAATTATGTTTATAATGTTTTTGTAGATAAACTGCTTTGCTTGTTCAAGCCCACCGTCGAGATATAACGCCCCAATCACCGCCTCCATAAGGTTTTCTTGGAGCTTTTCAGTTATAACTACGTTTTCCCCAATAAGCAAATCGTTATGCAGTTTTAAGCGCTTGCAAGCAGTTGAAAGAGGCTTAAAAGATACTAAAGCTTGCTTGTATTCAGTCATTTCCCCTTCGTCGTCATCACCACGTCTAAATAAATAGTCGGTAACAATGAAACCGAGTACGCTATCGCCTAGAAATTCTAATCTTTCGTTATTTTTTTCGCCGATCTTTTCGTTTGAAAAAGAAGCGTGCGTAAAGGCAACTCTTATAATATCGGGGTTTTGAAAATTATAACCGAGTTTACGCTCTACGTCTGCGAGATTAAATATCATTTTATTCATATTTTATTTCTTTTAACTTTTCGTCTGATAAGCGAGAGGCAATTTCTGCCTTAACGTCGTTTTTAATAGCTTCTTCAGCTTGGAAAAGCGCTGCTTTTATAGCAGTTGATTTAGAAGAACCGTGAGCCTTAACTACTACGCCGTTAACCCCAAGGAATACCGCGCCACCACGATTATTATAATCCATCTCCTTAACGGTTTTCTTGAACGCCTTTTTCATAAACAAGAAACCAATCTTAGCCTTAAACGACGCTAAAATATTACGTTTAAGCGTTGCCATTATAGCGTTTGCAGCGCCTTCGATAGATTTTACCGCTACGTTTCCACTAAAACCGTCGGTTACTATAACGTCACAATTTCCAGACAATATATCTCTACCTTCGACGTTGCCGATAAAGTTAATTCCTTCAACTTGCTTTAACGCTTGATGTACCGTGTGAGTGAATTGACTACCCTTTTCTTCTTCAGTACCGTTGCAAAGCAACCCGATTTTAGGATTTTCAATTCCATAAACCTTTTTCATATAAGCGTCGCCCATAATTGCAAACTGTACTAAATATTCAGGTTTACAATCGGCGTTTGCTCCACAGTCCATAAACATAGTGGGATTACCGCTAATTGTCGGCATAACCGTTCCCATTGCGGGGCGTTTAACACCGGGAAGCCTTCCCGCTTTAAATATTGCGGCAGTTAATACTGCGCCGGTTGAACCTGCAGAAACGAAAGCTCCGTATTCGCCCGTTTTTAAAGCGCTCATACCAACCGTAATAGTCGAGTCGGGCTTTTTTCTAAAAGCGTCGGTTGGAGATTCTTCGCAAGTGATAATTTCCGTTGCGTTCATAAACGAGAGCGATTTTTCACTATAACCGTTTTGTTTGATAAGGCTTTTAATAACGTCTACCATACCAACTAAACAAATTTCCGCTTTACCGCCTTCGTTTATATAGTCAACCGCGCCTTTTATAATTTGCTCGGGAGCGTTATCTCCACCAAACGCGTCTAATAATATTTTCATAAATCACCTTAATATTCAAGATTTGAAACCGTTCTTGGGAAAGATAATACGTCACGAATATTAGAAACACCCGTAAGATACATAACCATTCTTTCAAAACCAAGACCAAAGCCTGCGTGCTTAGTACCACCGAATTTTCTTAAATTGATATACCAATCGTAATCTTGCTCTTTAAGACCAAGTTCGTTGATTCTCGCCCTTAAAACGTCTTCTCTCTCTTCTCTTTGAGATCCGCCTACGAGTTCGCCGATACCGGGAACTAAAAGGTCTGCAGCGGCAACGGTTTTCTTATCGTCGTTAAGTCTCATATAGAAAGCCTTGATTTCCTTTGGATAATCAGTTAAGAATACAGGCTTTTTGAATACTTCTTCCGTGATATATCTTTCATGCTCCGATTGAAGATCGCAACCCCAATATACAGGGAATTCAAATCTATCTTTAACCGGTTCTAAGATTTCAATAGCCTTAGTGTAAGGAAGTCTAACAAAGTCGTTAGAAACGACGTTATTAAGTCTTTCAAGCAAGCCCTTGTCCACAAAGTTGTTAAGGAATTCAAGTTCTTCCTTGCAAGTTTTTAAAACGTGGTTGATAATTGCTTTAACCATACCTTCGGCAACGTCCATATCCCCAATTAAATCGCAGAACGCCATTTCAGGCTCGATCATCCAAAATTCCGCTGCGTGACGAGCGGTGTTTGAACGCTCTGCTCTAAAGGTAGGACCAAAAGTATAAACCTTACCAAACGCTAAGGCGTACGCTTCCGCTGAAAGTTGACCAGACACCGTTAAACTTGCAGGCTTTTCAAAGAAGTCTTCTTTATAATCAACTGCGCCGTCTTCAGTTTTTGGAACGTTATTTAAATCAAGCGTCGTTACTTGGAACATAGCGCCTGCGCCTTCACAGTCAGAGCCGGTAATAATAGGCGTATGAACGTAAACGAAACCGTTTGAATTGAAATATTCGTGAATAGCAAAAGCCGCTTCGCTTCTAATTCTGAAAACTGCGTTAAATAAGTTAGTTCTCGGGCGAAGATAAGCAATTTCTCTCAAATACTCAATCGAGTGCCTTTTCTTTTGCAAAGGATAATCGGGAGTAGAAGTGCCTTCAACTGCAATTTCACTAGCGTTTATTTCGAAAGGTTGTTTTGCGTTAGGAGTTAAAATTACTTTACCTTTAACGATTAACGAACAACCAACGTTTTGTTTAGCAATTTCATCGTAATTTGAAACTTTTTCTCTCTCAAAAACTATTTGAACGCTCTTAAAAAAACTACCGTCGTTAAGTTCGATAAAACCAAAAGCCTTACTATCACGAATAGTGCGCGCCCAACCACCAACGGTTATTTCTTTACCTGAAAATAAATCTTTGTTTTGATAAATTTCTTTAACACAAATTCTATTAAGCATAAATCACCTTAAAATTTTCAAAAAAATTGTTTTCATTACAAGCTTGATTTCGTTATATATTTTCATTTTGCTCACCCCCGGTTA
>JAZSBA010000105.1:0-2025 GCA_045602125.1 Christensenellaceae bacterium | reverse complement strand
CATAGCGAAACTGTCATCATTTTATTTCATTCTCCATTTCTATTATTACATCTTCTATTACATCTTCGTGATTTTTATCTTCCAAGTTTTCACAAGATGATTTCTTATCTTTATGTTCTTTACCAAACACTGCGCCAACCGTCATAAACATAGTTTTAATATCTTTCCAAAAACCAAAATCTTTAACCCCTTGTAAGTTGTACTTCATTTTTTCAGGAAGAATTTTTTCTACGTAAACTTCGTCAGGATTTTCGTTTTCGTATTTAGCTAAAACTTCGTCTTCATCTTTATACTTTATACTTGCTAAACTCGTTACGCCCGCGGGAAGAAGTAACGTTGCAAGCATTTCAGGAGTGTATTTTTCCACGTATTTAGGGACTTCAGGTCTTGTCCCCACAAAACTCATCGTGCCCCTTAAAACGTCTATCAATTGACAAAATTCATCAAGTCTTAATTTCCTTATAATTTTACCTACCCTAGTTATGCGCATATCGTTTTTAGACGTTACTTGCGTGCCTAAGCTTTCGGCGTTTTGAACCATTGTTCTAAACTTAAAAATTCTAAACTCTTTGCCGTATTGAGTTATTCTTACTTGTCTAAAAAACACAGGACCTTTACTATCTATTTTGATGATAATTGCAAGTATTATGAAGAATGGAAGTAAAACTAAAAGCATTAAAAAAGATACAACTATATCAAAAAGCCTTTTACATAAAAGACTAAACTTTTTCTTTTTTAAAATATCGTAATAAGGCCTTACTTCTTCGCATTGAAACTCTTTAGGGAGGTCATTCCATTTTTTTAACATCATATTACATACTCTTTAATAATTTTCGTGTAACAACTTAAAATATAATCAATTTCTTCATCACTTAAACGAGTGTGAAGTGGAAGCGTAATTTCGTTTACGTATTGATTATAGGCATTTGGATAATCTTTAATATCAAAACCTAAATTTTTATAGGCCGTAAATAATGGTAACGGTTTATAATGAACGTTAGTTGCTATACCAAGTTCTGCCATTTTAATAATAATTTCGTTCCTTTGTTCTAAAGAGATATTAGGAATTCTCGTTAAATATAAATGCCCGGAAGATTCCTTCATATCGCTATAATGTTCAAGCGTTTTTACGCCGAGCGGTTTTAAAGCCTCGTCATACCTTTTAATTATTTCTTTTCTTCTTTTAAGCATTTCTGGGTAACGCTCTAATTGTTTTAAACCTACGGCGGCGGCAACGTCTGTCATATTACACTTATACCAAGTGCCAACTATATCGTATTCCCAAGCGCCAAGTTGAGTTTTAGAAAGCGCGTCCTTACTTTGGCCGTGAAGTGAAAGTAATTGAAATTTTTTATAAATATCAGCGCTATCTACGCCTTCAATATCTTTCCAAGTAACAGCACCGCCTTCAGCAGTAGTCAAATTTTTAACCGCGTGGAAACTAAACGAAGAAAAATCCGCAAGCATACCCGCTTTTACCCCATTAGAAGAAGCGCCTAAGGAGTGTGCATTATCTGCCATTATTGCAACCCTGCCAAGCGCTTTTTGAATATCGCTTTCAGGATTAAACAAGTGTTTTTTCTTTTCAACTATTTCATAAAGTTTATCGTAGTTACAAGGAATACCCGCTATATCTATGGGAATTATTGCTTTGGTTTTTGAAGTAATGGCGTTTTCAAGAGCCGAATAGTCCATTTCCAAACAATCTGTTTGCGTGTCTATTAAAACGATTTTTGCTCCGATATGGTCAATAATTGAAGCAGAAGCAGTATAGGTGTAGGCTGAAGTTATAACTTCGTCCCCCGCTTTAACGCCAAGTATTCTAAGCGCCATTTCTGCACAAGCAGTTTGTGAATTTAAACACACGCAAGAACTAGAGCCAACGTATTTTGCAATTTCTTTTTCAAACTGTTTTGTTTTAGGCCCAGTAGTTATCCAGCCTGAACGTAACGCATCGGCAACTTCTTGTATTTCAAGTTCAGTTATGTCTGGTGGTGAAAAAGGTATTTTCATAAAAATACTCCT
>JAZSBA010000104.1:0-14151 GCA_045602125.1 Christensenellaceae bacterium | reverse complement strand
CAAAGTTGAAGTATAAAAACGCAAGTTTTTAGAGCAAAACTTTAGTTTTGCAAAAGATTTTGCGATTAGCAAAAGATTTACTTCTTATAGTTTATAATATCTATGATACTAAAACCTTATTTTGATGAAAATTTAAAAATTCCACTTCCTGAATATCCTAGACCGCAGTTTAAAAGGGATAGTTTTTATAATCTCAACGGGCTTTGGGATTATAAAATCGTAGCGGGCGTTGATACCGATTATCAAGGGAAAATAAACGTTCCTTATTCGCCGGAGAGCGATTTGTCGGGGGTGCTCCGCCAACTTAAAAAGAACGAAACCTTATATTATAGAAGATATTTTAGCCTTCCCTACGATTTTAATAAGGGAAGAATTTTACTTAATTTCGGCGCGGTTGATCAAGAGTGTGAAGTGTTCATTAACGGAAAACTCGTTCACAAAAACTATGGTGGATACCTTCCGTTTAGCTGTGATATTACCGAGTTTTTAATTCCAACCGATAACGAACTCGTAGTTAAAGTTAAAGATAACGCCGATAGCGATATATATGGTCGCGGTAAACAAGTTTATAAAAACGGCGGAATTTGGTATAAAGCAACGAGCGGTATTTGGCAAACGGTCTTTTTAGAAAGCGTTCCAGACGTATATATAAAGTCAATCAAACTCTTGCCAAATTACGACGATAAAACTTTAAAAGTAACCGTTGACGGCGTTGGGGGAGATTTATTTACCGCCGAAGTTTTCGACGGCAATAAAAAACTTGCAACCAAACTTGGAAGAAACGAAGTTATCTTAGACGTTTCCGCTTGCAATCCTTGGTCGCTTGAAACCCCTGAACTTTACACCGTTAAAGTTTATTACGGAAATGACGTGGTTGAAAGTTATTTCGGTTTAAGAAAGTTCTCAATTATTGAAAAGAACGGCTTTAAACTCTTTGCTCTTAACAATCAACCTATCTTTCATAACGGGCTTCTCGATCAAGGCTATTTTGATAAAGGGCTTTTAACGCCTAGTAGCAATAAGAGTATGTACTCTGAAATTTTAGCCGTTAAAAAACTCGGCTATAATATGCTTAGAAAACACATTAAAGTCGAGCCTATGCTATGGTATTATTACTGCGATATATTAGGCGTACTCGTTTGGCAAGATATGTTAAACGGCGGTAAAAAATACAAACAGCACCGCATTATGCTCGCTCCCTTTTTCAATCTTCATATAGACGATAAAAACTACAAGGGCATGGGAAGATCCGAAGAGTCAAGAAAGCAATATTTCAAGGAAGCCTTTGGTCTTCAAGACAATCTTTATAACGTCGTATCCTTGTGTTTATACACGCCTTTTAACGAAGCTTGGGGGCAATTCGATGCCGTTGAAGTTACCGAAAAATTGCGTGAAAGAGATAGTTCAAGGCTATACGATCACGCAAGCGGTTGGCAAGACAAGGGCGGTGGTGACGTTTATAGCCGTCATATCTATTTTAGAAAAATTTGCGCTAAAAACGATAAAAAGAGAGTTTTTGCCTTAACGGAATTCGGCGGTTATAGTTTACCGATTAAAGAGCATTTATTTACGGCTAAAAAGTTTGGCTATAAAATGTTTAAAACTCAAGAAGAGTTTAAAAACGCCTACCAAAAACTTTATGAAACTGAAATTATCCCGCTTATTAAAAAGCAAGGCTTATCCGCAACCGTTTATACGCAACTTACCGATATTGAAGACGAAATCAACGGCATTTTCACTTTCGATAGAATTTTAAAAATTCCAAAGGAAGATATAATTGAGATAAATAGAAAAGTTTTCGAAGAATTTAATGCAAAATTTAATTAAAAAAAGCCACGGGTTTCCGTGGTTTTTGCATTTAAAATATTTTTTGTAAAAAATGTATTCAAAATTGTTGACAAGAGAGCGTAGCGTTTATATAATAATCATGTTTAGTGTTGCTAAACAAAAAGTTTAATGTTATAAAACGGATAAAATTATGGTACTTGGCGATAAAATTAAAGAGTTAAGGCTTCAATGCGATTTAACGCAAGAAGAACTAGCAAACAGGTGCGAACTTACTAAAGGTTACATTTCTCAACTTGAAAACGACTTAACGAGCCCGTCTATTGCAACGCTTATAGATATACTTTCGGCGCTTGGCACTTCGCTTAAAGATTTCTTTAGTGAAGAAGAAGACGAGAAAATCGTTTTTACTGAAAAAGATTTTATTGAGAAGAAAACCGAGCAGATGGTTCTTAACTGGCTCGTTCCTAACGCGCAAAAAAACAGTATGGAACCGGTACTTATCGAGCTTAATAAAAACTGCGCCACGGAAGAAGACGTTCCGCACGAAGGCGAGGAATTCGGTTACGTTTTAGACGGCGAGATAGTTATTCATTTAGGAAAGAAAAAGTACGTTTGCCGTAAAGGCGAGAGTTTTTACTTTAATTCGGGAAAATCTCATTATATAATAAACACCAAGGAAAAAACCGCTAAATTTTTATGGATTTCTTCCCCACCAACTTTTTAATTGCGTTCACGCAATTAAAAAGTTAAAATTCACTATTTACTGGAGAAAAGATTATGAGCAAGCAAAAAATTATTGAACTTACTAACGTTTCAAAGGAATACGACGGAACACTTGCCGTTGAAAACGTAAATTTATACGTTAGGCAAGGCGAGTTTATCACCTTTTTAGGGCCGTCTGGTTGCGGTAAAACTACCACGCTTAGAATGATTGCGGGTTTTGAACTTCCAACTACTGGTAGCATTATGCTCAACGGAAAAGATATAACTAATCTTCCACCGCACAAGCGCCCCGTTAACACCGTTTTCCAACGCTACGCGTTGTTCCCGCACCTTAACGTTTACGAAAATATTGCTTACGGCTTAAAACTTAAAAAATTAAAGGTTACCTATGAAGATACTTTAGGTAATCAAATCGAGCGCATTGAAAGATACACCAAGGAAGAAATTGACGAAAAGGTTAAAAAAGCGCTTAAAATGGTTGACCTTGAAGACTTTGAAAAGAGAAGCGTAACAACTCTTTCAGGTGGTCAACAACAGAGAATTGCAATAGCAAGAGCAATCGTTAACGAGCCGAAGATTTTGCTTTTAGACGAACCGCTCGGGGCACTAGATCTTAAAATGAGAAAGGATATGCAACTCGAACTTAAAGAGATGCACAAAAAACTCGGCATAACCTTTATCTACGTTACTCACGACCAAGAAGAAGCGCTTACTATGAGCGATACCGTCGTAGTTATGAAAGACGGTAAAATTCAACAAATAGGTACTCCGCAAGACATTTACAACGAGCCTATCAACGCCTTCGTTGCCGACTTTATCGGTGAAAGTAATATCTTTAGCGGTACTATGGTAGGCGAGAAGAAAGTTAGGTTTATCAATAAAATTTTCGATTGCGTAGACGATTTTGAAAAGAACGAAAAAGTTGACGTTGTCGTTCGCCCTGAAGACGTTAAAATCGTTAAAGAAGAAAAGGGTATGGTAGGGGGAGTTATCTCTTCTTGCATATTCAAGGGCGTTCACTATCAAATGACGATGATGGTTGGAAGGTCTGAAGTTGTTATTCAATCAACCAAGGGTTACGACGTTGGCGAAAAAGTATTTATCCAAATTGCTCCGCAAGATATTCACATTATGCACAAGGAATTCGTTTCTAACGTTTACGACGGCTATATCACTAAAAACAACACCGTTTGTTTTGCCGACGGCGAGTTTGCTTGTGACGTTACTCAACTTTACGAAGGCTCAGCGCTTGACGAAGACGGTTATTTAGTGTTAAAAACCGGCGATAAAATCGACCTTACCGACGTTGACGTTAAAGTTGAAGTTGGGCTTAAAGACATTGAAATTATCGATAACGACGAAGACGGAAACGCTTGCGGTTCAATAATTTCAATCGTATACAAAGGCGACCACTATCAAGTTATTATAAGAACTGACGAAGAGGAAGAAGACTTCGTTTGCGATACCGAATACACTTGGAACGAAAATGACAGAGTATCTGTAAGAATTCCCAAGGAAAAAATCAAGCTCACCTTAAAACAGGAGGCTAAGAGATGAAAGGATCGAAAGTTATTAAAAAAGAGCCTTTCATAAACGAAAATACGGGTGTTGGTTTATTAAAGTTCAAAAGAAGCCAACTCTGTATTCCGTACGGGCTATTTTTATCGGTGTTCGTAATATTTCCATTATTTTTAATAATATATTACGCGTTTACGTCAAAAACGGGCACGTTTAGTTTTGATAATTTCGTTGCGTTCTTCACCGAGCCTACGAATATTAGCACGCTTATAATTAGCATACTCGTAAGTTTCGTGGTAACCGTTATTTGCTTGCTTATAAGTTACCCCGTTGCATACATTTTATCAAGACTTAAAAACTCTAACGTTGCCTTTGTGTTACTTTTATTATTTATTCTTCCAACTTGGCTTAACTTCGTTCTTCGCGCAATGGCGATGAAGGAATTGCTATCCTTTATAGGAGTTCCGTTAGGAAGCGCGGCAAGTATAATAGGTTTAGTTTACGACTTTATGCCGTTTATGATAATGCCACTTTACTCAACGCTTATTAAAATGGATAGAAGTTTTGAAGAAGCGGCGTCCGATCTTGGCGCAAGCAAGGCAAAAGTATTTACGTCGGTTACGTTACCATTATCAAAACCGGGTATTATAAGTGGCGTTACAATGGTATTTTTACCGGTTATGAGTTGTTACGTTATAACTGATACCTTTAGCGGTAGCACGGGTTTTTCGCTCATTGGTAAACTTATTGCAAAATGTTTCCTTGGCGAAAACGGAGCGCCTATTCAAATTAACGAAGGCGCGGCTATTTCCCTTATAATGCTCCTTATAATGATAGTTACTATGCTACTAACCGGTGGATTTAAAAATTCCGAAAATGCAAGGGGGACTAACTTATAATGAAAAAAGTATTATCAATAGGTTACGTTATTTTAGTTCTCGCATTTATCTATATTCCAATATTTTTGCTTATCGTTTATAGTTTTAACGAAGGCAAAAACATCGGCGTTTGGGAAGGTTTTTCTTTTAGATGGTACGAAAGGTTAGATACCGTTAAAGGCGTTGTTATAAACACCGTTTTACTCGCGGTAATTTCAGCTAGTATTGCAACTATTTTAGGAACGCTCGGCGCTATCGGTATTTTTTACAGTAAAGGAAAATTCGGCAAATACGTGAACGTAGGCTCGCAAATTCCAGTAGTTAACTCTGAAGTTGTTACGGCTTGCGCTCTCGTTATGCTACTTATGTTATTAGGTGGTTCGAATAGATCTATTTTAGGTCTTTACGTAGGGCATATAATTTTAACTACTCCTTTCGTAGTTTTATCGGTTATTCCAAAGTTAAAACAAATGGATCCTAGCTTATACGAAGCGGCTCTTGATTTAGGTGATACGCCTTTTCAAGCGTTGTGGAAAGTTATTATTCCGCAAATTCTCCCCGGCGTTTTCACGGGATTTATGCTTGCAATAACCTTATCTCTTGACGACTATATTATAACGGCAACTCTATCTCCGCTCGGGTTTGACACTATAAGTACGGCGGTGTATAAGTCAATTGCGCTCACTACTGCTCAGGCAAGTAAAAACGTTCCCGTTTATAGAGCGCTTACAACTATAATTTTCATTATAACGGTACTTATCGTTATAGTTATGAACTTAAAGTCAAACAAAAGGGTAAATTCTAAAAAATAGGAGAACTAAAGTGAAAAAAATACTCGTTACACTTTTATCTTTAATATTAATGCCTTTTTCTTTAGCTTTGCCTAAAAATGAAGTGCTAGCCAAAGATAGCGATACCTTGGTAATATATAGCTGGGAAGACTATTTGGACCTTGGCTACGAAGAAGAAGATTTAGAAGATTTATCGGAATCTTTAACAAGTCGTTTTTCAGACGACGAACTTTTAAAGAGTTTAACCGATATTTTTGAAGAACAAAACCCCGGCGTTACGGTGGAATATAGAACGTTTGCAACTAATGAAGAAATGTATAACGAACTTATAAACAATCCGGACGGCCCCGACCTTATTTGTCCTTCTGAATATATGATAATGCGCATGAAAGACGAAGGGCTTATTAAGCCGTATAAAACGCCAAGCAGTTGGGAAAATTACGGTTCGCCTTATATTAAATCGGAATTTTCAAGGCTTGGTTTAACTAGCGGGGAAGACGAGGTTTACGCTAGCGGTTATATGTGGGGAACTATGGGCTATATTTTCAATATAGCAAACACTTCTCCCGACGAACTTAAAAATTGGGATTCTATAATAAATGAAAAGTTTAATAAAAAAGTAACTATTAAAGATAGCATAAGAGATACTTATATTTTAGCAGTTGGAGCGGTTTACGAAGAAGAACTTGAAAGTTTAGATAAAAACGCCCCCGATTATTCTCAAAAGATAGCGGAGATTTTCAACCGCACCGACGATGAAACTTTAATGCTAGTAGAAAACTTTTTAAAAGACATTAAAAAAAGACTTTACGGTTTTGAAGTTGATAGCGGTAAATCTGATATGATAACCGGCAAAATCGAAGTTAACTTTGCTTGGAGTGGCGACGCGGTGTATACTATCGACGAAGCGGAACTTGCTGGCTTGGAATTTGGTTACGTCGTTCCCGAAGAAGGCAGTAACGTTTGGTTTGACGGTTGGGTTATGCCCAACAACGCAAACGAAGATTTAGCAACTAAATTTATTAACTTCGTTTCAGAGCCAGATAACGTTATAAGAAATATGGAATATATCGGCTATACAAGTTGTATGGCGCAAGACGAAGTTTTTGATTATATTTTAGAAAACGAAGAAGACGGCGAAGAACAAATTGACTTAGGTTATTTCTTTAAAGGGCTTAACTATTCGGGCGACGATTATAAAGTTACGGTAAGTAGCAAATACGGTAGGCTTGCAACTCAATATCCCGACTATGAAATTATCAAAAGATGCACGGTCATGGCAAATTTTAGCGGTGAAACGTTAGATAAAATCAACGATATGTGGAATAGGGTAAAATTTATAACTTTCCCCATTTGGATAATTTGGACTATCGTTGGAATCGTGTTACTTGGCGGTGTAGCGTTCGTTCTTATAAAGTTTAAGGATAGAATTTTTGTAAATTTAAGAAACAAAAAGAAATGGCGCGTTGTTAAAAAAGAAGAAATATAATTTAAAAAAAGCGCAATAATAAGATAATGGAAAAGTTTTTATGACGGGATTTGAGAAATTTATAAAATTTTTAAGCGCAGAAGTTCAATCTCCACTTGCTCCGTTTGGGGTGTTTCACTTTGTGTTTTTGCTTATAATAATTGTGGTAGCGGTTGTACTTTCAGTAAAATTAAAAAATTGTTCGGATAAAACGTATAGGCTCACTCTTTTTATAATTTGGCTCGTAATATTTGTTTTTGAAATTTACAAGCAACTCGTAGCGCCGTACAGTTTCGATAGCGGAAAGGCTATTTATAGTTATAACTTCAACGATATTCCATATCAATTCTGTTCAACGATACACTACGTGCTTTTGCCGATAGTATTTTTAAAAGACGGAAAGGTTAGGGACGCAATCACGTCCTTTACTGCGTTTTACGTTTTCCTTGCAGGATTTATGGTAACGGTTTTCCCCGATCAATTAAAGTCTTTAAGAGAAGTGGGGTTGTGTATTCAAACTATGGTTCACCACGGCGCGCAAGTGATTGCGGGTGCGTTCATAGCGGTTAGGATGCGTAAAAAAATCAACCTTAAATTCTTTTTAAGCGGAACGATAGTATTCCTTGCGTTTTTAGCATTAGCAGTTATTTTGAACTTTGCTTTAAGCCCTGAAAACATCGGTGGAAAAGTTATAAACTTCTTCTATATAAGCCCGTATCACAACTGTCCTTTACCAGTTTTAGGCGACATTAGAAAATCAGTTCCTTGGATAGTATTCTTCCTTATATATTTTATAGGATTTATGCTAGTTGCAGGAATAATTGCATTAGGTTTTTACTATTTAGGAAAACTTATAAAAACTGAAAAACAATAATTTGTGTATATGGCTTTCTTGTATATGCTAAAGATTAATTTATAATTATTGTATCAGAACTATTCGGGGAGTTTTTATGGAAATAAAAGAAGTTTTATCAAGAATAGGTTACGTAAGAAATAAAGCGAACTTGTCTGCAAGAGAAGTTAGTTTAAGGATGGGGATGAGTCCACAATACGTTGCGCAATTAGAAAGGGGAAGGATTGTTTTAACAGTTGAAAAGTTATTGCAAATTTTAGAGATTTGCGAGTTTCCTATTGAAAGATTTTTTAGTTCTAACATTGTCGACTACAACGTTGACAATGAATTGAAATTATTAATTGAATCATTACCGTTAGACAAAAAGAAAAATATTATTGAATTTATTAAAAAATAATATTATAGAAAAATAAAATACGCTTACGTTTTTGTAAGCGTATTTTTTATGTGTGAAATATTTTCGTTAATCTTTTTACTTTTCAAAAGTTTCTTCGAATTTTTTAATGTTTTCAGCAATCGTCTTGCGCGCAGTTTCGTGCGAGCCAACTTCGAGTACGTGAACTTGCTTGTTTTCTAACGTTTTATAAACTGATAAGAAGTGTTTAAGTTCGTCAATTATATGTACTGGAAGTTCCCAAATATCACGATAGCCGTTGTATTGCGGATCACCAAAGGGGATAGCGATAATTTTTTCATCTCTTTCTTCGTTGTCCGTCATAAATACTACGCCTATCGGGTAGCATCTAACTAAACTCATTTTCTCTATCGGTTGAGAGCATAAAACGAACACGTCAAGCGGGTCTTTATCGTCGGATAAAGTTCTGGGAATAAAACCGTAGTTCATAGGGTAGTGAGTGCTTGTAAAAAGTACTCTATCAAGTATAATAAGCCCGGTTTCTTTATCGAGTTCGTATTTGTTTTTCGAGCCTTTTTCAATTTCAATGCAAGCAACGAAATCTTCAGGCGTTATTCTTTGTTTAGATATGTCTTTCCAAATGTTCATATTTTCTCCTTTAAGGCAAGGTTTTAATAATTTGCTTTCCTAAACTTGCAATTTTAACTTTTCAAGTAATTCACTACTTTCAACTAATTTTCCCGCGCCGACTATTGATGCAATTTCCGCCTCGGGCGTAATTTTAGTTTTAATGTCAAGCGCTTTTGATATATAATCGTCAACTCCGTAAACGTTAACGCCACCACCGGTGAGATAAATACCGCCTTTTGTAAGAAGGTTTATGGTTTCGTTTGAAAGTGACGATATAATAACGTTTGCAATCTCCAAAATCTTGTCAAAAAACTCTTTAACGGCAGGATAAATTTGACTTGCCGAAATTTGAACTACGCGCTGCTTACCCGACAAAACGTCCTTTCCGCTTACTACAGTTTTAGTTTCATCATCTTGATCAAGGCTTGCAATTTGAACTTTTAAAACTTCGGCGGAGTGGTCGGAAATTTGAAGATTGAGTTCGCGTTCTACGTGCTTTATTATCATTTTATTAAGCGTGTTACCGCCGATTTCAGCGGATGCTCCCGAAATAACGCCGGACTTTGTCAAAACGCAAACGGTCGTTTGCCCACCACCGAGATCAATTACGCCCGACGGCGTTTCATAAGAAAGCTCGTCTCCCGAGCCAAGAAGTGATACTACGGGGTTTTCAGCGTAGCAAACGTTAAAGAGTTTAGCGCCTATCAAAGCGTTTTCAAACTTTTTAATCATCTCACGATTAGAACCGCATTGAACTAAAAGCAAAGCGTCTCTTATCCCTTCCATAGGAAGTTTTATCTTCTTTATAAAGTGAGAAATGAGCGCTACTAACGCTTTATAGTTTACAATTTCCGTGTTGTTTACAGGGAAGATTATCTCAACGTTTTCAGGCGCTCTGCCAATTAACGAGTAAGCGTCTTGCCCGCAAGCAAAGGGAGTTTTATAGTTCCTATTTTTGATTGCTATGCAAGTTGGCTCAATCAAAACAACGTCCGCTCGGGCTTTGTAAATTTTAATATATGAAGTTCCAATATCTATTGCAATTTTCGGCTTCATTTTATCTCCGCTAAAATTTTTAATATCTTGTAAGTTGGTAGCCCCACTACGTTGTCGTAATCGCCGGTTATGCTATCAACTAAAAGTATTTTATCTTGAATACCGTAAGCCCCCGCTTTATCGAGCGGACTTCCAGTTTCTATATAATTCTTTATCAGTTCGTTTGATAATTCTTTAAAAGTAACTTTCGTAACGTCGTAACCTTTAAAAACTTTCTCGCTCGTAATAACTGCATAACCCGTTATTACTAAGTGGGTTTTATTAGATAAACTTTTAAGCATACGCTCGGCGTCTTTTTCATCTTTGGGCTTGCCTAGAATTTCTCCGTCTAAAACCACGATCGTGTCCGCCCCAATAACCGTTCCACCGTGCTCGTTAAACACCGTTAAAGCCTTGTTATACGCTAAAAATTCAGCGTATTCTTCGGGCGCTAGGTTAAAGTTTTTAGGCTCTACGAAACTTGACGGAATAACCGTAAAATCAACGCCTGCGTTTTTTAAAAGTTCTCTTCGCCTTGGCGAATTGCTTGCAAGAATTATCTCCATTTAAAATAAGTATACTACTTAAATTTATTTTTGTAAAGTTAAAAAATAGCGAAACGAAATCGTTCCGCTATTTTTTAGGCTCTATCACAACCTATTGTTGATTAGATAACGTCTGAAACGCTACGTAATACTGCGTTAAAACCACTCGGCAAGACAAGGAGTATTGCCTTCGGGCTTTCTGTGTCTTACTTGCGTTTGATACGCTCTCTTAAAAATCAACCATAAATTGTGATAGAGCCTTATTTTAAATTTCCCCTGTAAAAATCTCTAATTTCTTCCGTTGCGAGAGAAACTTTGGTTATAAGGTCTTTGTGATAGGGGTGCATCCAAACGCTGTCGTTATAAATTGAAAAGTCAAGCATATCGGCGTAATCTTTATAGTTATATTCTATATGAACGCTTTCAAGCGACGCCCCTGAATATTCAATAGTTTTATCTTCGCCGTAAAGATTAACTTTTAAAGTTGTTCCGCTATTCGTTTGAATAAGCCTACCTTTTCCTTGATGATAAAAGCCTTTGCTATCTGGAAGAGTGAATACTTCGCACTCAACGTCAACGTTATATTTTCCGCTAAACACCTCGTTGTGAACGTTTTGCTTTTGCCACTTAAACCAATCGGGAATATGTGAAAAATAAGTTTCGCCTTCTCTTGCTTTGAGTTTGCCGTTAGGAAGCATATCCCAAACTTTTCCACAAGCCTTGCAAGTAAGGGTAGTGCCTTCGCCCACCATCTCAAATTCCTTTTTACAATGCGGGCATTGATAGAGTATTGCGTTTAAGTTTTTAGCCCTTTGCTTATAGGTTAAAATATCCCCGCACTCTTCAAGATATTTCCAATCGTCGTAAACGAAGTTTTCTTGAATTCTTCTATTGATTTCGTCTGCTGAAAGGGTTAAAATCTCTTCCGCGTTAACGATTTCAATCATATCGCCTTCCATAGGCATTTTATTTTGCTTGTATTTATTCCATTGTGGGTCGCTAACGTAAGAGCCTTTAAGTTTGAATACGTAAACGGGTATTTTTAAAAATTTAGCAAGTTTTCCTAAAGATTCGGGAAGATAACTCGTAGTGCCGTCAAGCGAGTACCTTGCCTCAGGATAAATAACGGAAATGTTTTTGAGGTTTTCAGTACTGTATTTAAGATTGCGCATTAAGTTCATATCGGATATAAACTTTCTCTTGCAAATAGCGCCGATAGTTCTCATTAAAAAAGTTGACATATCGTAGAACGCGTCAATCGCAACAACGTAACTTATATTATAAGTTTTAATAGCCGAGAAAAGCATATAAAAGTCGTTGAACGCCGCGTGAGACGCTAAAACTAACGCTGGGCGTTTAGGCTTTTTACCCTCAAATCTAATTTTATGTTTTCTGCCTATAAGCATAATTTTAACTAAAATATGAATAAGCCACATAAGAAGATACGGTCTTAAAGGTTTATTTCTAAAATTATACCTTTTAACCTTATCGCTTGGCTTCATTTTGAGTATTCGTAACTTGCCAAATTTTTTCTTCATAAAAATTTCCTTTGTAAAATATGAAATAACTATGAAAATTATACCATTTATTAGGCAATTATGTCAAGATTGTTCAATAATTATTAAGATATAGTACAAGTGTTCAAGTATTTTTTAGAATAAAAAACTAAATAGGTTGTCAAAAATATAATAAAATGCTAAAATGATAAAAGAAATTTAAATTTTAAGGTGAAATTATGTTAGACAGTAGAATTGAAAAACTTGCCAAAGGCTTAATTAACTATTCAGTTGAACTTAAAAAGGGCGAGAAGTGCTTAATTGAAACTTTTGATATTGATAACGCTTTAACTAAAGCGCTCGTAAAAGAAGTTTATAACGCGGGTGGTTATCCTTTCGTTTGGATAAGGGATAATCAAGTTAACCGTTTAATTCAAAGTGGCTTAGACGAAAACCTTTGCAATATGATGGCGGACTTTGATAGTTATCTTATGAAGGAAATGGACGCGTACGTTGGCGTTCGCGGTGGAAATAACGCTTACGAACTTTCAGACGTAGACGGGGAAAAGAGAAAATTATATAGCAGTATTTATTCAAACAAAGTTCATTTAGACCTTAGAGTGAATAAAACCAAGTGGGTTATTCTTCGCTATCCAAATCCCGGCATGGCTCAACTTGCGGGTATGAGCACCGAAGCGTTTGAAGACTTCTTCTTTGACGTTTGCACGCTCGATTATTCTAAAATGGATAAGGCTATGGACGCTTTAGAAGAACTTATCGCAAAAACCGATAAAGTTAGACTTACTGGAAATGGAACTGACCTTACCTTCTCTATAAAAGGTCTTCCGGGCATCAAATGTTCAGGAAAGAGAAATATCCCCGACGGTGAGATTTTCACAGCGCCGGTAAAAGATAGCGTTAACGGAGTTATAACTTTCAACGCTCCTTCTATTCACGACGGTTTAAAATTTGAAAACGTTCGCTTGGAGTTCAAGGACGGAAAAATTATAAACGCAACTGCTAATTACACCGAGAAATTAAACGAAATTTTAGATATTGACGAAGGCGCTAGATACGTCGGTGAATTTTCTTTCGGCGTAAACCCCTTTATCAACAATGCAATCGGCGATATTTTATTTGATGAAAAAATTGCTGGATCTATCCACTTTACGCCGGGTTCTTGCTACGAAGAGTGCGATAACGGAAATAAGTCTTCGCTCCATTGGGATATGGTTTTAATCCAAAGTGAAAAATACGGCGGTGGAGAAATTTATTTCGACGACGTTTTAATTAGAAAGAACGGTTTATTCGTTATAGACGCTTTAAAATGTTTAAATCCCGATAATTTAAAATAATGCTTGAAAAATAATTGACTTAATTTGAGAAAGTAGATATAATTAAAAAGGTGCTTCGCGAAAAGCGAGTTCCAATCTAAATTGTTAAATTTTTAACGTAAGTTAATATATGGAGGAAAAAATCATGGCAAATGTAAAAGTTGCAATTAACGGTTTCGGTCGTATCGGTCGTTTAGCTTTCAGACAAATGTTTGATGCTGACGGTTATGAAGTTGTTGCTATCAACGACCTTACCAGCCCAAAGATGCTCGCTCATCTTCTTAAATACGATACTATGCAAGGTAACTATCTTGCAAAAGGTCACACAGTAGAAGCTACTGATAATTCTATTATCGTTGACGGTAAAGAAATTATCATTTACGCTAAAGCTAACGCTGCTGAACTTCCTTGGGGAGAAATCGGTGTAGACGTAGTTCTTGAATGTACTGGTTTCTATACTTCTAAAGAAAAAGCAATGGCTCACGTTAACGCTGGCGCTAAGAAAGTTGTTATTTCTGCTCCTGCAGGTAACGATCTTCCTACTATCGTTTACAACGTTAACCACAACATCTTAACAAAGGAAGACAAAGTTATTTCTGCAGCTTCTTGTACAACTAACTGTCTTGCTCCTATGGCAAAAGCGCTTAACGATTACGCTCCTATCGTTTCTGGTATTATGACAACTGTTCACGCATATACTGGTGACCAAATGATTCTTGACGGTCCTCAAAGAAAGG
>JAZSBA010000103.1:0-3914 GCA_045602125.1 Christensenellaceae bacterium | reverse complement strand
CTTTTTTTAATTTTTTAATAATTTATCACATTTTTTCTAAATTAATATTTTATAGAGTTTCTTTCTTCTAGAAACTTTCTTTATATAGTTTTTAGTTTCTTTGATTTCAATATTGAGTTTATTGCCGTCCATCCAAGTTTTAACTCGCCCTTCGCCTGCGTTATAACACGCTAAAACCACAGTTTCATCATTATATTTATTGAACAAATATTCAAGATAACATATGCCCAAGTATAAATTCGTTTGCGCATCGAACAAATCGTAATCACTATTAAACCCTACCTTTTCGGCAATAAATTTTGCAGTTTTTGGCATTACTTGCATAAGCCCCACCGCGCCTTTACTAGATACGGCGTTTTCATCAAAAGAACTTTCCGTTCTTATAACGGCTAAAACGAGCGGTATATCTATTTGTTTTTCAATGCAGATTTCACGGCAATAAAAATAGTATTTTTTATAATTACCAACTTCAATCAAAAATAAAATTAAAGTGATTAAAATAAAAAATACTATTATAAGCGCTACTACTTTTTTAAACCTTGATTTCATCTAATACTGCCCTTAACTTAACGGAAAGTTCTTCTAAACTTTTATCGTTTATAATTACAGTATGTTCAAAACCGTCGATTTTTTCATAGTCTATTTGATTTTCCATACGTTTTTTTATTTGCTCGACTGAAAGACCACGAGTTTTTAACCCTTCAACGCGCAAACCGTCGGGGCGTTTTATAATCAAAACGTTATCGTACCTATCTTGATATCCGCTCTCAAAAAGCAATGGAACTTCGTGAAAAACTACTTTTAACCCTTCGCTTTCGCTAAACATTTTTTCCATAATTTTTTTATGTGTAAAATCGTTTAGCGATTTTAACTTTTCAGGGTTTGAAAAAACTACGTTTGAAACTTCTTCGCGAAGTAAAACCTTACTATCGCTATCAATCCCAACGCTTTTATGAACGCCTTTAACAAACTCTTGGTTTTCAAGCAGTTTTTTATACGTTTCATCTGCCGATATAACGGGATACCCGTATTTTTTTAAGAGTGAGATAACGGTGGATTTTCCACTACCTATTCCACCGGTTATCGCTATAATTTTATTACTCATTTTGCATCGTACCAAGTTTTTCCTATTTTACACTCTACCGTGAGCGGAACTGAAAGTTGACAAGCGTTTTCCATTTCTTCTTTTAGTATTTTAGACGCTATTTCACTATGTTCTTCTAAGGCGTCTATAATAAGTTCGTCGTGCACTTGAAGGATAAGCTTTGCGCTTGGGCACTCTTTTGCTAATCTTTCGTGAACTTTTACCATGGCGAATTTAATAATATCCGCGCTAGTTCCTTGAAGTGGCATATTCATCGCCGCACGCTCGCCAAACGAACGGAGTTGGAAATTTTGAGCGTTGATTTCTTTTATATATCTTCTTCTACCGAGTAACGTTGAAACGTAACCGTGCTCGCGAGCAAAATTAACGTTCGCTTGCATATATTCTTTAACTTCCGGATAAGTTTCAAAATATCTCTTTATATAATCGCTCGCCTCTTTAACCGAACACTTGATATTCTTTGAAAGACCGTATTCGCTTATTCCGTAAATTATACCAAAGTTTACTGCTTTTGCCTTTCTACGCATATCGGAAGTAACTTCGCTTAGCGGAACGTTAAACACTTGGCTTGCAGTTATAGAGTGAATATCATCGCCACGATTATAAGCGTCGATAAGTTTTTGGCATTTTGAAAAATGCGCTAGTAAGCGAAGTTCAATTTGAGAATAATCGGCGTCGATTAAAACTCCGTTTTCACTCCTTGGAATAAAGAACTTTCTAAGTTTAGAGCCTTCTTCTTCCCTTATTGGAATATTTTGAAGGTTAGGCTCTTTTGAAGAAAGCCTGCCGGTTTGAGTTAAGGTTTGATTAAACGACGTGTGAACGAGTCCGTTATCTTTTACGGCAAGCGCCTTGATAGCGTCAACGTAAGTTGAAAGCAATTTTTGAATAGTTCTATGCCTTAAAATTAACGGAATAATCGGGTGCTCGTTTACAAGTTCTTCAAGTTGCTCGGCGTTAGTTGAATAACTACCGCTCTTATTCTTTTTGCCGTGTTTAAGCCCCAATTTTTCAAACAATAGACTTGCTAATTGCTTGGGAGAATTCGGATTTAGCGTTTCGCCTGCAAGTTCAGTTATTTTTTCAAGAATTAAGTTTAATTCTTTGCGATACTCGTCCCCTACTTTTTCAAGGGCTGAAATATCAACTTTAAAACCCTGCCTTTCAATATCGGTTAAAATTTTTGAAAGGGGAAGTTCAACTTCGTAATATAACTTTTCGATATTTTCTTCCTCAACTTGCTTTGTAAACTTCTTAGCAAGTTTAAAAAGTGAATACGCGGGAGTTTTAGCGTTGAGATTATAATAGTATAAAGTGTTTTCAAGCGTTTCTTCCTTACCTGAAAAATCACATAAATATCTTAAAATATCAACGTCTATAACCTTTGCTTTTAATAAAATTCCTTGCTCGAAAAGTAAATCGTCAAGACGCTTTCTTGAATATGCGATTATCGTTTTATTTTCGTCTTCAAAATACGGTTTTAATACCGTTAAAGCTTCGTCAAAATCAAAGCCTTCGTCGAAAAAAGACTCTTTTATCTTTAAAAGATATTCGCTACCCCCTTCAACGTAAACGTTAAAATCTCCGCTAATTGCAAAAGAAAAATCTTTGCCGTTTAAAACGTCTTCCAATTCTTTTGCCGTTTTAATTTGTTTAATTTCTATTTGTTCTTCTTCCGTTTCAACAACTTCTTCAGTTGCTATAAATAAATCGTTTCTCTTTAATATTCCACGGAACTCTAAATCTGAGAATAATCGTTTAACCTTGTCGTCAAACGGAAAAGAGAAAGTTGTATCTTCAATTTTAATTGGAATTTCAACTAAAGTGTTGATAGTTGCAAGCGTTCTTGATAAATAAGCGCTATCTTTGCCGTTTTCAATCTTTTCAAGTTGTTTTCCCTTAAAATCTTGAAGGTTTTGATAAATATTCTCTAACGAGCCGTATTTTTGAACGAGAGAAAGAGCCGTTTTTTCGCCTACGCCGGGAATTCCGGGGATATTATCAGAACTATCGCCCATAAGTGCTTTAAGTTCTATTACTTGAGATGGAACTATGCCCGTTTTTTCAGTAAAATTATCAATAGAATATATATCGGTATCAGTTATACCGCGCTTGGTAAAATAGACGGAAGTGGACTCGTCAACGAGTTGAAAACTATCCTTATCGCCAGTTAAAATTACCGTTTCGCCCTTATATCTTTTTGCAAGCGTTCCAATAATATCGTCGGCTTCAAAACCAGCAAGTTCAAAAGTGGAAATACCCATCGTTTCTAAAACTTTTTTAAGAAGCGGAATTTGCGGGCGCAAGTCTTCGGGCATAGGTTTTCTTGTGCCCTTATACTCGTTATACATCTTGTGGCGGAAAGTTTTTGCATGCACGTCAAAAGCAACGAGCATATACTTTGGCTTAATGTCCACAATAACTTTTACAAGCATATTGACAAAACCAAAAACCGCGTTCGTCGGTTGCCCGTTTTTATCGGTTAACGGACCTATTGCGTAGAACGCTCTATTTATTAAACTGTTTCCGTCTATTAAGACAAGTTTATCCATAAATTCACCTATTACGTAATAAAAAACAATTGCATTTTTAAAAATACTATGTTATTATGTTAGTGCTTGATTGTCACATATTTAGTATGCCACAACTTGCAAAAAAAATCAACAGTTAAATGCCGCCGTGGTGAAACTGGCAGACGCACGGGACTCAAAATCCCGCGGTAGCGATACCGTGTCGGTTCGATTCCGACCGGCGGCACCAAAAAAGAACGATTCAAAATCGTTCTTTTTTATTCAAGCCATAGGCTTTG
>JAZSBA010000102.1:0-7355 GCA_045602125.1 Christensenellaceae bacterium | reverse complement strand
CTCGTTCTATGAATAACGTATGGGTATTTCTTTTCGCCGTCCTTATCAACGTATAACATATTAAAGCGCTTAGCAAGTTGGAAGTCAATTTGCACAGTACAAAGTGTATCTTCTTTACCAAATACGTTTTTAATTTGAACGTCAAGTTTAGGGCCGTAGAAAGCGGCTTCACCTTCGGCTTCTTTATATTCTATACCCAAACCGTCTAAAATAGTTTTCATTTGGGCTTGAACTTTTTCCCACTCGTCTGGCGAGCCAATGTATTTTTCTTTATTATTTGGGTCCCATTTACTGAATCTATAAGAAATATCATCGTCTAAGCCAATCGCTCTCATAAAATAGTGAATTAAGTCAACGCAAAGTTTAAACTCGCCTTCTAATTGGTCAGGCGTACAAGCAAGGTGACCTTCGCTTATTGTAAATTGCCTTACCCTAATTAAACCGTGCATTTCACCGCTATCTTCGTTTCTGAATAGCGTTGAAGTTTCGCCAAGACGCATAGGAAGATCACGATACGATCTCGGCTTATTAAGGTAAACTTGAAATTGGAAGGGGCAAGTCATTGGGCGGAGCGCTAAAACTTCTTTGTCTTTACCCTCTTCGCCGATAACGAACATACCGTCTTTATAATGACCCCAATGGCCTGAAATTTCATAGAAGTCACTCTTTGCCATAAGCGGAGTTTTAGTTAAGATATAACCCCTTTTTTGCTCTTCGTCTTCTACGAAACGTTGTAAAACTTGAATAGTTTTAGAGCCTTTTTCAAGCATAACTGGAAGACCTTGACCGATAGTGTCAACGGTTGTAAAGTAACCGAGTTCTCTACCGAGTTTATTGTGATCTCTAAGTTTTGCTTGTTCGAGTTTTTCAAGATATTCGTCAAGTTGGCTCTTCTTTTCAAAAGCAGTACCGTAAATTCTAGCAAGCATTTTATTCTTGCTATCCCCACGCCAGTAAGAACCGTTGAGCGCCGTAAGTTTAAACGCTTTAATTTTACCTGTTGACGGAAGGTGCGGGCCACGGCATAAATCTGTGAACGCCCCTTGCTTATAGAAGGAAATTTCTTCTCCTTCAGGTAAATCTTCGATAAGTTGAACTTTATAAGGCTCGCTAAACTTTTTCATAAGTTTGATAGCCTCGTTTTTAGGAAGAGTAAATCTCTCGATAGGCAAATCGCTCTTAATGATTTTTTTCATTTCCCCTTCAATTTGTTCAAGGTCTTCTAAGGTAATAGGAGTTTTAAAGTCAATATCGTAATAAAAACCCGTAGCGGTAGTTGGGCCGATTGCTAAATTGCAAGTTGGATAAATGGTCTTAACTGCTTGAGCAAGCACGTGTGAACAGGTGTGACGATAAACGTCAAGCCCTTCTTCATCTCTTAAAGTTACGATTGCAACTTTTTGACCTTCTTCTACTTTAGTTGATAAATCAACTAAAACACCGTCAACCTTACCTGCAACGGCGTTTCTAGCCAAGCCTTCGCTTATAGCTAGAGCAACGTCTAAAACCGTCGCGCCGTCTTGAACTTGAAGTTCGGTATTATCTGGTAAATAAACTTTCATAATATTCTCCTTAGTTTACTATGTAAATAATTAGATAAAAACTCAAAGATGAGTTGAACAAATATTTTAAGACGTTAGTTGTGAGTTAGGCGAGGCTCGTTAAACTCATAGCCTATTCAACGCTCTTTTTTTAAGACGTTAGAAACAAGCTAGGCGAGGCTCGACGGCAAGTTATCGGATACAATTGACCTTTTTGGTCATTGTAATCGTAACTTGACGGCAGAAACAAAGCATAGCGCCGTTTATAACGGATTAAAAAAGTCTCAAAGCATTATACTGCTTTGAGACGATATACTTTACCGTGGTTCCACTCAAATTGCTAATATTAAAAAATATTAGCCACTTTAAAAAAATCGGATTATTAAGGGTGGTTTCACTATCCGCTTTACGCTATTGCCTTTCAGCCGTGGGCAACTCTCTGAAAGCGCTTGACGGGGCTACTTATCCCTACTCCAAATATTCAATTTTTAAATTATTATAAACCCGCCTTTATTTTTTGTCAACTATTTTGAAGAAAAATACCCTTCGCTAAACCTAACCCTGTCGCCGTATAACTGTTTAAGATAAAATTCGTCGCTTTCTGGAAGTTTAGTTCCCAGTTCCACTTCGCCAGCCCCTGAGAGTAAAATTTCCTTGACGATTGATATTTCTCCGCTATCGCCTGAAAGAAGTTCCGTTCGCTTTAAAATATTAAACCGCTTGTCGTAAACGCTACCCTCGTCAAAGTAAACTCTCTTGCCCATTTTATCTTTTATAAGATAAATTATAAAGTCTTTAAGTTCAACCGACTGAAACCCCGGTGGAATATACCCTACTATATCCCCCCACTTTTCCTTTAACGCCTTCATCCTAAAATTGAAAATTCCGTCGAGAGCGTACTCAGAAAAACTCTTTAATTTTTTTATGACGTACTTTTTGTCTTCTTCTATATCGGCGGCGATGAGAGCGGTTAATAAAAGTTCCTTTTCCAAGGCGTTAAGTCCGCTGGAATTTACGTTCCTTTTAAAAAAGGTGTACTTATAGTTAACGGTGATAACGTCTGCTATCTTATCTTCAAGTTCGGAAACTAAAAGTTCTCTATACGATGACGGAACGTCGATAATAAGCTCGTATCTATTCTTACCGCCACGAAGTTCTTCAATGCAACCAAGTTGCTTGGTAATTAGCGAGAGCATTTCGTAAATATATATAATGTTACTGCTTTTTTTAGCGCTTTCAGTTATTTTTATTTGACTCATATTGATAAGTTTATGCATTATTTTCTTTTTTAATTAATCTCTTTGCAAGTTTATAAGATTCCGACATTAAAATTACGCTTGACGCCGTTAAAATTATCTTAACCCAAGTTACAAAGTTAAGTGAAACCGTGCCGAAAAATCCGCCTAAAAATTCAGAGAATAGAACTTGCAATATAAAAGTTATGAAAAACACTACTAGCATCGGCTTATTGCTCTTTAAGTTCTTAAACACACTAACCGAGCCGAGTTCTCTTGCGTTAAAGGCGTTAAACAGTTGAAATAGTATAAAAAGTGAGAATAACGCCGTTTTCATTTGAGTTTTACCCACGCATAAAAAGTCGGTTTTATACTGCAAAATCAAAACTAAACACATAAAACTTGCGTGAATTAAAATCCTAAGTAGCATTTTTTTGCTTACTATATCGTTACTCCGTTTAACCGGGGAACTATTCATAAGGTCTTTCCCCCTTGATTCAAGACCTAAAGTTAAAGCAGGCGGTCCGTCCATTATAATATTTATCCAAAGAAGTTGAACGGTGGTAAAGGGGCTTTCTATCCCAAGTATTAACGACGTAACTATAAACATTACGGCTGAAAAATTAACGGATAGTTGAAACATTATAAAGCGTTGAAAGTTTTGGTAGACGTTTCTTCCAAACGATATTGCCGTAACTATCGTTGAAAAAGAATTATCAAGAAGTATTATATCGCTCGCCTCTTTTGTAATTTCAGAGCCGTCGCCCATAGAAATTCCTATATCTGCGTGGCGGATAGCGGGCGCGTCGTTAACGCCGTCGCCAGTTACGGCAACCACTTCACCCATCTCTTTAAGCATTTTAACTATTCTCAGTTTAGTTTTAGGCGTGCTCCTTGCAACTACTGAAATATTTGGAAGAGCAAGTTTTAACTTTTCATCGGACGCATTATCAATCTCGCTCCCTAAAACCACCCCTTTTTTATCGGCTACGAGTTTCAATTCTTTGGCGATAGAATACGCCGTTTCAAAATTATCCCCAGTTAGCATTTTAACTGAAATTCCCGCTCTTTTGCACTCTAAAACGGAAGCCTTAACGTCCTTTCTAACGGGGTCGGTTATAACGGCGAAACCGTCGAAATTATACTCTAAACTATCCCCGATAGCGTGGCAAAAAGCAATAACTCTTTTCGACTCGTTTTGAAAAGATTTTATCTTTTCAAATTCTAGGTTAACGTTTGGGGTTTTTAAAGATAACTCGTATATCTTTTCGGGAGCGCCCTTTACGTAAGTTATTTTCTCGCCGTTTTCTTCTACGGTGGTTGACATATATTTAATGTCGGATGAAAAGGGAGTTACGCTTAAAATTTTAGCGCTATCTCTTAATTTTTGATAATTTTCTTTTTTCTTTTGATAGTATTTTATAAGCGCAAGTTCGGTGGCGCTACCAACGCCCTTTTCGCTAGATATATAAGCAGTTGAATTTATAAGAGCGTTGTTTTTAACGAATTTTTCTCTATCTACGCTAATTAACTTTAAACTCTCAACTTTCATTTTATTTTCGGTTAACGTTCCCGTTTTATCAGAGCAAATAACGCTTACGCAACCCACAGTTTCAGTTGCAACGAGTTTTTTAATTAAGGCGTTTGATTTTGAAAGTTTAACGACGTTTAGCGTTAAGGCTATCGCAACCGTTGTTGGCAACCCTTCGGGAACTGACGCAACGATTAAAACAATCGCGCTTAAAAAGGCTTCTTGTAAACTTGAAAAACTAACCGCTCTACTGCAAATCAACCTTGCAACCGTTAAAATTAAAACGAAAACTGCCGACATTATTCCTATAAAAGTTATCGTTTTAGAAAGCCTATCTAGTTTTTCTTGTAAAGGGGCGGAAACCCCGCTATTTTCTTGCAAATCGCTTGCAATAACGCCAATTTCAGCGTTATCGCCAACCGCCGTTACAACGTAAATTCCCGACCCTTGCGAGATAAAAGTTCCGCTATATAGCATATTAACTCTTTCGGCAAGCGGAGTTTTATCGTTTAAAGTAACTTCTGCGATTTTTTTAACGGGTTGGCTTTCGCCAGTCAAAGTCGATTCGTCAACGGTTAGAAAATTGCCATCTAAAAGTCTTCCGTCGGCAAAGATTTTATCGCCCGTTTCAACTATAACGACGTCGCCAACCACTAGTTCGCTTTGTTTAATAACCGTTTTATTCCCGTTTCTTATAACTTTAACTAAACTGTCGCTTGAAATCTTTTTAAGTAGTTCAAAAGCGCGTTGTGACTTCCCTTCCATAAAAACGGTTAAAAACACGCTTATTATAATTGATAAAAGTATGCCTATGCACTCGTAAAAATCGCCGTCGCCGGTTTTGAAAAACTTGCCTAGATTTACCCCTAGGGTAATGAGCATAGAAATTTCTAGGATAATTAGCATAGGCTCGAATAAAGCGTCTATTATCCTTTTAAAAATTGATTTTCCCTTAACTTTTTCAATTACGTTTTCGCCGTATTTTAATCTTGAATTTGCAATTTGGCTATCGGTTAAGCCGTTTTCACTCGAATTTAAATTTTTAAGAGTTTGAGATATAGATAAAGCGTATTCTTTCATATTTCACCACTTCTAACATATTAAATTTAAGCGGTTATTATGAAAAAATAATTTATTTTTTAAATGCTTATTTACAAGTTTATTTTATTATGTTAAAATATCTTTTGGAGGGTTAATCAAATGAAAAACGTTCTTGAATTAAATATTAAAGGTTATAAAACCGAACTTCCTATACTCCCACTACCTTCGGGTATTAATATTGCATTTTTCAATCTTCACGGCAATAGTGAAATGACCGAGCATTGTGGAAAAGAGATTGCTAAACTCGTTTCCGACTGCGAAGTTTTAATAACCGCCGAATCGAAGGGTCTTCAACTTTGCCACGTTGTTGCAAGGGAACTTAATCAACACTATTACGCCGTTGCAAGAAAGTCTAAAAAACTCTATATGCAAGACGGAATTGACGTTTTATACGACGCATCTATCACAACGGGTACTGAACAACGCTTATATTTAAGCAAGCACGACGTTGATATTTTAAAAGGCAAAAAAGTTGGAATTATTGACGACGTTGTGTCAACCGGCGCATCCTTAAAAGGCTTGGAGGCAATCGTTAAAAAAGCAGGCGGAATTATTCACAAAAAAGCTTTCGTTTTAGCAGAAGGCGACGCCGCTGATAGAAAAGATATAATCTATCTTGAAAAAATTCCTTTGTTATAAAATAAAAATCTCACGGAAAACTGCAATAGACATAGGGATTTTTAGGAACAATTAAAATTTTATAGTATTGCAGTTTTCAAGCGGTTAAAAAGAAAAAAAGAACTTAGACGTGAAAATCTAAGTTCTTTTTCTATGTTCTAAAATAGATATGGGTTTCCCATATGCTTTAAGTCAAAAGTGTGAGCTGTGGCAATTTTCTTTACCTGCTTCGATTTTGAGCCGTTTTGTGGCGCTTTTTAAAAAACCAACTTCAATAATTTCCTTGATTTAATATTTAGTGTTGACACAAATCTCGTGCCAACGCTTTTTATATAGTTTAATTTTTAAATTTCAATTTTTATCTACCAAACTGGTTTGTGTAAATATGCTATTAGACAAATCTTTCTCCTAGTGGATTTAGAATAGGTATATAAGTAATCGAAAAGTGCTTTGCCATCTTCACCATATTTCTCGGTTAATAAAGTTTCCAAATATTTTACATGTTGAGATGGTTCAAGATTTCTCATTTCTAATCTGTAAAAATCAGCCTTTGCCATGTCAAACCCACAAAGCTTATTTAAAATTTCTAAAACTTGTTCTTGATAAACAAGTTTGTTTTCAGTATATTTTAAAATCTCATTAACTTCTGCCATCTTATCAAAAGGTTTTTTGCTAGAAACTAAATCTTCATCACTTTCAATTTTATATCGTTCATAAATTTCTTCTTCTGAAAATGCTGTATTTACGTAATCGTAAAAATTATAACCTTCTAAAATTTCAAACGAATAGTAGCCAAGTTCAGACAATTCCGTCGTCGTTAAAGTAGAAACATTTTCTTCACAAGATTCATACCCAAACTCCTCAAGATTTATCGTTTTTTTAATAAATTCTTTTTTTATTGGTTTAGAAGAATAGTGATATAAAAAATAAGAGTCCTTGCCTTTCACAAAGTTATTTTTACCAAACTCTTTGTATAAACGATTAAGTACTTGATCTCTATGCAATGAAGGTATAAATAGTTGATGTGTGGGCAAATTATTTTTATATTCGTTAAAATAGCTTTCAAAGGGCAAGTTATAAATTACTGGATTTACAGGTGAAAGCCCAAGTAAAAAGTTAACATATGAGTAGCCTTCCCACCATAAAGTACCCGTTTCGCAATATTGTGTATTACCTCTTTCTTTATATTCTTCAGTGGTTGCCTCAACTAACAATTTCCCAAACAAAAAATGTTTAGCTATACCCCATTTTTTGATAAGTAAAAGCTCATAGTCTAACCTTTCTTTTTCTTCTTTTGATATATCTTTGAGTCTTAACTTTTCATTAACA
>JAZSBA010000101.1:0-4833 GCA_045602125.1 Christensenellaceae bacterium | reverse complement strand
CCCGTAGGAATATGCGTCATACGAATACAACTTTCCGTTTTATTAACGTGTTGACCGCCTGCGCCAGACGAACGATAGGTGTCAATCTTTAAATCTTTTTCGTCAATTTTAACTTCAACGTCTTCAACTTCTGGCAAAACTGCAACCGTTGCAGTTGACGTCTGAATTCTACCCTGAGATTCCGTTTCGGGAACTCTTTGCACTCTATGAACGCCACTTTCAAACTTCAACTTTCCGTAAACGCCGTTTCCAGACACCGAGAAAGTCACTTCCTTAACACCGCCAAGTTCGGTAAAGTTGCCGTCAATTTCTTCAGACTTATATCTATGCTTATCTGAAAAGTTAACGTACATACGATAGAGTTCGTAAGCAAAGAGCGCCGCTTCTTCTCCGCCCGCGCCCGCTCTTATTTCAACGATAACCGATTTATCGTCGTTTTCATCTTTAGGAATTAGCAACAATTTAAGTTCATTGTTGACTTCGGCTTGTTTTTTGATGAGTTCTTTTATCTCTTGAGATAAAAGTTCCTTCATTTCCATATCCGTTTCGCCGGAAATTAGAAGCTCGGCTTCTTCGCGTTCGGCTTCAATTTTTTGAAGTTCTTTAATTTTTTCAACAGTTTCAGTTATATCGGAAAGCTCTTTGGTGTACTTTTTATAACTAGAAATGTCTGAAATAATTTGTGGATCGGCAATAAGTTCGTTTAGTTTATCAAACCTATCGAGTACCGATTGTAATTTTGTCGTCATAACTTAACCGCCTTGATAATTCTGTCAATTTGATTTATATCTTTAATAATTTGAACGTCTCTATATTGCTTAGTAGCGCTTAAAAGACTTTCAATTTCACTTGCTTGATTAACGCCACACTCTAAATAAAGCGTTCCGTTATCGTTTAAGTACTTATATGCGTTTTCGGCTATAATTTTATAAAAATCAAGACCATTTTCGCCACCGTCAAGCGCTATAACAGGCTCTTTTTTAACTTCTTCTTGCAATTTTTTAACGTCTTCACTTTTAATATACGGTGGATTTGATAGAATAAAATCAAAAGTATTATTAACGTTTTCAAACATGTTTGACGTAATAGTCGTTACGTTAGCGCCTAATTTTTCAGCGTTTTTAGTTGCTATTTCTATCGCTTTATCAGAAACGTCAACGAGCGTTACGTTAGCGCTGGTTTTTAAGTTTACCGTAATTCCTATAGCGCCGGAACCCGAGCACATATCTAAAACCGTACTTTCGCTTTTAATTTCTTTAATTGCGTGCATTACTAGTTCTTCAGTTTCTGGGCGAGGAATTAAAACGTTTTCATTAACTATAAAAGAATACCCGTAAAAGTCCATGTCGCCAAACACGTAGGCAAGCGGAACTTTTTTACCTCTTTCATTAGCGTATTTAAGAGCTAACTCCGTTTGTTCTTTAGTTACGGGCTCTTTGTTGCCAATAATTGAACTTCTCAAAACGCCAGTTACTCTCGCAACTATCCACTCCGCGTCGCAAAGATCTTCAACGTTAGCGTTTTTCAAGATATTAGTAACTTTATTATATAAGGTATTAACGCTACCGTAAACGTTAAAAGTCTTTTCAGGGATAGTTTGATCTTCATCCATCTTTAAAACTTCAGTAAAAGATGCGATAGCAACTTCAATCATATCGTCAGTTGGCTCTTTGGTTGTTAACCTTTGAAGGAGAAGTCCCGGAAATTTAAATATTATAACCCATTTGCTTTGCGTTTTTGCAAGAAGTTTTAAAATTTCGTAACTTATTCCCGCAATAATAGGCAACGTTAAGAGTTTAACTAAAAATCTAAATAATTTACCTGTAATTCCAGTAAATTCAATGCCAAACTCACTAAATATAGCGTTGACTACTGCAAACATTAAAATACTTATTATCATTACGAGGAACATAAAAGTAGTTCCACATCTATCGTGAACGCGAGAACATTTTTTAACGTTTTCAACCGTTAATTCCATGCCGTTTTCATAGCAAGAAATGGTTTTATGCTCGGCGCCGTGATACATATAAGTTCGCCTTATATCTTTAAGTAAAGTAGTCAATAATATATAGGATATGAATAGCGTTATTCTTATTAAACCTTCAATTAAACAATATAAAAATACGTTATTACTTAAAGTTAAAAACAAGTCCGCTATAACTTGCGGAAGATAAAAGAACAAAAATAGCGATAGCGCTAGACCTAAAATAACGCCTATAAAAGACGCAATATCCACAGCGCTTACCTTTAACTTTTTAGAGAGCCAATCATCGAACTTTGAAGTTTCTTCTTCGCCAAAAACGGAGGCTGAACGCATTAAGCACTCAGTTCCGCCAACCATAGAGTTAAACAGCGCAACAACACCTCTTATAAGTGGAATTTTTGCTATTTTACTAGGTTTTTTCAATCTTTTTGACTCAATTAAAACGTCACCGTTCTCACTTCTAACGGCAATTGCTTGCGACGTTTTACCTTTCATCATAACGCCTTCAATAACCGCTTGGCCACCGATAGACGCAACTTTCTTTTTAGCACTCATACTTAACCTATAAAAATAGCTCTAAGAATATATTCTTAGAGCCGATATACCTTAATGGTATGATTTTAGCAGATAAATTAGATACCGTATCTTTTCTTAAATTTATCTACACGTCCGCCAGTATCAACGAGTTTTTGTTTACCGGTGAAGAACGGGTGGCATTTAGAACAGATATCAACCTTTAAAACGTCAACGTTCTTAGTTGTACCCGTAATGAACGATGCACCACACGCGCATTGAACTTTTACGTTTTTATAATTAGGATGAATATTATCTTTCATATTATCACCTCTCTCAATTTATTACTTTGATATTATATATTAAATTCCTATTTAAGTCAACTCATTTTACGCTAATTTTTACTGTTTTTTTATTTTTTTATTTGCTTGCAAAATTTTTACAATATGGTATAATACAATATATGAATAATTGGCAGATATTAGAGCCGAAACATCTCGGCGGTATTACGACAACTGAAAGTTTAGAGCACCTTGACCAAGTTAAAGTGAAAACCACTAAGTGTTTTATTTCCCTTAACGACTTGGCGCTTTTTAAAGGTGACGTTAAACGTGAATATCCTTTTACCCCCTGCTTTATAGCAGTTGGTCAAGTCGTTGAAACGCTTAAAGAAAGTAGTTACGTTGAAAAGGGTTCGAGAGTTTACCTTGCACCTGATTACGAAAATTTAAATTCCGGCTATCTTCGTGACTTCGTTATTTTACCAACTAGCAAACTTCACGTTTTACCACAAAGCGTTTCAGAAGACGATGCGTTATTTATCAACCACCTATCTCTCGCTATAACGGTTATTGATAAACTTAAAATTGAAAAGGGAAATCACGTTGCAGTTATTGGTGGTTCTCATTTAGCAAACGTTATCGCCCAACTTATAATGTACTATCAATCCGTTCCAATTTTGATTGATTCTTCTCAAAAGAATTTAGATATAGCGCACAAAACTAATATTTACTACACTCTTCAAAACGATAAGAATTTAGAAAATGAAGTTTTACAAATTACGGGCGGTAGAAAATGCAGTAAGATTATTTACGTTACAGATTCCGATTCAGGAATTGACGTTATTGAAAAAATCTCTAGCGATCAAGCTGACGTTGGCGTTATCGGAATTAGCGCAACAAAAACCAAGCTTTCCTGCTCTTTTGCATTTGAAAAGCAATTAAACGTAACTTTTGTTAAAGACGGAAACTCTAACGTTCAAGCAAGCATAAATCTTCTTGCGCAAAAAGCAATTGATTTATCTTACTTCAAACTCCCTATATATAAGTTTGAATACGCGCCTAAACATTTTGAAAACGCTCTTTTAAAAATTGAAGAAAACGAACAACCAGAATTTTTAATAGATATGCTTTAAATACTAAAACGGTAACGAATTTCGTTACCGTTTTATTTCATTTTTAAGTTTTCCGTATAGCGAGCCGGCACCTATTACGATTATATTTGATTTATCGCCATCTTTAATTGCATTTAAAAGTTTTAAAAAATCTTCGATATATTCAGATTTTTTTAAAGACCTATGTAAAGCTTTTGAACTTCCTTTATAGTCGTAACTTTCCCGAGAGGGAAACTCTTTATATAAAATTAAATTTTCGTCTTTTAAAACGCTTACAAACGAGTTAAACAACAGTTTTGTTCTTGAATAAGTGTGCGGTTCAAAAACTAATAAATAGTCGTTTTTATAAATAGATTTTACGGTATCAATTAAACTTTTTATCTCCGTAGGATGATGAGCGTAATCACATATAATAGTTTTATCGTACAATTTCCCAATAATATCAAACCTACGCTTTACCCCCTGATAATCGCTAATTGCATTACTTAAAAATTCATTATCGATATTAAAAATAGATTTGCAGATTGCAATAACTGCCAGCGCATTATAAACGTTAACTCTACCTGGTATTTTAAGAGTTGCGTTAAAGAGTTTTTCACCTTTAAACTCAACGTCAAACGAATAAAACCCTTGCTTGTTTTTTAAGTTCACCGCCCTATAATCGCACGTATCGTCAATACCAAAGGTTACAACGTTTTTTAGTTTAAAAGACTTTAAACGAACGTCGTCAACACAAACGAATTTCTTTTTTGAGCGTTTTAAAAAAGAATAAAACTCTCGGCTTAAATTTTCAATCGTTCCGTAACTATCAAGATGATCGTTATCTATATTTAAGCAAACGGAAATTTTAGGAGACAAGCAAGATATATTTTTACTAAACTCACAAGCTTCGCAAATTGCAACCTTACTTTTTGTAAATAATTTAGCAGTATAGTCGTATTTA
>JAZSBA010000100.1:0-23740 GCA_045602125.1 Christensenellaceae bacterium | reverse complement strand
GATTTACTTCTTATAGTTTATAATATATCAAATATATTATGGTGAATTTATGAAAAAATATTTAGGGCTTGATATTGGCGGAACTAAATGCGCCGTGGTTTTAGGTGATGAACAAGGCAACGTTTTGAATAAAATTCGCTTTGATACTACCGATTTTAACTCCACGCTTAATTCTCTTTTGAACGCTTGTGAAACTCTTTTTGAAGAAAGCGTGGTAAGTATAGGCGTTTCTTGCGGTGGTCCGCTCAATTCAAAAAAGGGAATAATTATGTCTCCACCCAATCTTCCCGGGTGGGATGACGTTCATATCGTTGAGATTTTACAAAATAAATTCAATCGCCCCGCCTTTTTAAAAAACGACGCGGACGCTTGCGCTATTGCCGAGTGGCTTTGGGGTAGCGCTAAAAATTATAATAACGCCGTATTTTTAACTTTTGGAACTGGTATGGGCGCAGGTTTAATTTTAAACGGTAAGCCTTATTCAGGCGCTTCGGATATGGCGGGCGAAGTGGGGCACATTAGGCTTTACGACGGCGGTCATATAGGCTACGGCAAGCGCGGTTCTTTCGAAGGATATTGTAGCGGTGGCGGAATTGCGCAATACGGTTACGGCTCGGCAAAAGAAGTTGCTGAAAAAGCGCGTAGCGGAGATAAAAAAGCCATTGAAATTTATAATAAAGTTGGTTGTGATTTAGGCAAGGGGCTTGCTTATATAATTGACATTTTAAACCCAGAAGTAATAGTTATCGGCAGTATTTACACTAGGGCAAGAGATTTAATCGATAAGTCGATGTATGAAACTTTAGAAAAAGAGTGCCTTTCTTACTCTTTGGATGCGGTTAAAATTTTACCTGCTACGCTCGGCGATGAAATAGGGGATAAAGCGGCGCTAGGAGTGGCTAGATTATGAAGAAGAAAAAGAAAAATTTATTAGTTCAAATTTCAACGCTTCCCAGCCCCGATTCTTTGAAGTGGGCGGGGCAACAACGCTCGTTGCTTTCTTCTATTTTACTTTGGGCGTTATGGATTTGCAGAGTGCTTTCACTACTTCAAATTTGCAAACTGTTATTTAGAAAAATAGTAACCTTTTTAAAACGCGGTACTACTGATTTTAACTCTAAAAGAGTTAACGTTCCACCGATGTTTTGCGAACTGTATTTTATTTTATGGTTTGTGTTTTTACTATTAGCGTATATTTTTAAACTAGACGTGTTCGTTGTAAGAATATTTACTTATTACTATTTATTCGAGTCTATCGTTTGGGTTTTATATTACACGGTATTTAGAAGATTTTTCGAAGAAAACTATTCAATTTATCACGAACTTGAATACTTAACCGTGTTAATTATGGTAATTCCTAGCCAAGCGTTAGGTTTGGCAAACGTTTATGGTCTTTCATTTGGCGAAATTGTAAGCGGATTGCTTGGCGCTTCAATTGACACTACGCCTGTATCGGTTAGAATTTTAGGCGCAATGTTCGCAGCTATAGTTATCAGTATGATTATATCTTCCTTCCCAACTGAAAAAGTTAAGAAGAAGATAGAAAAACCGCATATGTACGTTATCGGTTGTGGTGACGTTGTTAAAAATAGGCTTTATCCCGCTCTTATAAGAAGTGGATGTTCGGAAAAAGACGTTGACGTTTACGATATTGATAGTCAAGAAAATAATATTCCTTATTGCAAATATTTGCCGTCGAGCCAAGCGATATGCGAAAAAATCGACAACGAACTTGACACGCACGATATAGTTTGGATTGAAACTCCGTCATACACTCACGTTAGTTACGTTGACGAGTTTATAAACTCAAAGTCAACGCTCGTAGTTGTTGAAAAGCCGATTACCGTAAAAAAGGAAGAATTTGAAAAAATCAACAAGATTATAAAAGACGAGAGTTTAAGAAATAAAATATTCTTTTTAAGTTACTATCTCATAGAAAAAGCCCTTCCGTTAAACTTTATTTCTTCTTACAATCAAAAGTATGAAAAATACCTTGATATAAGCGACGATTATCTTATTAAAAACAGTAAATTGTTTTTAGGCGCGGTAAATAAAATAACGGTATCAATCGTTGAAGGGGTTGATAGTAGAGATTGGGTTAAGTCTAATAAATACGGCGGGCAACTTCTTGAAACGTTTATTCACAACGTATTAATTGCAACGCTGTTTGCCGATTTGCCTCAAAATTGGCAAGACGTAAGTCTAACTAAAGAAGGCGATAAAATTGAACTTTTTGCAAAAGACGGGAAAACGGATATATCCTTAATTCAAGTTAAAAACGCTAAAAAAGAAGATAGTAAGCGTTACGCTCGCATAGACTTTGCAAACGGATACATCTACGCCGATTTTGATAGTGAGAGCGCGGAAATTTACTTTGCGTCGCTTGATAAAAAATGCACCGTTAAAGTCAAGGATATTTACAAAGATAAATACGCCGTTATCGTTGATATGGTAAAACGCGTTGAAAAGGGTGAAAGTAAGTCCTACGAACTTGACGGGCTTAAAAACCAACTAGACGTTACTAACTGGCTCTTAAACTTATAAAATAAAATTTATCCATAACTTTTTTGCATAGCAAAAAAATTTCACTTGCAAACAGGGTTTGCAAATTTCACTTTACGCAAAGCGTAAAATTTCACTTTTTAACGCAGTTAAAAAATATCACTTAAAAACACGCTCAACCGAGCGTGTTTTTTATTATAACGAGTATTCAATTGGTTCAATTGGTCTTGCCATTTCTTCGCTAACGTAAATCGTTCCTTTAGTGAGTTGGAAGATTGACGCGGGCACTTCTTTGCAAACTGGGCCGTATAATTGAAGCCTTGAAATCATCCTTTCCCAAGAAGAATATCCGCCAACTGCGTGAAGGTCGTGGCGCTCTAAATGTTCACGAGCGTGCATAACGTCCCACGGGCCGATTGAAACGGAATACGCTGGAGTATGCCATAACGCTGAACCGCCACCAGAGTTTTGAATATTTGTAATCCTATGGTTGTCAACGAAACCTGCTTTTAACTGTAAAAATTCTTCTAAAGTGTCGGCTTTAAACTTCTTTGTGTTTGGATCGATAAACGCAGTATGACCAATCCAACCGGTAGCGGAGAGTATTAAATCCGCTCCGCCATCACCTTCTTCGGCAATTAAATCGGAGTAATACTTGATGTTTTCGTTAGTGTAGTAGTGCATTTGTTTAAGCGGTGGGCGAAGGTCTTCTCTAAAACTTAAATAGAACTCGCTCATAAAGTGACCGCCAAGCGAACGCCCCCAAGTGATTGGGGCAACGTTGCCATGCTCGTCAGCGTATTCGTCCATACAAAACGCGTGGATATTTCTAGCGGAAACGTTAAACTTATTGCACGCTTCGGCAACGGAAACGTAAATGTTTTTCCAGGAATTTGGGAAAACTATAACCGTTTTTTTATCTTCAACGTCTGATTTATATATCCAGTTGAAAAGTTCGCAAGCAATTGCGCTTGACGGGTGGGGAACTACTCTTATAGAGTAGCCGTTCTCGTTTGTTATTTCCATTTCTTCGCGCTTGATATTACGGCAGTATTCAAGCACCGCTTTATCTTGAGTTGGAAGCCAAGCGCTAGGACTAAAATCAAATAAATTTCTATTCATATATTATTCCCCCTTTTCTTCCTTTTTTCTTATTTCTTCAAGAGTTTTGTCAAGCCCTATAAAGTCGGGTTGATTGTTTGCGTTAATAGCAACTTCACTAGATACGTAGCAAGTTCCCTTGTGAAGACGCATTATAGAGCCGGGGATTTCCTTGCAAATAGGCCCGAACATCGATAGAGCGAGGGGGAACTTTTGATGAGAAGTTCCACCGCAACCTACTAAATATTCAACGTCAATCCACTCTTTTGACGCCATTAAATCCTTAGGTCCAACCGTAACTGCCTTTGGCGGAACGTTTCCAATATCTCCAGAGCATCCAAACATACCGCGGAGAGAATCGTGAGCAATCATTTCAGGCATTGGAGTAACTAGCCTTGAACCCATTGATAAAAACTCTTCTAAATTACTAGCTGGAAAACTTTCAGGGTCGATAGCGCCGATACCGCTTGACCAAGAAAGAGCGGTGTAGCAAACGTCTGCGCCACCAAGATCTTCAAGTTCTTTAGAGTACGTTTCAATATTATTATCGTTAAAGAAGTGAATATTTTCAAGTGGCATACGAAGGTCTTTTTCAAGTTCGAAATAGAAATTCTTCATAAATTGACCCGAACGACTGAACGGGCTTTGAAAGGGCGCAACTTTTCCGTTTTCATTAGCGTATTCGTAAAGGAAGAAAACGTGAACGTTTCTCGCGCTAATTTTATATTTGTTAAGGTTTTCCGCAACGCTTATAAACACGGCGTTTTCAGGGCTTGAAAGTATAATAACGAGTTTTTCGTTATTAACGTCGGAAAGCCTTATCCTTTGGAAAAGGTCGGTTGCAAAGTAATTGTGAACGTCAAAAACCACTTTGAGTTCAAAATCTGGGTTTTCAAAATTTTTGCCTTGCCTTTTGTTAAAATCTTCGTTGACTACCATATCCAAGATTTCTTGGTCTTGAAAGGGCATCCACTTTGGCGGAGCAAATTTAAACGAATTGTAAAATGCCATAATCTTCTCCTTATTTATGTGATAATGTAATTATATCACTATCTACTTGCTTTTCATATTCACAATTATACTTAAAATTTGCACAATCGTGCTATAATATCGTTGACTTTTGTTAAAAATGCTATTAAAATTGTAATAAAAAGATTGGTGGAGATAAATGATTACTTATCAAAATTTTAACGATATATTTAGCGATAACGAGATATTTACTCTCACTCGTTATAGTGGGGGAAGCGCTCTTCACTTTCATAGCGCGGTTGAAATTATCTATATAAAAAGCGGTAGTTTATCGGTAAACTTAAACGGCTTTAGCGTGATTGCGGGTAGCGGTGATATAGTAGTCGTTAGCCCGTCGACGCTTCACGGGTTTCATAAAACGACTGATAGCGTTGATTATTACTTTTTAATGATAAGCGACGAGTTTTTAAAAAGGAACGAACTTATAAGCGATAATTCTTATTTTACGCCGGTTATAAAGAGCGCTAGTTTAAGTGAAAAATATCAAGAGATAATTGCTGAATTCGAAGAAAAAAACGACAGTTATAAAACCGCTATTTTAGGTTTGATTATCTCAATTTTTATAACGCTTAACCGCAAGTTCAAAGTAGAAAAAGGCGGGGAGTTTAAGGAAGAGAATAAAACTACTCAAATGGTTCGTCAAGCAATTACTTATATAAGTGAAAGATACAAGGAAAAAATCACGGTTGACGAAATTTGCAAACATCTTCATTTTAGCAAGAGTTATCTATCTCACGCGTTTAAAGAAATTACGGGATATTCTATTATTGAATACGTCAATCTATTAAAATGCCATAACGCCAAAGCCTTGCTCCTTGACGGTTACACGGTTGGTGAAGTTTCTATAGAACTAGGCTTTTCAGACGTTTCGTATTTTACAAGGGCTTTTAAAAAGACGATAGGCGTCTTGCCGTCTAGCGTAGGCAAGTCAAAATAATATTTATCAAATTAAAAAGCAGTGGCAAAGCCACTGCTTATTTTATTAAGTTTTACTTGCAAATACCGTATGGTTTGCCTTGGCACCCGCCTTTACCGCCGCCACAGCAACAGCAGAGAACTAGTAAGATAGGAAGTAAGCAAGAGCAGTTACAAATCTTATCTAAAATACCGTTTAAGCAACCGTTTCCGCAACAGCAGAGAACGAGTAAAAGGATTAGTATGTACAAACAGCAGTTATCACCGCCGTATCCAAAAAGGTTCATCATAATATATTATCTCCAAATTTGTTTTTTGATATTTCTATCACTACATAATATTAAAAATTTTAAAAAATTGTTACGCATCGTTGATTATTTTAATAAATTATGTTAACATAATAATAGCGAGCACCATTAGGGCTTGACTTTATATTTTTTATTTTTTCTTACGGGTATCCTTAGGGAACTCGATTGGAGGCATCATGAAAACTTTTGAAGGTAGGCGGTTTTCCGCCCAAGAAATAGCGGGTGTCGGAGTATTATTGGCACTCGTTATTGTTTTACAGGTAGTTGGCGGTAGTATATCAATAGGCGTTGTTCAACTTAACTTTACGCTTATTCCAATAGTACTCGGCGCAATACTTTACGGAGCGGTTGCAGGCGCGTTCTTAGGTCTTGCTTGCGGTGTGATTATTTTAATTCAAGTAATCATCGGCGCAGTTCCTTTTTACGCTCTTATCTGGGCTAACGACCCGATCGTTACAACGCTCGTTTGCTTAACTAAAACTACCGTTGCAGGCTACGTTGCGGGATTAATTTACAAACTTATCTCTAAAAAGAACGCGACCGTTGCTATGTTCGTGTCGGCGTCTTTAGTTCCGATAATTAATACTCTTATTTTCGTTATCGGTTGCTTGTTTATGTTTAATTCCGTTTACGTTTTAAGCGGTAGTCAAAACGTATTAGTATTCATTTTAGTATCAATCGTAACTTTTAACTTCTTTATAGAGCTTGGCATTAACTTGCTCGTTTCTCCAGCGCTTATAAAAGTGGTGGAAATAATTAAAAGGACTATTAAAAAATGATTTTATGTATCGACATTGGTAACACCAACATCAAATACGCAGTATTTGACGGAAATGAAATAAAAGGTTCGTTCAGAGTTTCTTCAAGGCACTCAAGAACTGCCGACGAGTACGGCGCAACGCTTATGAATCTTCTTGCTAGCAAAGAAATTGATAGAAGGGATATTAAGGGGATAATAATGTCTTCGGTTATTCCGTCGCTTAACTATACGATAAGCCATATGTGCGAATACTTCTTCGGCGTAACGCCTATGATAGTTGGCGCAGGTATAAAAACAGGCATTAACGTTAAAGCGGATAATCCTAAAGAAGTTGGCGCGGATATTATTGCAAACTGCGTTGGCGCGTTTACCAAATACGGCGACGGTAAGCCGATGATAGTTATTGACTTTGGAACGGCAACGACGTTTGACGTGATGACGGGTTCTGGCGAACTTATCGGCGTAGTAATTGCACCGGGTATTAAAACTTCGCTTGAAAGTCTAGTTTCTAACACGGCGCAACTTCCTATGATTGAACTTGAAGCGCCAAAAAGCGCAATTCCAAAGAATACTCAAACGGCTATGAGAGCGGGTATTATTTTCGGCTTTGCAGGTCTTGTTGAAAATATCGTTAAAAAGATTAGAACTGAACTTAAACTCGATCATATTAGCGTTACTGCAACCGGTGGTATGGGAGAAATTATTGCAAAAGAAGTTTCTTGCATCACTAGAACTGATAGACTTTTAACACTTGAAGGTCTTAAAAAATTATACGAAATTAACGAAAAGGCGTAAATTATGAAAACCGTTAAAATAGGAAACGTGGTTATAGGCGACGGCAATAAAATTGCAATTCAGTCAATGACCAATATAAAAACGGAATACGTAGAAAGGGTAGTAGAGCAAATAAAGGCTTTAGAAAATAACGGTTGCGATATAGTAAGGGTGGCGGTTAAAGACCAAAACGACGCCACCAGTATAAAGGCTATCAAAGATAGAGTTTCTTGCCCGATAGTTTGCGATATTCACTTTGACTATAAGCTTGCTATTTCATCTATTGAAAACGGAGCAGATAAGGTAAGAATTAACCCCGGTAACATCGGTAGCGAAGAAAATATCAAAAAAGTTGCCGACTGCTTAAAAGCTCATAAAATTCCGGTTAGAGTAGGCAGTAACACGGGTAGCATCGAAAAGGAATTTTTGAAAAAGTACGGCAAAAACGAAATTTCACTCGTTGAAAGCGCGCTTAAAAACGTTTATTCACTTGAAAAGTACGGCGTTTCGGATATCGTTATTTCAACTAAGGCGTCGTCCGTTCCTCTAACGGTTAAGGCGTATAGATACTTAAAGAGTAAAACCGATTATCCTTTGCATATCGGCGTAACCGAGGCTGGAACGTATGAAAGTGGAATAGTTAAGTCAAGCGTTGGAATAGGCGCGTTGCTCCTTGACGGCATTGGCGACACGTTAAGAGTGAGTTTATCTTGCGATCCAATATACGAACCGCTCGTTGCTAAAAAGATTTTAAGAGCGGTGGGGATAGATAAAAACTACTGCGAAGTGGTTTCTTGCCCAACGTGTGGAAGAACGGAGTACGATAGCATAGGTCTTGCTAAAAAGATAGAAGATTTAACGGCGAATATAACCGTTCCTATGAAGGTGGCGGTTATGGGTTGCGTTGTAAACGGTCCGGGCGAAGCGATGGACGCAGACGTTGGAGTTGCAGGTTCTAAAGATACTTGCGTAATTTTTAAAAAGGGAGAAGTTATTAAAAAAGTTCCCTTTGATAGCATTGAAAAAGAATTTATAAGAGAGATAGAAGAAATTGCGAAATCCTTGTGATAATTTAATTGAAACGATAAAAAACTTTAACTCAAGCCTTGGAGATTTAAGGTTGACTTCCGCAGAATATATTAGCGGTGCGGTTAAAGTTAATTTAATAAGCGACGTTAGCGTTACAAATGAAGATATAGAGTTTATAAAGTCTTCTTTTGAAAAAGAACTTGCAGGCGTAAAGGTAAGCGTAGACGTTAAAAAATCGATTGCAGACGCGGAAATTGCTAAGCGAGCGATATTTGATTATATGAAAGAGCATTGTTTTTCAGTTGCGCATATGCTTGACTTAAACTCGGTTAGAATTATTAGCGGGGCTAAAAAAATCAAGTATGAAATCGTTGGGCTTGATACCGTTTGCAATTACCTTGAAAGAACTTCTACGATAGAGCAATTAAAGGAATATCTTGAAAGGCGTTACTGCAACGAGTTTGAAGGCGAGATTAAAATAATTGCAGAAGATACTGAAAAACCCGTGTATGAAGATTCTAGCGTTAATGAAGACGATATTAGCGATTTAAAAGTTCGCGTAGTCAAGATGGTTGACGTTCAAAAGTTTTCTGACGACGAGTTTTACGATACCGCAACTTACATAGCCGACGGAGAAAATCTTTTAGGCAAATGCTATTTTGCAGGCACGGTTATTGAAAAGGAAGAGCGTGAAAGCAAAAAGGGCAATAAGTATTATAGAATTACTCTTGACGATAAGAGTGGTAAACTTTCAGGCAGTTATTTTACGACTGATAAAGTTAAACTTCAAAAACTTGAAAAGTTAGACGTTGGTAGCGTGGTTATCGTTCGCGGTGAAATGGAAGTTTTCAACGGCAGACCGAGTTTTTTAATTAAAGGTTTCCATTTCTGCGAGTTCCCAGCGGGATATAAGCCCGAACGCCGTCCGTCTAAAAAACCGCCTGAAAAGTATACTTGCGCTTTCCCTGAAAAGTGTGAAATAAGCACGCAACAAGACTTTTTCACCGAAGAAAAGGAACTTCCTGAAACGTTAAAGGGTAAAGAGTACGTCGTTGTGGATATTGAAACCACGGGAACTGATATAACTAGTGATAAAATTACTGAAATAGGCGCTGTTAGAATAGTAAACGGCGTGATAGTTGAAAGTTTCCAAACGCTAATTGATCCGGAAGTTAAACTTTCTCAAAAGATTATTGAACTTACTGGAATAACGGATGAAATGTTGGTTGGTCAGCCTAAAATACACGAAGTGTATCCAGACTTTATCAAGTTTTTAGGCGATAGCGTTTTCGTTGCTCACAACGCTGACTTTGACTATAGGTTTTTAAGAAACGCAGGTAAAGATTTAGGCTATTATTTAGAAAACGATTATTTAGATACGCTTATTATATCTAGAAAGTTACTTCCAAGTTTAGCAAACCATAAACTCAACACCGTTTGCGGACATTTTAACATTGAATTCCGCCACCACAGAGCGTTATCCGACGCGTTTGCCACCGCCGAAGCGCTTATAAAACTTTACAAAATGTAAAAAATTTGACAAAAATGCTTGCCAAAACTAATTATATATGATAATATATAAGCAAGCTTAAGATGTTACTTTAGTTTGAGAGTGCCAATCGGTACTCTCAAATTGTTTTATAAGGGGTTTTATGAAATTTAAATCGGTAGAAGAAATAACTGAATTTTTAACGCCTTACGCTGACTCTATTGGCGCTGAAATTGTTGAGGTTGAAACTAAAATCAAACCGCCAACGCTCACTATCTATTTAGATACTGAAAACGGCATTGATCTTGACACTTTGGAAAAATTCCACAACCTTATAAATCTCCCGCTTGACGAGTTTGACGTGTACGAAGGGAATTACACTTTAAACGTTTCAAGCCCCGGTTTAGATAGAGCGCTCAAAACGGAGAGAGATTTTATTCGCAATATGGGGCGCGATATGGAAATTAAATTTTTTGCCCCAATGCAAGGCAAAAAGTTAATAGAAGCAAAACTTATCGGCTATAATAAAAACGTTATAACCGTAGAATATCAAGGTAAAGAGTTAACTCTTGAACTTTCAAAAATAGCAAAAATTAGTCAAGCAATCAAGTTTTGATGCTTAGAACAAAAATTTAATATTTAATATTTTAGGAGAAATTTATGGTAAACAAAGATTTTTTTGCCGCGCTTGACGAAATATGCGCGAGCAAGGGTATTGAAAGGCAGTCTTTTATTGACACTTTACAGTCAGCGCTCACTTCAGCGTACAAGAGATACGCTAAAGGCGACGCGAGTGACGTTATCGTTAAAATGAACGATGAAAAGTGCTCTATAAGGTTCTTTGCAATTAAAGAAATCGTAGACGTGGTTGAAGACCCTGATAAGCAAATCACTCTTGAAGAAGCAAAAGAGTATAAAAAATCATATAAGCTCGGCGATACTTTTGAAAAGGAATTCACACCAAAGGATTTTGGTAGAATTGCCGCTCAAACCGCAAAGCAAGTCGTTATGCAAAAAATCAGAGAAGCTGAAAGAAACAACACCATTTCCGAATTTGAAGATAAGGAAAATGAAATTCAATCGGCTATCGTTAGAAAAGTTGAAAACGGCAACGTTTACGTTGAACTTTCAGGCGGTCAACTTGAAGGCGTTATGCTTCCGCAAGACCAAGTTCCCGGGGAATCTTACAACTTAAACGATAAAATCAGCGTTTACGTTAAGAGAATTCGCCAAATTGGCAAAAACACTCAAATTCTCGTATCACGTACGTCTACTGGGCTCGTTAAGAGATTCTTTGAAAACGAAGTTCCTGAAATTAAGCAAGGCATCGTAGTTATCAAGTCAATCTCTCGTGAAGCAGGTCAAAGAACTAAGATTGCAATTTACAGTAACGATCCTCAAGTTGACGCGTTAGGCGCGTGCGTTGGTAATAAAGGTATGCGCGTTAACGCCGTTATCGAACAACTCGGTGGAGAAAAAATCGATATTATTCCTTGGAGTGAAGATCCGCTTGAATTTATCGCTAAAGCGCTTGCTCCTGCTAAAGTTTTAAGAGTAACTGCTATTGACGAAAAGTCTGCAAGAGTAGTTGTTCCCGACGATAAACTTTCTCTTGCAATCGGTAGAGACGGTCAAAACGCAAGGCTTGCCGCTAGACTTACCGGCTGGAAGATTGACGTTAAGAGTGAATCAAAGGCTTTAGAAGAATTCGGCGAAGCTGAAGAAGAAATAATCGAAGAATAATTTTTTTTTAGGAGAATTATGGCGGACAAAAAAATTCCTATGCGCACCTGCATTGCGTGCAGAAGCGAAAAGCCTAAAAAAGAACTTATCCGCATAGTAAAGACCAAAGACGGTGAGTTTAAAATCGATAGAACGGGTAAACTCAACGGTCGCGGGGCGTATTTATGCGACGATAAGGCTTGTTTAGAAAAGATTATAAAGAAAAAATTATTAAAGGTTGCTTTTGGAGTGGAAGTTCCAGATAGCGTGTACCTTGAACTTTCGGAGGAATTCTTTGGAAAAGAGTAAAGTTACAACGTTTATCGGGTTTTCAATCCGCGCAAGGAAACTTCGCGCAGGGGCTAACGCGATAGCAACGCTTAAAAAAGCAAAACTACTTATAATTTGCTCAACGGCGTCTAAAAACGCGTTTGACGAGGCTATTAAACTTTGCAAAAAGTTAAACGCTCCGCTTATTGTTAGCAAAACTTATAAGGTAGAAGATTTAGTTAAAAAAGAAAATTGCAAACTTGTGGCTATACAGGACGAATCGCTTGGAAATGCCATATTGCAAAATTTAGACGAGCATTTTCAAGAATATTCGTGGAGGGATAACACCTGATATGGAAGTTAAAAAAGAAGAGAAAAAAGAATTTAGTTTTATAAAAAATTTAGGAAACTTAATTAAGGAAAATAAAGGCGTAACTTTAATTTCCGATTTTAAGAGCGCTCAAAAAGCGGTTGACAAGAAGATTGCCGAAAAGGCTAAACTTTTTGCAAAGCAAAAAGCTGAAGAACTTCAAAAACTTGCAGAGGCAGAAAAGCAAGAACAACAAGTGGTTGAAGAAGTTAAAGTTCAAGAACCCGCTATTGAAGTGAAAGAGCCTAAAATTGAAGAAATAGTTGAGCCTAAGGTTGAAAAGGTTGAAGAGAAAAAGGAAGAAGTTAAGGTTCAAGAACCCGTTGAAGAAAAGAAGGAAGAGCCTAAAACTCCTACTATTATCAAGACCGATAACCCGAATATCGTTATTATCGACGGCAAAAGAGTATTTGTTCCTCAAGTAAAACGCGAATACGTAGTAAAAGACGATAAAAAGGGCGCTCCTAACAAAAAGCCTTCTAACGTTGGAAGAACGTATAACGCGGAAAATAACGCTCAAAACAAGCGTGAAAATCAAGGGGAGAGAAGACCTTATCAACCGTCTGCAAAACCTGCTCCTTCCGCGCCTCAATTCGTTCCAAAGGAAAATAATAGGCAACAAGGCAAGAAGAAAAACGAAAGAAACAACTACGAAGATAAAAAGACTATTAATAAAAAGTCGCTTATCAAAGGTCAAGTTTCAATCGACGATTTCGACGAGGATAAGACGGGTTATAGAAAGATGCGCAAATCAAAAGATAAGCGCCAAGAAGAAACCGTTTCAACCGTTAAGATTGAAAAGGCGGTTATCAATAAGGAAATTATTGCCGTTAAAGAACTTTCAGAGCTTTTAGGAATAACTGCGGTTGAAATTACCAAGCGTTTATTCAAAGAAGGCGTTATGAAAACTATTAACGACTCTATCGACTACGATACCGCAGGTTTCATCGCCGCAGAACTCGGCATTGAACTTGAACTTAAACTCGATAAAACTGCGGAAGACGTGTTAAGCGAAGGTTTCAAAGACGAAGAAGAAGACGATGCTAAACTTATCAAACGTCCACCAGTCGTTACCGTTATGGGTCACGTTGACCACGGTAAAACTTCACTCCTTGATAGAATTCGTAACGCAAACGTAACTGCCGGCGAAGCGGGCGGTATTACTCAACATATCGGCGCGTACACGGTTACCGTTAATGGTGAGACCATTACCTTCCTTGATACCCCCGGTCACGCGGCGTTTACAGCAATGCGTGCTCGTGGCGCTCAACTTACCGATATTGCAATTATCGTAGTTGCGGCGGACGATGGTATCATGCCTCAAACAATCGAAGCAATCCACCACGCAAAAGCTGCCGGCGTAACTATTATAGTTGCTGCTAACAAGATGGATAAGCAAACTGCGGATATCGAAAGAGTTAAGAAAGGTCTTGCCGACCAAGAAATTTTAGTTGAAGAGTGGGGCGGTGACGTTGCTCTCGTTCCAGTATCTGCTAAAACCGGCGCGGGTATTGACGAGCTTTTAGAAACCGTTATCGTTTCTGCGGAAATGAAAGAACTCAAAGCAAACCCCGACCGTATGGCAAAGGGTATCATAGTAGAAGCTAAACTCGACAAGGGTAAAGGTCCCGTTGCAACCGTACTCGTTCAAAAAGGTACTTTAAAAGTTGGCGACTATCTCGTTGCGGGAACTATTACCGGTAAAGTTAGAGCAATGGTTGACGACAAGGGTAGAAACGTTAAAACCGCAGGTCCGTCTATGCCGGTTTCAATTCTCGGCTTAGAATCAGTTCCTAACGCAGGTGATAGTTTATTTGCCGTTGAAGAGGCAAAACTCGGCGCGCTCGTTGCTAGCGAAAGAAAGAATAGAGAAAGAGAAGAAATGATTAGAGAACAACAAAAGATTTCTCTTGACGATTTATTCTCTAAGGTATCTTCAGGCGACCTTAAAAACCTTAACCTTATCGTTAAAGCGGACGTTCAAGGTTCGGTTGAAGCGATTAAGCAATCACTCATCGAACTTTCTAACGAAGAAGTTAAAGTTAACGTTATTCACTCGGCAGTTGGCGCGATTTCTGAAACTGACGTTAACCTTGCGGATTCTTCAAACTCAATTATCATTGGTTTCAACGTTCGTCCTGACGCTAAAGCAAAGGCTCTTGCCGAACAAAACAAAATCGACATTAAACTTTATAGAGTTATCTACGAGGCAATCGACGACGTTAATAAGGCGCTCAAAGGTATGCTTGCGCCTAAGTTTAGCGACGTTTACCTTGGTAAAGCCGAAGTTCGTGAAACGTTCAAAATTACCGGCGTTGGCACGGTTGCAGGTTGTTACGTTACCGACGGTAAGATCGTAAGAAACGGTAAACTCCGTATCTATCGTGACGACGTTATGATTTGTGAAGGAAACGTACTTCAACTCAAGCGTTTCAAAGACGACGTTAAAGAAGTTCAACAAGGCTTCGAGTGCGGTATGTCTATTGAAAAGTTCGACGATATCAAGATTGGCGACTTTATCGAGTGCTACATCGTAGAAGAACAAAAGGCGTAATTTATGAAAGGTAAAAGAACTGATAGGCTTAATAGCGAGTTTCGTAAGATTATTTACGACGTTATTAAGAATAAACTCAATATCTCGGGCGCAACTGAAATGTTTTCGGTTACGGAAGTTGACGTTTCGCCCGACTTAAAACACGCTAAAGTTTATATTAGCGTGTATTCAACGAGCGATGAAAAGGCAAAGGCAACTTTTGACGCCATTTGCCATGCTTCGCCCGAAATTAGAAAGGAACTTGCTCATAGTACGACTATTCGTTACGTTCCCGAACTTCGTTTTTATCAAGACGGGGCTAGCGCGTACGGTAATAAAATAGATATGATACTTGCAGGTCTTACCTATGGAGAAAATAATGACGATAACGGAGATAACGGCTGAACTTAAAAAGGCTAAGTCCGTTTTAATTTTCAGTCACAATAGACCTGACGGAGATACCGTTGGTAGCGCAACGGCTTTAAGGCTTGCCCTTATTAAACTTGGGGTGAAAGCCGATTTAGTTTGCGCTCACGATATTCCTGAAAAGTTAAAATATATAAAAACCGCTTGCGATTATAATAAGCAAATTCCAGCGGAAGATTATCAAGCGTTTGTAGCCGTTGATATGGCTAACGAATTTATGTTTACAGAACTTCACGCAAGTTTTTTAAAGCATAAAAACACCTTTAATATCGATCATCATATATCAAATTCTAGATATGCAAAATTCAATTTCGTTGAAGACGCAGGCGCTACTTGTGAAATTATCTATAAGATAATTTTAGAACTCGGCGTAGAGATTGATAGCGAGATTGCAAATAGTTTAATGACTGGAATAGTAACGGATACGGGTGCGTTTCATCACTCGAACGTAACTAGTCAAACGTTAGAGATTGCGTCTAGTTTACTTTCAAAGGGAGCCGACCTTCATTACATTATGAAAAGGAACTTTAAAGACCAAGCCAAAGAAAGAGCGATATTATTCGGCAAAGTTGTTTCTAAAATGAGACTTTATCTTGATGACAAAGTTGGCGTTTTAACTATTACTAGAAAAGATATTGAAGAGTCGGGCGCGCTTGACAATATGACCGAAGGTTTTATTGATCATCCTATGACGGTTGATAGCGTTGAGGTTGCCATTTCCCTTCTTGAAACTGGTAAAAATAGATATAAAATTAGCCTTAGAAGTAAAGGAAAAGTTGACGTTAACGAGATTGCTTCAATCTACGGTGGCGGTGGTCATGTTCAAGCGAGTGGGGCGCTCATTAACGGTTATATGGAAGATATTATCGACAAGCTCGTTTTCAACGTTAAACAAAGATTATGAATGGATTTATAAATTACTATAAGCCGAGTGGAATATCCTCGGCTTATGCTATAAACAGAATAAAAAAATTATTTAAAGGTTCAAAGATTGGGCATATGGGTACTTTAGACCCGCTTGCCGAAGGCGTTTTGCCCCTTGCAATAGGAAGATCAACTAGGCTTTTTGATTTTTTACTCGATAAACAAAAAATTTATATAGCAGAGTTTACCTTCGGTTATGAAACGGACACGCTCGATAGGGGCGGTCAAGTGATAAAGTCGGGCGGTAAAATTCCAACAAGTGAAGAAATTTTAAAAGTTATTCCTTCGCTCGTTGGAAAAGTTGATCAAATTCCGCCGTTATTTAGCGCTAAAAACGTTGGCGGAGAGAGAAGTTATAATCTTGCAAGGCGTGGCGAAACGATTGAATTAAAGCCTAAAACGGTTGAAATAAATTCAATTACGCTTGACGGTGGAGATAACGGAGTTTTTACCTTTACTATAACTTGCAAAGGCGGAACGTATATCCGTTCCATTTGTAGAGATTTAGCCTACGCTTTAAATACTTACGGCACTATGACCAAGTTAAAGCGTGTAAAAAGCGGGGCGTTTAACCTAGATAACGCCGTTACGGAGCAAGATTTAAGAGAGATAAAGGACTTAAAGTCGTTGCTTATAAAACCCGATAAAATGGTGGATTTTGAGTGCGTTTATCTTAACGAACACGACTCTTTTGAACTTGCTAACGGCAGGCCGTTCGAGTTTTTAAAAGCGGACGGAACTTATAAAGTTTACAACTACTTATCCGAGTTTATCGGCATAGGAATAGCTAACGGAAACACTTTAAAGATTAAGGCGTACCTAAAAGATGATTAAAGTAATAAATTACGGGGAGAAAACCCCTGAAAATTTAATACTTGCGCTCGGTTATTTCGACGCTTTGCACAAAGGTCATATAGCCGTGATAGAAAAAACCGTTCAAACTGCTAACAGTTTGAATTTTACGCCTGCGGTTTTAATTTTCAAAGGCGGAAAGTCGAAAACCGATCTTTTCACGGTTGAAGAAAGAATTCAAAAAATTAAAAATTTAGGCGCAAAACTTATTATCGTAAAAGAACTCGACATTGAGTTTATGGCAAAAAGCGCGGAAGAGTTTTTGAGCGAGCTTTCAAGTTTATATAAACTTGAAAAGGTGGTGTCTGGTAGTGATTTTACTTTTGGTAAAAACGCTATCGGAAACGTTCAAACGATGATAGATTTTTTTAGTAAAGATAAAGTTTTAACCTTAGATTTAGTTGGAAACTTTGGAACTAAAATTTCAACTACGGGCATTAAAAACCTTTTATCAAAAGGGGATATTAAACTTGCAAACGAGCGTTTAGGTAGCCCGTATTTTATAAGCGGTAAGGTTGTTAAAGGTAAAGGTTTAGGCAATAAATTAGGCTTTCCAACGGCAAATATCATACTGCCTTATGAAAAGTTTAAAATTCAACCAGCCGTTTATAAAACCAAAGTAAAACTTGAAGGTAAAGAGTATTTCGCAATCACAAACTACGGCGCTCAACCAACGGTGAACGGCGAAAATTTAGTGGTAGAAACGCATATTCTAGGCTTTGACGGCAATTTATACGATAGCGTTTTAACGGTGTACTTTTTAGATAAAATACGCGATATAAAAAAGTTTAGTTCGGTTGAAGAACTTATAGCTCAACTTGAATTAGATAAGGAGTTTTAATATGATAAAATTCGGTCCAAGCGGAAATAGCGAAGCCTTTCATAACGCAGGGTTTTCAGGTAGTTCTCACTCTGCAACTTGGGTTAAAAATTTAGGGCTTGACGCGTTTGAATATTCCTTCGGAAGGGGCGTAAATTTAAGTGAGCAAAAGGCGATAGAGATAGGCGAAAGTTTTAAAAGCGCAGGCGTTGAAATAAGCGTTCATTGTCCGTATTTTATCAACTTTGCCGGCGTTGACGAACAAAAGGTTGAAAACTCTTACGGCTACGTTTTAAACTCGCTAAAAATGGGTAAACTTATGGGCGCTAAAAGAGCGGTTTTTCACCCCGGCGCTCAAGGAAAACTAAGCAGAGATGAAGCGGTAAAATTAACGATAGAAAGGCTAAAAATACTCGCTGATAAAATTTACGAGCAGGGTTATAGCGATATGATTATTTGCCCTGAAACTATGGGTAAATCGGCTCAAATTGGAACGGTTTCGGAAGTGGTTGAATTTTGCAAAATCGCTCCCTTTTACTATCCTTGCGTAGACTTTGGGCACGTTAATTCGCTATATCAAGGCTCGCTTAAAACCACTCAAGATTTTTTAGCAATTTTAGACGAACTCGAATTGGGTTTAGGCTTTGATAAACTTAATCAAATGCACGTTCACTTTTCAAAGATTATGTACTCTTTAAAAGGGGAAGTTAAGCACCTTACCTTTGAAGATGGTGAGTTTGGCCCAAGCCCAGAGCATTTTATAGAAGCGATTAAGATGAAAAAAATCGAGCCGTATATAATTTCAGAAAGCGCAGGAACGCAAGACGTTGACGCTAAAACTATGAAAAATCTATACTTTTTATAAAAATTTTGCCAAATTTTAACAAAATAATAATATATTTTTAACTTTTGCGTATCATAATTAAATTATGAGCAAGGGTAGAAAGATAAAGATAATTCCGCCGAGGCTTTTGCTCTCGGCGTTTATATTTTGTTTTGAAACGCTATCTATTATCGGGATCGTTATAGCGCTTTGTTATTACGTTCCTAAATTTTACTTGCTTGCATTAATCACTCAAATTGCGTGCATAATAAAAATTGTTGCGTCTGACGATAACCCTGATTATAAAATTCCTTGGCTACTCGTAGTGTTTTCCTTGCCGGTTGCAGGGTTTATGCTTTACTTTATCTTCTCTTCAAGAAAACTCAAAAAGAGATTTATTAAAAGGCTGAAAGACATCGTTAGCGATATGCCAAGCCTAGACGATAGCAAGATTTCAAACGATTTAAAAACTTTAGATATTACCGCTTATAACCAACTTAATATGACGGCAAAAGTTTCGTCTTCGCATATTTACGATAAAACTGAAACTACTTATTTTGGCGATATAGATAAACTCAAAGATAGCTTAATTAAAGACCTTGAAAACGCCAAAGAATTTATATTTTTAGAGTTTTTTATCATAGAAGAAGGGTTGTTTTGGAATAGCGTTAAAGAAATTTTAATAAAAAAGGCAAGCGTAGGCGTTGACGTAAGGCTTGTTTACGACGATATAGGTTGCATGTTCACCTTACCGCCAAAGTACTATAAAACCTTGCAAAAACAAGGGATAAAAGCAATACCTTTTTCAAGGTTAAGGGGTAGCGCGAATAGTGAATTTAACAATAGAAACCATAGAAAAATAGTGGTCATAGACGGAAAAATCGGATACACGGGTGGTTTTAATTTAGCGGACGAATATATTAATAAAGTTCAAAAATTCGGGCATTGGAAAGATGCGGGAATAAGGCTTTACGGAGATGCTGTAAACGAACTAACTAAACTATTTTTCGTCGATTACGGCATTAACGCTAAAAAGTTAATTTCTACCCCGAAAGATGCGTATAAAAAGGTTGAAAACCTAAAAAATAACGGTTATTTAGTTCCGTTTGGCGACGGGCCTAAGCCACTATATAAACGCCAAATATCAAAGTCGGTTATTCAAAATATGCTATCTTCTGCTAAAGATTACGTATATATAACGACGCCGTATTTAATCATAGATAACGACCTTTTAACGGATATTGAAAACACCGCTCTTCGCGGTGTTAAAGTAAAGATTATTTTGCCTGCCGTTCCCGATAAAAAACTGGTGTTTTTAATGAGTAGAAGTTACTATTATAGGCTAATTTCAGCAGGGGTTGAGATTTACGAATATACGCCGGGGTTTATCCACGCTAAATCCTACGTCGTTGACGGGGATTACGCTATGATAGGAACTATTAACCTTGACTATCGCTCGCTCGTTCATCACTTTGAAAACGGCGTTTTAATGTATAAAACAGATGCTATAAGCGATATAGTAAACGACTTTTTAGAAGTTGAAAAGAAGTCTAAATTCGTTGATATTTCAACTGTTAAAAACGGAATTTTAAAACGATTTATAAGTTCGGTTGTAAGAATATTTTCTCCATTACTTTGACAAATTAAAACGAAGTCTTAAGACTTCGTTTTATTTTTGAATAATCGTTTGATTCTAGGGATTATAACCGATGCGTATTTTAAAGTAAACGCAACTTGAATTGGAATACCTATAAAGTAGAGATAAGACGCAACTTGAAGAATTCCCATTAAAAAGATGTGCAAGTTTAATATCGTAGTCCAAATAATTCCCGATATCGATAGAAATTGAACGAGTAAATTCTTGTAAACACAAGCAAAGATTAAAAATAAAATGCAAGATATTGGGATTGCTACGATAAACGGGAGCCACGCTTTTGAAACGGAAAATTCTTGCAAGATAATAAACGCAATTAGTGCAACTAACCACAAAATACAGTTAGCTAGGGTTGGGACGATTATAGATTTTATTTTGCTAGACGGCATTTTAATTCTCTTTTTTTCGGATAAAAGGTCGTTTAAAGTTATTCCGAAAATCTCTGCTATTTGATATAAGACGAAGGCGTCTGGCAAACTTTCACCACTTTCCCATTTAGCAACTGCTTTATCTGAATAATTTAATTTTTCGGCAAGCGCAAGTTGAGTTAAGTTGTTGAACTTTCTATACTTTGCAATATTGCTTGCAACTATCAAATTGAATTGTTCTTTATTTTTCATAGTTAAAGTTTAACTCTTTTTACAAAAAAATTCAAGTAAATTTACCTATATGTTCCAAATTTTTAAAAAATAGCGATAGTTAGGGTTGACAATATTATATTAATATGTTAATATAATTGCATAATGCGAGAATTTGTGAATAACGCGGTAGTTATAACCGACGGCGATATTATATTTTATTACGTGGGCATCTACGTTGACGACGGGTTTTTAGTAATTAAAAACGGCAAAAACTATTTGATTACCGACGGGCGTTATATAGAGCACGCAAAGGCTATCGCTAAAGCCGAGTGCTTTTTAATTAACGAAGTTTCGCTTAAAGATTTACTTTCTCGTTTAGAAGTTGATAGCGTTGGCTTGATTTACGGCTATACTAGCGCGCTAACTTATTCTGAAATTGTAAGTTTAGGTTATAGCGTTTACGATTTTACGCTAGAATATAACGAATTTTCAGCGGTTAAAACGGCAAAGCAACTCTCGATAATAAGAGATGCTTGCAAAATAACCGAGCAGGCGTTTATCAAAACTTTACCGCTTATTAAAGAAGGGGTAACCGAGCTTGAAATATCGGGCGAGCTTGAATATAACTATAAAAAGTTAGGGGCGAGCGTCGGTTTTGAAACGATAGTGGCGTTTGGCAGGGGTAGTTCCGTTCCACATTATAAAACGGGGAATATAAAACTCAAAAAAGATATGCCGATATTGATGGACTTTGGCTGTGCGTTCGGCGGTTATCTTTCGGATATGACTAGAACGTTTTACTTTGGAACGCCAACTGAAGAATTTGCAAGCGTTTACGAGGCGGTTAAAAACGCTCATCTCATAACCGCTCAAACGGTAAAAGCTGGCATAACTTGTTTCGAGGCGGACAAGGTTTCAAGAGATTATTTAAAAAAGTTTAACTACGATAAATATTTTACTCACTCAACGGGGCACGGCATAGGCGTTAAAATTCACGAATATCCGAGTTTAAGCCCAAAATGCCAAGCGGTATTAAAAAACGGCATGGTGTTTTCAATAGAACCGGGGGTATACCTTGAAGGTAAGTTTGGGGTGAGAATAGAAGATACGTTCACGATTGAAAACGGCAAATGCGTATCTTTAATGACTAATGATAAAGAACTTTTGACCATTTAGTTGAAAGTTTTAAATAAAACAAAAAAATAATTTTTTAGGAGAAAATTTTAATATGGTATTAGCAGGCGATTTAAGAAAGGGCGTTACTATTGAGTACGAAGGAAAAATCTCCACGGTTGTTGACTTCTTACACGTTAAACCCGGTAAAGGCGCAGCGTTCGTTAGAACGACGCTTAAAAACGTTGTAGACGGTAAGGTTTTACAAATTACCTTCAACCCAACTGAAAAGTTTGAAAACGCTATCATCGAAACTAAGAAAATGACTTATTCTTATAACGACGGTGAACTTTACTACTTCATGGACGAAGAGTACAATATGGAACCGCTTAACTACGATCAAGTTGAAGATGCTTTGAAGTACGTTAAGGAAAACGACACGGTTACCGTAAAATTCTACAAGGGTAAAGCGTTCTCAGTTGAATGTGAAAACTTCGTTGAAATGGAAGTTATAGAAGCAGAACCAAGCGTTGCTGGTAACACTGCTACTAACGCTACTAAGCAAGTTAAGATTGAAACTGGTATTTACATTCAAGTTCCTATGTTCGTTAACGAAGGCGACGTTATCCGTATTGATACTCGTACCGGCGAATACATGGAAAGAGTTAAAAAATAATCATTTTTACCTGACAGCTAAAATAACCTGTCAGGTTTTTGCATTTTATTATGTCAGTAATCATCGTTACGGGCGCATCGTCTGGAATAGGTAGAGAAACGGCTATAACCCTTAAAAACAAGGGGTATAACGTCGTTGGAACGTACCTTAATTCAGAAGGTAGCGCTAAAATGATTGAAAGTGAATATAATATCCCGTTTATTCGCTGTGACGTTTCAAGAGAAGTGGACGTTGAAAATCTTTTTAAAACCGTTAAAGAAAAGTACGGCAAAATCTCCGCAGCTATTTCAAACGCCGGAGTTGCTTTAAAGCAAAAGCCGTTTATCGACGTTAGTGATAGCGAAATGGATAAACTTATAAGCATCAACTTAAAAGGTTCGATGCTCGTTAATAAGTTTGCCGTTTTATCAATGCTAGACGGCGGTGGAAAGATTATAAACGTTTCTTCGGTATTTGGGCTAAAAGGCGGGGCGTGTGAAGTTTTATACTCTGCGGTAAAGGCAGGGGTTATAGGGCTAACAAGATCGCTAGCGGACGAATTGTCTTTTTCCGATATTTCCGTTTGCGCGGTTGCTCCGGGGCTTGTCGATACCGAGATGAACGCTCACTTATCTCAAGAAGACAAAGAGGGGTTTTTAAACGATTGCAATCTCAAAGAGATTGCAACGCCTTTGATGGTTGCTGAAGAGATTTATAAAATTTTAGTTTCTAACGATATAAACGGCAAGATATATCCGCTTTTTACGGGCGATTATTTAAAGGAGTAGTATGGCTGAAAATTTAGCGGTAAAGGAATTAACGCTTAAAAAAGAACGTGAATATTTATCTCCTTTTGCGGTAAAGTCTGAAAACTCTATGGGAAGGCTTAAATTTGAAGAGCCTTGCCCGATGCGTACCCCTTTTCAAAGGGATAGGGATAGAATTATTTATTCAAGGGCGTTTATAAGGCTTAAAAATAAAACTCAAGTGTTCTTTTCCCCCGAGGGCGACCATTATATGACTCGCTTAACGCATACTTTAGACGTTTCGCAAATAGCGCGCTCTATTTCGCGCGCGCTCGCGCTTAACG
>JAZSBA010000099.1:0-4165 GCA_045602125.1 Christensenellaceae bacterium | reverse complement strand
TCGTAAAGATACGGATTTTCGGCGCTCCAAAAATTTGCATTTTCAACGATATATTCGTATTTTTTGCAACTTTTTACATTTATGGTTTCACCTAAAAACTCAACCGTTATATCAACGCTTGAATTGTTTTCAAAAGTAACAACGCCTGTGTTTTTAATTTTATTAGTATCAACCTTAAAATCGGTTATATGGTCATTATCTCTAATTAAAAGATAAAGATCTCTAAAAATGCCTGTAAAACGCCACTTGTCTTGGTCTTCAAGATAACTTCCAGCGCACCATTTAACAACGAGCATATCGATAACGTTTTCGCCGTCAGCTAAGTAATCAGTAACGTTAAACTCGGTAATTTTATGAGAAACGTCAGTAAATCCAACGAATTTTGAGTTTATATAAAGATAGTAACAACTGTCAACACCTTCTGTAACGAAATAAACCTTTTTGTCAGTCGGCTTATCAAAATTTATAACACGTCTATAATGATAGGTTGGATTTTTCGTTGGAATATTAGGAACGTCAAGTGGGAAAGGATATCTTTGGTTTGTGTATTGAAAATAATCAAAACCGTGATATTGCAAGCAAGACGGAACTGTAATTTCTTTATCAAATCTTTCGTTTAAAAAGTTTTCGCTATCTTCAAAGGATGGATATTCTCTAACCAACCATTTTCCGTTAAGGTCAAAATAACGGCTACTTTTCGTTCTTTCATAAGATTTTGCGTCGCTTTTATCGAACGGAACGTAATAAGTTCTTGGGTTTTCTGCGTTTATAATATCGGTTTTATTGTGATATTTAATCATAACTTGCTCCTTATTTTAAAACTAAAGTAGTTGCTAAGTCGCCCATATAATCGTTTTTTGAATATTCTTTTAAAGTAAAATCTCCATTTTCATAAGTTAAAATTGAAACGGAAGCGTTTGCCGGAAAGGCTAAATTGTTAGTGTCAACGTCGTTTAACTTTAAAGCTTTTGCAATAAACGAACGAATACTGCTACCGTGGGAAAATACCGCTATCGTTTTACCGTCGTTATCTTTGCAGATACTTTCAATTTCGTTATACACACTCGTTTGAAGTTCTAAAAACGTTTCTCCACCCGTGCAATACGACTTACAAACGTCGGTTGACCAGAGTGAGAATACTTCGTATTCTTCCTTTAAAATGTCACTATACGCCTTAAACTCCCAATTCCCAGCCTTAATTTCACGAAGATTATATCTTTTATTAATTGGTAAATTTTGAATTTTAGCAGTATATTCAGCCGTTTGAACCGCCCTATCTAAGTCACTTGAATAAATAGCGTCAATTTTATATGATTTTAGGTAGTTTGCAGTCATTTCCGCCTGTAAACGACCTTTATTATTTAAATCAACGTTACCATGCCCAACGAATAAATCTTTATCGTTTGATTCGGAATAACCATGCCTTACAACAATTAAATTAGTCATATCTACACCTGATCACTTAAATTTAAATTTCATTTTATTAAGTATATCATATAAAATTGAGAATTTAAAGTACTTTTTATATAAATATAAAAAAGCAAGCACAAAAGCACTTGCTTAATTATAATGATTGATTATTGAATTGCCATAACTTTATCGCGCGCATGGCTGTACATTGACACGTAGTAAACCTTATTCAAGGTGCTTGTAACGTCTAAAGGATTAACTGGCACGCAAACGTCTTTAATCTTTTGATAAATTTCGTTATAGAGCGTTTCTACTTGAGTATAAGTTGCGTTAATTTGACTATCGCCAGAATCTTTATAAGAGTAACCTAATATTGTGTTAGAATCAGGATTAAGTTTTGCAAATAAATAATTTTGCACGTTACAATTTGAAAGTGTATCAAAGGTAAAAGTTTTTTCTGCTAAACTTGTTTTAACAAACGTAATATCGTCAGTTTGCAAATAAAAATTATAACTATACGCAACGTTATCAATAAAATCAAATTTTGCAACAGATATAGAACATGAATTATCCCCTAGAACTGCTTGAACGATTGAAACGTTAAGCGGTTTATTGTTATTATAATCATAGTTAAAATAAACGTAAATTGGAGTTATACTGTCTTGCATATGATTTTCAAGCGTAACTACAACCCCACTATCAACAACGGTTTTTTTAGCGTAAACGTTTAAAGTGATATCTCCTTGAGAAACAACGTCTTTATAAATAACGTTATCTTCAATGCCGTTAGAAGAATTAGCAATATATTCAGAGAAATAAATCCCTAAGCCTGCCCCTCTTAAAACTGATAAACGCTCGTGATTATAATCGATTTCATTGTTAGGCGCTACGTAAGACGTAAGTTTTATAGTAGTTTGAACAGTCATCATATCTTCAATTTTGTCAATTGATTGATTAATAATCTCGTTTGAAGATACAGTTTGTGGTGGGTTTTGATCACCGTTTCCACTATCATTATCGTTACACGCGGTAAAAAGCGAAAACGAAAGGATAAAAAGCAACAGTGAAGCAAACAATTTAGTAATTTTTTTCATTTTGTTTTTTACTCCTTTTGTTTTTATTGTTTCATACAATTTTAAACTTGTCAATAGTAAATTTTAATTTTTTTCGTTTTTATCACAATTTTTGAATTTTAATAAGTTCTTTTTGTGGCGGAGGAAGAGGGATATAGCCACACCCTATTAAGTAGGGAAATTTCCCTTGTTAAGGGGAGTGTCAAACGTACTGTTTGACGAGGGGATTGCCGTCCACGGCGAGTGAACCCTGGCTGACCTTAGCCCATCAATGTTTGCCCGTCATATGGCGGCCGAACCAAAGTGTTCTCATCCCTTCTTTCAAAACAAAAAGCCTAGACCCAAATGGGTTTAGGCTTTTTGTGGCGGAGGAAGAGGGATTCGAACCCCCGTGGCTTTGGGCCAAACGGTTTTCAAGACCGCCTCGTTATGACCGCTTCGATATTCCTCCAATCGGATATTGTTACAAATATCCGATTGGAGGAATCTTTGCAAAGCAAAATATTCCGACGGATATCCGTAATTATTTTAAGAAAACTCAACAAGTTCTCTCGAACAAGACATATTATATACAATGTTTTAAAATTTTGCAAGCGTTTTTAAGCAAAAATAAAAATCTGCTTAAAAAAACAGATTTTAACTTTTCAATTTTACGTTATTTTCCGAGCAAACTACCGTTTTTGCCTGATTTTCATCTAAAATTTCTGCGTAGCACTCAGTTTCAAGCTTGCCTGCAACCATTAAGTTTTGCATCGTGTTTATATCAAACGGCAATTCTTGAGCGCTTTTAGCAACTCCAAATGCTTCGTTTAACTCTTTTATTTCAAAGTTATAAGAACAAATTAATTCTTTAAGGCTCTCTCTAGTTGCGTTCATTTGTTGAATTCTTAAATCTATAAGTTCTTTTTTGTTGTTAATAAATAACTTTTTAACTTCGAATTTGATATCATTAAGCCTATCACGTTTAGATTTTAATTGGTTGTTAAACTTTGTGTTTAAAGTAGAAATCTCAGAAAGTTTTTCTTTAAACTCTGAAATATACTCTTCTTTTGAGCTTTTATCAAGAGCGTCTATTTTAACTTTTAACTCGGCAAGTCTATTTTTAAGTGAAACGTATTCTTCATTTTGCTCAAATTGCCTTTTTTCATTTAAAATAACGTCAACGATATCGTTATATTCGTTTGATAAAAGAAGGTACTCGTCGCCTAAAATTGCTTTTATACCACTTTTTAAACCGTCTGTCGTTTGATTTAGTATTTTAACGAATTCTTCCGTGTATTTTTGATCGATAGAACTTTTTAGTTCGTTATAACCACTACTAGTTTCCATAGCCATAGCTTTAATTACCTTGAAAGATTTTATATTTGATACTTCGCTTATATATTTCGTTCCACTAATAAATAAAAGTGAACAGATCATTATAATAAATACGAATATCAATGATTTTAATAGTTTATTACGCATAATACCCCCACAAAAATATGTAGGGGCATTTGATTAAAGATTTTTTAAATATTCAATTTCGTCTTGAGTGAGTTTTCTTACCGCGCCACGGTCTAAACTACCCATAGTTAAATCGCCAATCTTAATTCGTTTTAAGAATTTAACTTCTTTACCTTCGGTTAAGAACATCTTTCTTATTTCTCTATTTCTACCTTCGGTAACGGTAACGTGATATTTTG
>JAZSBA010000098.1:0-9543 GCA_045602125.1 Christensenellaceae bacterium | reverse complement strand
AAACCAAGAAGTTATAGAGATTTACCACTTCGTTACGGCGAAACTTCAACTCTTTTTAGAAACGAAGATAGCGGTGAAATGCACGGTCTTATAAGGGTTAGACAGTTTACTATTTCAGAAGGTCACTTAGCGTGCACTCCAGAGCAACTCGAACAAGAATTTAAAGGTTGCGTTGACCTTATGCTTTATATGATGAAGGCGATAGGTCTTGACAAAGATATTTCTTATCGTTTCTCTAAATGGGACAAAAACAACAAGGAAAAATACATCGGCTCTGAAGAAGAGTGGGAAAACGTTCAAGGCGTTATGAAAGACATCTTGGATAATCTTGGCATCGATTACACCGAAGCCGACGGCGAAGCTGCGTTCTACGGCCCGAAACTCGACGTTCAAATTAAGAACGTTTACGGCAAGGAAGATACGCTCGTTACTATTCAAATCGACTTCCAACTTGCAAAGCGTTTTGAAATGGTTTACACCGATCGTGACGGCGAGAAAAAATATCCTTACGTTATCCATAGAACTAGCCTTGGTTGTTACGAAAGAACTCTTGCTCTCGTTATTGAAAAATACGCAGGCGCGCTTCCGCTTTGGATGGCTCCCGTTCAAGCAAGTATCCTTTCTATGACTGATAGAAGTGAAAAGTATTGTAGAAAACTTTGGGCTGACCTTTTAGAAGAAGGAATTCGCCCGTCTTTAGACCTTCGCTCTGAAAAGATGGGTAGAAAGATTAGAGACGCGCAACTTGACAAAGTTCCTTATATGCTAATCGTTGGCGATAAAGAAATTGAAACAGGCACGGTAGCGGTTAGAGATAGAAAACTTGGCGACATTGGCGTTATGAGCGTTGAAGATTTTATTAAGCGCGTAAAGAGTGAAGTAAAATCTTTGAAACTTGACTAAAAAATAGTTGACAATATTTTAAAGAAGTGGTAATATAGTTGCGACAAGCAGAAGTTACCCCTTCTCGCCGGCAACAATTAGGTTAGCTAGGCTATGATAGATTTAATTGCCTTAGGGCATTTTAATGACGGGTTACTTTTGTAATCCGTCAATTTTTTTAAGGAAGGTATACGATTATTAAAAATCAACACCAAATCAACGAAGAAATCTTAGATAAGGAAATCAGGCTTATCGGTGAAAACGGTGAGCAATTAGGCGTTATGAGCGCAAGCGCGGCTCTTTCAATTGCTTACGAAAGTGATTTAGACCTTGTTAAAATTTCTCCCAACGCGCAACCGCCTGTTTGCAAGATTATGAACTACGGTAAATACAAGTTCGAGCAAATCAAAAAGCAAAAAGAAGCGCGTAAAAATCAAAAAGTTGTTGAACTTAAAGAAATTTGGCTTTCAATGACTATTGATATAGGCGACTTAAACGTCAAGGCAAAGCAAGCGCAAAAGTTCCTTGCTGCCGGCAACAAAATTAAAGTTTCAATTAGAATGCGCGGTCGTCAAAACGCTCACTCCAATCTCGGTGTGGAAGTTATGAACAAGTTCTATCAAATTATAGAAAACGACGCAATAATTGAAAAGAAACCACTTTTGGAAGGAAGAAATATTCTTATGATATTAGCCCCCAAAGCGTAAAGCTTAAAAGGGCAAACACAAAATTTTTAGGAGGATAAAGTTATGCCAAAAATGAAATCGCATAGCGGTGCAAAGAAACGTTTTTCACTTACCGCTACAGGCAAAGTAAAAAGAGGTCATCAAGGTAAGAGCCACATTTTATCAAAGAAGACCACTAAGAGAAAGAGAAGATTAAGAAGCGGTGCTTACGTTTCCGCTACTCAGGAAAAGACTATTAAGTCTATCATTCCTTACAAAGCATAATAGGGGAGGAATAGGATATGTTAATTAAAAGAGGCGTAAACGCTGTTAAAAAACGTAGAAAAATTATGAAACTTGCCAAGGGTTATTATGGTTCTAAGAGCAAACTCTACAGAGTTGCTAGAGAAGCCGTAATGAAATCCTTAAACTATGCTTACATTGGCAGAAAGAACAAAAAGAGAGATTTCCGTCAACTCTGGATTGCTAGAATTAACGCTGCTTGCAGAATGAACGAAATTTCTTATAGCAAATTTATGCACGGTTTAAAACTTGCTGGTATCAACCTTAACAGAAAAGTTCTTGCTGATATGGCAGTTAACGACGAAAAGTCTTTTGCAGCACTCGTTAAAAAAGCAAAAGCAAAACTTGATAAATAATTGAGCCGTTTGGCTTGAATAGGCTGTTAATTTTATTAACAGCCTAAAAGTTTTTTTATGATTTATTCATCAAAGCAAAATTCGCTTATTAAAACGATAGCGTCGCTCAAAGATAAAAAGGGCAGGCGAGATAACGGATTGTATATAGCGCAAGGCGTTAAAATGGTAAGCGAAGCAATAAAATTCAATCAAGAGATAGAGTATATCGTAATGGCGGAAGGCTTTGACGCCAGTCGTTTAGATTGCAACGCTAAAACTATTACGGTAACTAATCAAGTTTTTGAATATTTAACCGATGAAGTAACTCCGCAAGGCGTTCTTGCAGTTCTTAAAATTCCGAATACTACCGTAAAAAAACCAAGCGGTAACGCAATCGTTTTAGACGGGATTCAAGACCCCGGCAATCTAGGAACGATTATAAGAACGGCGGTGGCGTCTAATTATAGCGATATATATCTTATAAACACCGTTGATCCCTACTCTCCCAAGGTAGTTAAGGCGAGTATGAGTGGAATTTACTCGGTAAATTTATATAGGTGTGATTACGATAATTTGCTTGAAAGTTTAGACGGTTACGATTTAATCGTATCAGACCTTGACGGAGATAATTTATTTGATTTCAAACCGAATAAGCCGTTTGCAATAGTTATTGGAAACGAAGGAAACGGAGTTTCGGAAGAATTAAAACGTCGTGCTAATCACGTTTTAACTATTCCTATGAGCGATAAAATTGAAAGCCTTAACGCATCGGTTGCGGCGGCGCTTATGATGTATAATCTGAAAAACTAGGCAAGTCAATATAATTCAAACCTTGCCTTAAATCACGTATATTTAAGCATCTTACGGCAAATACTCACTTGCCGTATGGTCGAATACGGCTTCACTCGTCTATGCCGAAATCTACTCAAATCTCCGCACTTTAAGGTGCTACGCAATTTTGAGTTAGAAAATTTTTAATTTAGGCGAGGCAAAGACCGACGGTCATAGTTGACTCTATGACCTAGGGCTTTAACAAAGTATAAATAAAAATTAGCAAGTCAAAATCAAGGTTTGAATTATATTGACTTGCCTCAGGAGAAAATTATGTCAGGACACAGTAAGTGGGCTAATATTAAAAATAAAAAGGCAAAAACGGACGCTGCTAAAGGTAAAATCTTTACCAAATTAGGTCGTGAACTTGCAGTTGCCGCTAAAGCGGGCGCAGATCCTGCAACCAACTCAAAGCTTGCCGACGTTATTGCTAAAGCAAAAGCGGCAAACATGCCTAACGACAATATTACTAGAAGTATCAAAAAAGCTGCCGGTGAACTTGGTAACGTTAACTACGAAGTTAAAATTTACGAAGGTTACGGAATTGGCGGTAGCGCGGTTATCGTTAAAACTCTTACCGATAACGTAAATCGTACGGTAGGTGAAGTAAGGCATATTTTCGATAAATACGGCGGAAATATGGGAACGTCAGGCTCAGTTTCATATATGTTTGAAAACTTGGGTGTAATCGTTATTGAAAGAACTGTTGACCTTTCTGAAGACGCCGTTATGGAAATGGCGCTCGAAGCCGGCGCTGACGACGTTATTACGGAAGACGATTGCTTTGAAGTTAGAACTCAACCGTCTGAATTTTCTAGCGTAAGAAAGTACTTTGAAGAAAAGGGCATAACCCTTTTAGAAGCGGACATTATGATGGTTCCTAACGACAAGATTGCTTTAAACGAAGATCAACTCGTATCGTTTAACAAAATGATCGACGCTTTCGACGATAACGACGATATTCAAAACGTTTACCACAACGTTGACCTTCCAGATGAAGACGACGAAGATTGATATATCGCATTAACATTTATAGTTCAATCGCCTAGATATATTTGAGCAAACGATTGATATTAAAAGATTAAAAACACGCAAAAATGCGTGTTTTTTTGTGTGCAAAAGATAGAATCTTTTGTATTATAAAAAGGCTACGTCACAACCTATAGTTGATTAAAGAGCGTATGAAACGCTTCGTAATACTGCGTTAAAGCCTATCGACAAGACAAAAAGTATTGCCTCAGGCTTTGCCTTGTCTTACTTGCGTTTGATGCGTTCTTTTAAAAATCAACCATAAATTGTGAAATAGCCTAAAAAATAATTAAAAAAAAGATTGAAAAATTTTTAAAAAAAGTATATTATAGAAGTGTATTAAATTTTAACTTAGGAATTATTATGGCAAAGAAGAAAAAAGGTATATTTACAAGATTAGTCGAAGGTAAAGAAAGGTCTGAAGATTACGCAAGAAAAACGCTCCCGTCTAACAGATGGGCGCTCGGTTGGGATTTAATTAAAACAAACTTTGGTAAGAACGTTAAAATCAATTTACTTACCATGTTGTTTATTTTCCCGTTGTTTGCATTATTTTATTTTAGAAACGTTTATCTTCAATCACAAGCTTACGGCTCTGTATTTTCAATGAACATAGGTATTGCGTATCCCGCTGTTCCTTCTCAAAATTTATTGGGCGTTGCGGAGAGTCTTACCTTTAATACCGACCTATTATTTTACGTTTTACTCTTCCTTTTCGTATTTTTAATGGCGCTTGGTTTAGCAGGCGGTTTCTACGTTATGAGAAATATGGTTTGGACGGAAGGCGTTTTCGTAGTTTCAGATTACTGGACGGGTGTTAAGAAAAATTATTGGCTTGTTTTAAGATGCGCTTTATTATACGTTTTCTTCCTTGCAATTATCATGCTCACCGTTGATTTAGCAAGCGTTCAAATAGCCGTTAATTCAACTGCAAAGTGGCTATTTATCATACTTAAAATTTTAGGTTATATATTAGCGGCAGTTTTAACGATAACCTTTTTATTCACGATTACGCTTGGCGTAACTTACAATTATACTTTCGGCGCGTTACTCAGGAACTCAATTATTTTAGCGCTTGGCTTATTGCCGTTTAACGCATTTTTTGCAGTTCTTGCAATATTGCCGTTTGGTTTATTGTTATTAGACTTTACGTCTATTTTCTTTGCGCTTGGCGTTGTGCTTACGCTTATTCTTTCAATTTCAGTCTTTATGCTTATTTGGACTAACTATTCTCAATGGGTATTTGATGAGCTTATCAACGATAAAGTAGTAGGCGCTAAAAAGAATAGGGGTATTTATAAGAAAGGCGAAGTTAAAGAAACTGAACAGTTCGTTTATAAAAAGAGCATTTTCTCAACTCGCCCAATTAAGCCTATAACGGATACTGACGTTGAAATTGCTATTCTTCCTGAAAGTTATTCAAGGGCAGACCTTATTCGTTTACAAGAAAGTAAAGACAATATGATTAAAGATAGTGAACTTTATGCGGAAGAGCATATGAAGGAATTGTCTGACAAAGAGACCATTGATAAATTCATGGGCAAAGATTCAGACAAAAAGGATAAAAAATAATGAACAAACCTTCCTACGAAGTTCTCTCTAAATACTATCAAAAACTTATTTTAGATAGTGATTACGATAGTTGGATGGAATATCTTTTAACGGTAGTTAAAGAAAAAGCCCCTAACTTTATAGGCGTTGACGTTGGTTGTGGAACGGGTATTTTTACTCGCAAATTAAAACGCGCGGGTTATAGAGTTTCGGGCGTGGATATTTCAGACGCTATGTTATCTATTGCGGAGAGCATTTCAAGAAAAGAAAGAATAAATATTGATTACTTAAAGGGTGATATGAGAAATATTACCCTTTTTGATAAAGTGGGTTTTATCTCCGCTATTAACGACGGAATAAACTATATCCCGTCAAAAGATTTATTAAGAACTTTTAAGTCCTTTAATAAATGCTTGGTAAAAGGCGGGCTTTTAATATTTGACATTTCAACGGAATATAAGCTTAAAAACGTTTTAGCCGGCAATATGTACGGCGATAATTCCGAAGATTTATCTTACATTTGGCTTTCGGAATTTATAGAGAGTGAAAATAGGCTCGATATAGATATCTCCTTCTTTGAAAAAGACGGGGACGTTTATAATAGATATAACGAGCGTCAATCTCAATACGCTCACACCGAAAGTGATATTTTAAACGCGTTAGATAGCGCAGGCTTTAAAGTGGTTAGCGTAACCAATGCTTTAGGCAAAGAAAAAACATCGGTAGATGAAAGATTATTATTTATTGCAATAAAGAACTGATATGGGTAAAATTTATAAAACTTTGATGTTTGACGGTAAGATTTCTCTTGCGATAATAGAGAGCACGGATATCGTCAACAAAGCAATTGAATATCATAAACTCACGCCATTAACTTCCGCTTGTTTAGGTAGAACCATGACGGCGTCTATTTTTATGGCGTCAAACCTTAAAAACGACGGAGATAAACTCTCTATCACCGTAAACGGTGACGGCGCTGGCGGACATATTATCGTTAGCGTTGACAGTAAGCTTAGAGTTAGGGGCTATATCGATAACCCCGAAGTTAATCTTCCCCTTAATGAAAAGGGCAAGTTAGACGTTAAGTCTTGCGTAGGCAAGGGCAGAATAACCGTAGTTAGAAGTACTGGGCTTAAAGAGCCTTACACAGGTTCTTGTGAAATAGTGAGCGGAGAACTTGCCGAAGACTTTGCTTTTTATTACACCATTTCCGAGCAAGAGCCAACCGCTATGGCGCTCGGCGTACTCGTTGACGGAGAAGGCAAGTGCATAGGCGCAGGCGGTATAGTTATGCAAGCGCTCCCCGGTTGCGACGATGAAACTGCAAAACAAGCGCAAGAAATAATTTATAGATACGGCGACGTTAGTTCACATATTTCTAAATACGGAGCAAAAGGAATAATAAATAACGATTTTAAGGGTTATTATTTTACCGAGAGAGATACTTTTTACGAGTGCATATGTTCAAAAGAGTATATAGACAGTTTAATTTTATCGCTCGGAAAGGCTGAAATTTACGATATTTTAAACGAGCAGGGAAAAATCTCGGTAGAGTGCCAATACTGTGATAAAAAGTACGTTTACTATGAAAATGACGTTGAAGCCCTTTTAAAAGAGAGTGAAAATGGCTAAAATCTACCAAAGCGAAAAGTTTTTAGAAAGGCTTAGAGATAGTGTTGACGAAAAGTTCATAAACGCCGATTATTTAGGCGCGTTAGACGCTCTTAACACCTTAGAGAGTATCGAAGGGGAAACTAGCGATTTATTCGTTAAAAAAGCAAGAGCGTACTACTTTATGAAGAGATATTCCTTAGCTACTTTCGAGTGGTTTAAGTATTTATCTAACGCAACTAGCAAAAAAGCTTACGGAAAAGCGTATAACGGGCTTGGCGCAAACCTTTATAAAATGGGGGAAACCGGCGTTGCCGGTTACTACTTTAAACTTCAAATTATAGGGGATAAGGGAGCAATTCACGAATATTCCCACGTTACCAAGGAATACTACGAAGAAGTAGTTTTTTCTAAGGATAATTATTATTTAGCGTATCCTTACGATATTGCTGATTTTACAAAGACGATAGAGAAAGCCGAAAGGCTTATGAAAAACGGCAATTTTGAAGGAACTATAAAAGAGCTTGAAATTATCCCGGAAAACTCCAAGTTTTATCCAACTGCATTAGTCGTTACTTCTATTGCAAAGTACTTTTTAGGCGACAGTCAAGGCGCGATAGACGACGTTGAAAAATCAATAGCAATCGAGCCGACTATTGCATCCGTTTGCAACGCAATATCGATGTTTACGTCAATGGGCGAAACGGAAAAAGCCGATTATTACGTTCAAAAATTAGAGCAAGTTAAGTCAAAAAGCGGGGAAGACGATAATAAAATCGCTATGATATATTGCGAAAGGGGAGAAGACCTTTTAGCCGAAACTTACGCTAAAAATTACCTTTCAAAAAATCCGTACGATAACGTTATGCTAATGCTTTTAGGCATGATTTACTATAATCTTCAAAAGTACGATAAAGCCGAGAGTTTATTTAAAAAAGCGTATAAGATAACAAGAGGTTACGTAGAAAAATACTACCTTGATTTATGTGAAAATAAAAGCGTTAAAAGGCTACAATACAACCTAGATATTCCCGATAGCGAAAGAAAGAAAATGCTTAAAAAAATCGGCGGTTTTATCACGGCGGAAAACAGTTTTAGGTTAGAGCATCAAGACGAGATATATAATCTTTCCAATTACGCTTTTACTTCTGAAAATTATCAAATTCAGTCGTCGCTTATAACGTTACTTGGCGAACTTTCAACTAAAAAATCATTTGAAATAATGAAGAAAACTTTAATAAACCCCAAAGTTTTCGACCGCATAAAATCAGGGGTTATAGGCTTTTTAGTCGCCGACGGTTTTGACGGAGAACTCTGCGTAGCATTTTCTAACGTCTTTAAGAAAATAACCGTTTATAAGGCGGAATTCGACCAAAATAACGGAGTGTTTATAGAGGCTTACGCTTACTTATACGCTAAACTTTGCCACCTAGAAGACGATATGAAAGCAATAAAAAACTCAATAGAGAATATCTATAATAAGCTTTTAGAAAAAGGAGCTTTAAAAGAAGTTTTAGACGTGAAATCACTTTCTGCCGTTATCTACGAACTATCAAGTATTGCAGATATTAAATCACGTAGAGAATTCGCGTCGTTTTTTGACGCTAATTTGAGAGAGATAAAGAGAATAAAAACTTTAATTCAAGAATAAAAGACTTTCAATAATGAAAGTCTTTTTCTTTATTTATTTTTAATTAAAATCTTTTCTATAATTGCAACGACGAGATACATAAGCCCCGCTAAAACGCATAAAATAACGGTTGACGCCATAACGAGATCTAGCCTAAACACTTGCCCGCCGTAAACTATTAAGTAGCCTATTCCTTGCTTTGAAACGAGATATTCACCCATAATAGAGCCTATCCAAGCCATGCCAACGTTGATTTTCAAGCAAGAAATAAAAGTTGGAACGCTTGCAGGGAGAACTAGTTTATAAAGCATTTGAATTTTGCTTGCTCCAAGCGAGCGCATAAGTAGAATTTTTCCATGCTCAACGCCTAAAAATCCGTTGAGCATAGTTATTATCGTTACTATAACGGTTATAAGTATCGCCATAAAAATAATCGACTTCGTGCCAGCGCCAAACCAAACGATAATAATAGGTCCTAGCGCAATTTTCGGCAAACTGTTGAGAACTACTATATAAGGCTCTAAAACCCTTCTTATAAACTCGCTCCACCATAAAATTAATGCAATTATCGTTCCGACGGTCGTTGCTATAATAAAGCCGAGCAAAGTTTCGTAAAGGGTAGTTCCTAGATGTAAAAATAGTTCTCCGCTCTTATAGAGCGTGCCTATCGTTTTTAAAATTTCAGACGGCATACTCATTAAAAATC
>JAZSBA010000097.1:0-2268 GCA_045602125.1 Christensenellaceae bacterium | reverse complement strand
TAACTTTATGAAGTAGATTACCCATTTCATAAACTTTAACGTCACCCGTTTCAACGTCTTTTAGGTTTAAAAGATTTTGAACGTAGGCTTTGTATGGGCAGTCAAAATATTTTTCTATAGCACTAGTGTAAGCGTAGTTGTCTGGAAAATAAAAATTATACTCGCTATCCAAATGCTTGTTATCTTCTTCATTAAAGAAATTTTCTATTATATTTTTATATTCGTTTATAACTTCCGTTTCTCCACTATTTAAAATAGACGCTAAAACGTATTTAGATTCACCATCTCCACTCTTCGCTTTAACAACGTGTTTTGCTATTTCCTTTTTAGCAGTTTTAGGGTTAGCAAAACCAATTAAAAAGTTCTCGTAACTAATATCGCCTTTTCTAAGTTCTAAGGCGCTAAGCGTATTTTCTTTTAAAGGCTCTATGTTAAAAATGCGAGATAAATAATCTATAGCCTCACTTTTGAAAAGTGGCGCACCACTTATGGACGTGTCTGCAAACGACACTACGAGTTCTTTATTAAACGACATTAACATAACGCCAACGTTTTCTTTTTCTCTTAAATTAACGGCTTTAACTTTAGGGTCAACCATTACTTGAAACCCATCAAGTTCATAAAGGTCGCTATCGGTGAGTATTGCCGTATCGCTTTTAGAAAACGGAATTTCCCCGTTAAGCCCCATAGCATATAAAACGTTTGCATTTTTAATTTTAACGTCTTTACACTCGCCAATAAACACAGCGTCGTGAAATAGAGGAATAGAAGATATTTCAAGACCGTTAGCACCGCTTGAAAAGATAGTTTTAAAATCTAAATTATTAATTTCAACGTCGCCTAAAACGGCCTCCATTTCGTTAAAAATGCCAAGGAGTTTATCCTTAACGCCCTTGTTTAAATTAACAAGTTCTAATTCATTAATAGAAATTAAACTATTAGATAAACCGTTCATATTTTCAAAGGCGTTAGTGTCTTCTATCATTTGCTTAATAGCATAAACGTAATCTTTAACCGTTTTAGCCTTTTCGCCTTTTAAGTAAACGGAATACACAAGTTCTCTTATTTTTTCATACTGAGATAAGTTTGGCGCTTCAGTAGTAAAAGGCTTTTTAATTAAACTTCTTGTTCCGGCATATTTTAAAACGTAATTTCTAAACCCGTCAGTTAAACCTTTATCGCTACATAAAAGCGAACTAGAACAAAAGCGTAAAAAATCTTGCGGAGCAAAACCTTTTCTTAATAAGTCTAAATAATTCATTACGTATAAATAAATAGGGTGACTAGATAACGTTACTTTTCTATCTATAAAATACGGTATATTATACTCTTTAAAAACTGACGTGATAATAGGATAATAAGCGTTTAAACTACCTACGGCTATAGCCATATCTTTAAACCTAGCACCTTCTTTAACGTCTTTTATTATTTTTTTTGCAACAAACTCAACTTCGCTTTTTTGCGAAACGGCTTCAAAAATCAATACGTTTTTACTCTCTTCACCCTTAAAATTATCGCTAAAAACTTTAGGGTTAAACAAATTGTCTTTGATTTTTAAAACTTCGCTAGAGTAGTTAAAAGGCGTTTCAATTTCTTTAGTTATTAAATTTTCTCTTTTTAAAACGTTTACAACTTCGTTTGTGTAAATTTCGCTAGTAGCGTCGGCAAGAGTTACGATTGAAACGTTATTTGACCTTTTTTCAAGCGTTTTAAAAATTTCTAAACGTTGTTTAGTAATTGACGGGAAGCCAATAAGTATAATTTGGGCGTTAAAGATGCTTTCGTCTTTATAAAGCAAGTCAACTATTAAAGACAAATAATTGTTGCTATCTAAAAGCCCGTTTTTTTCTAAATAATTTTCATATTCACTATAAATTAGCCCGATATCTAAAATCTTTTTTCTCAAAGCAAGGCTTAAACTTATACTGCTTTCATTTAACTTTAAAAGGTCACAAACGCTTATTTTAGCGCTTTTAATTTGTGATATAAGTTCATAAATAGTTACCGCTAAATTAGGGTTGTTTAAAGACGCATTAAAACATTGAAGTTTTTCTTTAAGTTCAGAAATAATTTTTCTAACAACCATTACTGACGATTCTTTAGAAAGCATATTTACGTTTGGCATTTTTGATTTTATATATCTTTTAAACGTCAATACTTCTACGCCTATAAATCCGCCCATTTTTTTCGCTATTTCTAGTTCCGTATTAAGCGTTATTTTGTCTTCACAAAAAACGTAGCACGGCTTACTATCTAAATTTTTATTTA
>JAZSBA010000096.1:0-18813 GCA_045602125.1 Christensenellaceae bacterium | reverse complement strand
GGTCGTAGGAATTTCGCAAAACGCAAAGAACAAAGTATAACGTAAAATAAACACAAAGTCAATTTGAAGCTCGCTTTAAGGCGTTAGTTACAAGTTAGACGAGGCGTTTGTGATTTTGCGGAAGGGAGCGACCTTGTTGGTCGCAGGAATTTCGCAAAACGCAAAGAACAAAGTATAACGCCGTAAATAACGGCTTAAAGGTAGTTATGGCATTAGGTATGATAGAAGTATTCGGCTTTGCTACGGCAATCGTAGTAGCCGATAAAATGGCAAAAGCGGCGGACGTTTCAGTCGTTGCCATTGATAAGAATAAACCTGCGGCGGGCGACGATGCGAAAGTTCCCTTGGTTATGGCAATCAAAATCGAAGGGGACGTTGGCGCGGTTGAATCCGCAATAGAAGTAGGTAAACAAGAAGCCGAATTGCGTGGGCTTTACGTTACGCATAAGGTTATAGCAAGGCAAAGTCCGGACATTGAGTGGTTTGCAAGACTCAATGCTCTCGGCAAAGATAAATTAAGATAAAATTTTTTGTAAAGGAGAAATATTATGAAGGAAGCATTAGGAATGGTAGAAACCAGAGGTTTAGTTGCGGCTATCGAAGCAGCAGATGCTATGGTTAAAGCGGCAAACGTTGTTTTAATCGGTAGCGAAAAGATCGGTAGCGGACTCGTAAGCGTTATGGTTCGCGGTGACGTTGGCGCTGTTAAAGCTGCTGTTGAAGCAGGCTCTGCAGCTGCAACTGCTCTTGGCGAAGTTATCGCTACTCACGTTATCCCAAGACCACACGCAGACGTAGAAAAACTTCTTCCCGCTATTAAGTAAGATAGTTTTAAGGAGTAAACATGAAAGCAATCGCGTTACTTGAAGTTCAAGCTATGGTTGCCGCCATCACAGGGCTTGACGCCATGGTTAAAGCTGCCAACGTTAAACTTATTCACGTTGAAAAGCGTCTTGGCGGTAGACTGGTAACCGTAGTTGTCGAAGGCGAGGTTTCAGCTGTTACCGCTGCGCTCGAAGCAGGCGCGGCGGCGGCAAGCGAAGTAGGCAACGTAAAGGTGCGTGAAGTTATCGCGCGCCCACACCCCGACGTTATGAAATTTTTAACGACGGGCTGATTAACACAGTTATTAGGGCTTACGCCCCAAACAAATATAATTTATAAGGAGAACTACAACTATGATGGAAGCATTAGGAATGGTAGAAACCAGAGGTTTAGTAGCAGCTATCGAAGCGGCAGATGCTATGGTTAAAGCAGCAAACGTTGTTTTAATCGGCAGCGAAAAGATCGGTAGCGGACTCGTAAGTGTTATGGTTCGCGGTGACGTTGGCGCTGTTAAAGCTGCTGTTGAAGCAGGCTCTGCAGCTGCAACTGCTCTTGGCGAAGTTATCGCTACTCACGTTATCCCAAGACCGCACGCAGACGTAGAAAAACTTCTTCCCGCTATTAAGTAAGACTAAGCATTGGAATTTACCGTAGTGTCCGATGCGTCGGACACTACGGGAGTTTTTCTAAAATTACTTTACCCTTTGGAGAGATTTATGATTATTACTCAAAAACAAATTGAACAACTTGTAAAACAAGTTATCGATAACATCGTTAGAGATAAAGACAATATTAAACTTGGAGAAATCCCCGTCGGCGTTTCTAACAGGCACATACATCTTAATAAGCAAGACCTTGAAACTCTCTTCGGAAAGGGTTATGAACTCACGCCTTTCAAAGAATTATCTCAGCCCGGTCAATACGCTTGCAAGGAAACGCTTACAATCGTTGGACCGTCGCTCCGCCCTATTGAAAAGGTAAGAGTACTCGGACCGCTCAGAAGTCACTCCCAAGTAGAAATTTCTCAAACGGACTCGTTCGTTTTGAAAAATAGACCACCGGTGAGAGAATCAGGCAATATAAAAGGCTCTGCAGGTATTACGATTATAGGACCTAGAGGCGCGGTACAACTTAAAGAAGGTTGTATTATAGCGAACAGACATATACACATGTCGCCGTTCGACGCAGAGTTCTTCAAAGTTCAAGACGGCGATAAAGTGACCGTAGACGTAATCGGTCAAAAACAAACGCGTTGGTACGACGTTCAAATAAGAGTACACAAAGATTTCAGACTCGAAATGCACATTGATACAGACGACTCTAACGCAACTTGCATCGGCAACGGCGCAAAAGTAAGAATCGTCAAGGAGTAAAAAGTGTTAAAAGGTATTATCAGAGGAAACGTAGTTTCCACTAGAAAAAAAGAAGAATTAATCGGCGCTAAATTTATGGAAGTGCAGATTATTGAAAACGGCGAAATAACGGATAAATACTTAATTGCTATCGATTCCGTTGGAGCAGGCATTGGAGAAACCGTTCTCGTAACGACCGGTAGTTCCGCCCGCCTTGCTTTATCAAACGTTAACTCGCCTTGCGATGCGGTTATCGTTGGTATCGTTGATTAAAATTAGCTTTTTATAAGGAAAGGCTTATGGACTTAAAAATGAAGATGAAGGAGGCAGGTATCGTCGGCGCGGGCGGTGCGGGTTTCCCGTCGTACGCAAAACTTGCTGACGGCGCGGAAGTTATCGTTATCAACGGCGCAGAGTGCGAACCCCTTCTCTATACAGATTATATTCTCTTAAAAAAAGAGATGGATATGGTGCTTGAAGGCATAAACCAAGTTCTTGATTACTTGTCGGTAAAAAAGGCTTTATTATGCGTTAAAGATCATACCGCTAAAAAATTAAATATAAGTGACGGAACTGTTCTTGCAGATAGAATTTCTTTAAAAGTTCTTCCCGACGTTTATCCGATGGGCGACGAAATTAGCCTTATCTATCAAGCGACTGGGAAAGTGGTAAAACCGGGCAATCTCCCAATTACCGCAGGAGTTATCGTTTATAACGTTGAAACGGTTTATAACGTAGCAAACGCAATAAAATTTGATAACCCTTTAACTTCTAAATGGCTCACCGTTGGCGGTGACGTTAACAAACCTATCGTAACAAAAGTTCCACTTGGAACGCCTATATCGTATTTATTTAGTAAACTCGGCGTTAACGTTCCTGAAACGCACGTAGTTTTAGACGGCGGTCCGTCTATGGGAAAAGTTATAGACCACGAAAAAGCTGTGGTTACTAAAACTACCAAAGGTCTTTTAATTCTTCCTAAATCTATCCCCGCGATAGAAATGAAGTTTATAGACGGAGCAAAATCGGTGGCAAGAGCGGAAACAGCTTGCTGTCAATGTACAAGGTGTACCGACCTTTGCCCAAGAGGCTTGTTAGGCTACCCCTTAGAACCGCACAAAATGGTTAGAACTGCAAAAGGAGCGGTTAAAATCTCTCCTCAAATGGTTTTATCTGCAACGCTTTGTTGCGGTTGCGGTGTTTGCGAAACGCTCGCTTGCTGTCAAGGAATTTCTCCAAAGGCAGTTATCAACGAATATAAGGCAATCTTAGCAAAAGAAAAAATGCGTTTTGTGGGAAACAGCGAAGTTTCGCCCCACCACGAAAGAGAATATCGCATGATTCCGTCAGACCGTTGGCAATCGGTGTTAGGCGTTAAAAAGTACGATAAAATCGCTGAATTTATCGGCGAGATAAACGACACTAGCGTTGTGGAAATCAATCTTCGTGGGCATATTGGAGCGCCATCAGTTCCATGCGTTAACACGGGCGATATAGTGACAAAAGGTAGCGTTATTGCTAACGCAAACGACGGATTATCACTTCCGCAACACGCTTCAATCGACGGTAAAGTAACCGTGTTTGAAAATTCAAAAATAGTAATTAGTAAAATTTAAAGAGAAAGGTAAAATAACATGTATAACTCAATCGGAGTGATTGAACTTAAAAACGTACCCAAAGGTGTAGAAGCGGCGGACGACGCGCTCAAAAGCGCAGGCATCGAGCTAGTTACTTCTCACCCCTCTTGCCCAGGCAAGTATGAAATTATTTTGACGGGTTCTATATCAAACGTAACGGCGGCTGTAAACCACGTTAACCAAAAATTCGACGGGTACGTTGTTGATTCTTCGATTATGGGTAGAATCGATCCCCAAGTAATCTCGGCGTTATTTGGAACGGGCGTTGGCAATAAGACGGGTTCTTTAGGCTTACTTGAAACTTATTCCGCCGCAACTACTATTAAAGCTGCGGATATTGCAGTTAAAACTGCAAAGGTTGAAATTTACGACCTTAGAGTTTCAAGAGGTATGGGCGGTAAAGGCGTGTTTATGATAACCGGTGAAGTTGGTGACGTTTCCGCCGCCATCTCCGCAGGCGCTGAATACGCTAAAGGCTTAGGTCAATTATCGGCAACGTCGGTTATAGCATCTCCCCACCAAGGAATTTGGGATCAATTATAAGGTGAAACATGGATAACGTAAAATTCGTAATTGAAAAAAGTTCAAGAATACAATCTTTAATAGACGATCTCTACGAGAATATGCCTGAGATTGAGTCTGCTCGTGGTCTTTTAGTAACGGAAAGTTATAAAAACACGGAAGATTTACCTATTATCAAGCGTAGAAGCGCTTGTTTTAGCCATATTCTTAAAAATATTCCCATCGTTATAAGAGATAAGGAACTCGTAGTTGGTAGCGCAACGGTTCATCCGCGCGGATGCCAAGTGTTCCCAGAATACTCTTTCGAGTGGTTAGAAGCGGAGTTTGACACCGTTGAAAAACGTTCCGCAGACCCCTTCTACATTAGTGAACAAACTAAAAAAGAACTTCGCGACGCGTATTCTTACTGGAAAGGCAAAACTACTAGCGATCTTGCAAAGGCTAATATGGATCCTAGGGCTTACGAAGCCTTCGTTACTCACGGTATGTTTACACCGGGCAACTATTTCTATAACGGTATAGGCCACGTTAACGTTAACTATGAAAAAATCTTAAAAGTTGGTTATCGTGGAATTATTGAAGAAGCGCAAAAGGCAATGGATAAAGTTGAAGTTTACTGCCCTGAATATATGCAGAGAATGAACTTCCTTTCAGCCGTTATCGAAAGCGCCGAAGCAGTTATTTTATACGCTAAGAGATATTCCGCTCTCGCTAAAGAAATGGCGGACAAGGAATCTAACTTAGAAAGAAGAGAAGAACTTTTACAAATTGCTAAAAACTGCGAAAGAGTTCCCGAATACGGCGCAACTTCTTTCTACGAAGCTTGCCAATCTTTCTGGTTTATCCAACTTCTTTTACAAGTTGAATCAAGCGGTCACTCAATATCTCCCGGTAGATTTGACCAATATATGTATCCTTTCTATAAAAAGCATTTAGACGAAGGAAAAATCTCTCGCGAACAAGCGCAAGAACTCATCGACTGCATTTGGGTAAAACTCAACGACATTAATAAAGTGCGTGACGCCGTTTCGGCTGACGGCTTTGCAGGTTACGGTATGTTCCAAAACCTTATCGTTGGCGGTCAAAATATATACGGTATGGACGCTACTAACGATTTATCGTATATGTGCCTTGAAGCGTCTATGCACGTTCCCCTTCCGCAACCGTCAATCTCTATAAGAGTTTGGAACGGTTCTCCGCAAGACTTACTCATTAAAGCGGGCGCGCTCACTCGCCTTGGAACTGGTCTTCCAGCGTACTATAACGACGAAGTTATTATTCCGTCTATGATGCAACGTGGCGTAACTCTTGAAGACGCTAGAGATTACTGCATTATCGGTTGCGTTGAACCGCAAAAGGGCGCTAAGACTGACGGTTGGCACGACGCTGCGTTCTTTAATATGTGCCGTCCTTTAGAACTCGTGTTTACGCAAGGCGTTGACAAGGGCGTTCAAATAGGCCCGAGAACTAAAGACGTATGCGAGATGACTTCGTTCGAAGAATTCTACGACGCTTACAAAGAACAACAAGCATATTTTATTAAACTTTTAGTAAATGCAAACAACGCCATCGACGTTGCTCACGCAACTAGATGCCCGCTCCCCTTCCAATCTTCTATGGTTGACGATTGTATCGGTAGAGGTAAATCATTACAAGAAGGTGGCGCTATATATAACTTTACAGGACCTCAAGGCTTTGGCATAGCAAACAACACCGACGGTTTAATTGCAATAAGAAAACTCGTGTTTGAAGATAAAACTTTAACTATGCAAGAGTTTAAGCAAGCAATGGACAATAACTTTGGTTACGGCTACGTAGGTCAAGGCGCAATCAACGTTACTTCTCAGATTGCAAAAGAACTTTCTAAAAAGGGTATTCCTGTAAACGAAGAAATCGTATCGGCAATTTATAAAAACGTAACGACGGCAGGCACTTTATCAAGCGCTGAAAAGAGAAAATACCAAGAAGTTAAACGTTTAATCGATGAAGAATGCCCCAAATACGGCAACGATATCTACGAAATAGATATGTTCGCTCGTGACGTTGCTAATACTTACACCAAAGAAGTTGAAAAATACAAAAACCCACGCGGTGGTATGTTCCAAGCAGGCTTATACCCCGTATCTGCAAACGTTCCGCTCGGAACTCAAACGGGCGCAACGCCTGACGGTAGGCTTGCGTTCACACCAATTGCAGACGGTATCGGCCCGGCATCTGGTAGAGATAAAAAAGGGCCGACTGCAACTGCTAACTCGGTTGCTAAACTTGAACAAGACGTTGCAAGTAACGGAACTTTACTCAATCAAAAATTCCACCCGTCTGCTTTACAAGGAAATTCAGGTCTTTCTAAATTCGTTGCGCTTATCCGCTCGTACTTCGATCAAAAGGGTATGCACATGCAATTTAACGTAGTAACTCGTGAAACTCTTCTCGACGCTCAAAAGAACCCTGAAAATTATAAAACACTCGTCGTTAGAGTTGCAGGTTATAGCGCGCTCTTTACTACTCTTTCTAAATCACTCCAAGACGATATTATCGCAAGAACAGAACAAGGATTTTAATCTTAACTATGGATTACTTAAACACCACAGGCAGAATATTTAATATTCAAAGGTTCTCTATTCACGACGGGCCGGGCATTAGAACAATCGTTTTTTTAAAGGGTTGTTATATGCGTTGCGCGTGGTGTTGTAATCCCGAATCGCAAAGATACGAGATAGAAGAAATGTTCGAGGCGGGCGTTAAAAAAACCGTGGGAAAAGACGTTTCCGTTAAAGACCTTATCCCCGAAATTTTGCTCGATAGCCCCTATTATAGAAGAAGTGGCGGTGGCGTTACGTTATCTGGTGGCGAAGTTCTTGCTCAACCGGAATTTGCAAGAGATTTATTAAGGGCGCTTAAAGGAGAAGGTCTTCACACGGCTATTGAAACTACTTTAAACGCGCCGTATGAACACGTTGAAGAAATTCTTCCCTATCTCGACCTTTGTCTTATGGATATAAAGCATATTGATTCTAATAAGCACAAAGAGTTTACAACCGCTCCTAACGAGAGAATTTTAGAGAACGCTAAAAAGGTTGCAAATAGTGGCGTTGAGCTTATTATCCGCACGCCCGTTATCCCAACGTTTAACGATACTGCGGAAGAAATCAAGGCTATTTCAAAGTTTGCAAGTTCGCTCCCCGGGGTTAAAGAACATCATCTTCTCCCCTATCATAGGCTCGGCTTTGATAAATATTCGGGGCTTAATAGAAAATATTCGCTTGAAAATATTGAACCGCCAACCAAAGAGAAAATGGAATACTTAAAATCCGTTGCGGAAGAAAGCGGTCTTAAAGTTCAAATTGGCGGCTAATCACAAAGCAGGTAATTATATGGAAATGCACGATAAAATGAGAATTATACAAGAGTTCGTTCCTGGTAAACAGATAACTCTTTGCCATATTATTGCAAACCCGGGGGAATCGCTCTACGTTAAACTCGGGCTTGACCCAAGGGTTGACTATACGCGTTCGGCAATCGGCGTGTTTACAGTTATCCCTTATGAAAGCGCGGTTATCGCAGCCGATATCGCTATGAAATCTTCGGGCGCGGAAATCGGTTTCGTTGATAGATTTACCGGTACTTTAATAATTACCGGTAGCGTTTCTTCAGTAGAGGCGGCGTTTAACGCAATCAACGATTATTTTAAGAATAAACTCGGATATATTTGTTGCGACGTTACTAAAACCTAATGAAAAAAATTATGCTATTCGGGAGAGTTGGAGCGGGCAAAACTACCCTTACTCAAGCTCTTCGCGGAGAAGAAATCAAATATTATAAAACTCAATACGTTAATTATCTCGATAAGGTTATAGACACCCCCGGCGAATACACCGAACGCCGTGAAACGAGCGGTGCGTTAGCGCTTTATTCGTACGAGGCGGACGTCGTTGGTTTAGTTTTGTCCGCAAACGAGCCTTACTCGATATTTTCGCCGTGCTTAACGAGTATGGTAAATAGAGAGGCGATAGGAATTATTACGGGGATAGACAAGCCCGACGCCAACGTTGAAAGAGTTAGACGGTGGCTAGAACTTGCAGGTTGCAAAAAGATTTTCCCAGTTAGCGCAATTACTGGCGAAGGAATAAAAGAACTAGTAGAGTTTTTAAAAGAAGACGTAGAAAAACCTAAAGAGCTTCAAAAATCAAACGAGAAAGTAAGCGTTACACCAAAAAAAGTTGGGTTAGATACTCATCTTTTATAAACGCAAGGAGAAAATATGAGCAAAACTAAAGTTATTGCATTTGCCAATAATAAAGGTGGTAGTGGAAAAACTACTACTTGTTCTAACGTCGCTTGCGCTTTGGCAAAAGACGGCAAGAAAGTTTTAATGATTGACGGCGATATGCAACTTAACCTTACCATTTCTTACTTTGACGAAGAAAGGGCTCTATCTTTTGCCCAAGGCGGTAAAAACATTTACTCTGCTATAAAAGGAGAAACTGAACTTTCTTCTTGCATAGTGGAAACTGATTACAAGGGGCTTGACCTTATTCCGTCTTCATCGCTTATGAGCGGAATTGAGTTTGAACTTTTTGCAAAATGGCAAAGGGAAACGGTATTTAAAAAATTGCTCGAACCAATTAGGGCAAGGGGATATTACGATTATATTTTAATAGACGCTCCCCCAACGCTCGGCGGTTGGGTTATGAACGTTCTTTGCGCAAGCGATTACCTAGTTATTCCGGTTGAAGCAAGCCCGTGGGGACTGTTCGGTCTTGCAAATATGTTTGAATTTACAAGTCAAGTAAAAGAAATCTCTCCAAAACTTGAAATTCTCGGCATAGCCGTAACTAAAGCGGACGAGAGAAAGAAATATTTTAAGCAAACTCTTGAAACGCTCAAAGAAATGGAAGGCGTTAGACTTTTTGACACTTACGTGAGAGTGGATAGCACTATCGAGTGGTCGCAAGATAATTCCGTTCCCGTAGTAGCGTTTAAGAAAAATAGCCGTAGCGCGCAAGAATATATAGCGCTCGCAAAGGAGATTACAAGTTATGCCAATAGGTAAAAATGCAATCAAAAGAGTAGAAAACAACGGTTACAGTAACGTTAAAACGGAGGCTCCAGATATGGTTAATAGCACGGTTATAGGCGCAACTAGCGAGCAAGTTATGAACATGGTTGAAAGCCAAGTTGAAACTAAGGTTGAAGAAGTAAAAAAAGAAGAAGTAAAAAAAGAAGAAGTTAAAAAAGAAAGCGTCAAAAAAACTACCGCTAAAAAGACGGTAGCAAAAAAACCTGTTAAGAAAGTGGAAGGAAAACCGGGCGAGTCTTTCGCTTGCGGAGAAGAACTTCCCGTTTACCTTTTATAAAACGCTCGTTAAGAGCCATATATAGTGATCTTATTCGGTTAGACACAGCAAAACAAACGGCGGAGAAAATTCTCCGCCGTTTGTTTTTATATTATCTTTTAAATATAGTCTACACCAGCCGTTAAAGCAACAATAATTAAAAATACGAGTATCGCAACAACTTTAAAAATCAAAAGCCCTACCCAACCTTTAATAAAAGTACTTCTCGCATAAGACTTGTAAGGATAAATTAATAGGCCTATCAATAACCCTATAATACCTAGAAACACGTTAAGAATAACGCCTACTGCTACTTTTGAATCTAATGCGGTTTCATAACTTCTTTGAACCGGCTCACGTCCGCCACACTCTCTTTGCCTTTGTTCGTTTAAATCCGCCCCGCAATTTGAGCAGATATCCGAGCCGTCTTCATTATAGCAATTACATCTATCGCAAATCATATCTAGTCCCCTTTTGTGTTTTTCCTAATTATATTCTCAATATTTGAGATTGTCAAGTAAAAATCTCAATTTTTGATAAACTAAAGATATAAGGGGGGATACGATATGGGTTTTTCAGAAAATCTTAAAACTTTGCGCAAAGCAAATAATTTAGATCAAAAACAGCTTGCCGAGATTCTTAACGTATCTTCAAAGACGGTATCTCATTGGGAAACGGGCTATACAGAGCCGTCCATAAACCAATTAATATCTTTATCAAAGCATTTTGACGTAACGATAGACGAACTTGTTGACAATAGATAAAACGGCGGAGAAAATTCTCCGCCGTTTGTTTTTTATTCATAGCATTTAATTTTGCTAACTTAAAGCTTTTTCAACGCTTTACTTTAAGACGTTAGAAACAAGTATTTCAAGGCTCGACAAGTGGGGACGGATACAATAGACCTTTTTGGTCATTGTAGTCGTACGCACTTGGCAGTTAACGCAGAAATACGCAGTTTATAACGGCTTAAAGGGGCTTAAAAATTGTGTACGTGTCAACAAGCTCCTTAACCGACCTTTTCATATCGTCAGTTTCGGCGTAGGCTTCTTGGTATAATCTATCGAGCGTAGTCCATAAATGATCTTCGTCGAGTTCGATAGGTTTTGCTATGCTAATAAGACCGTTTTCAGTCTTTTCTAAACCTTCTTCGTCCATTAAACGCTCTTCGTAAAGCTTTTCGCCGGGGCGAAGACCTGTGCAAACGATGTCAATATCAACGTGTGGTTCGTAACCTGAAAGCCTAATGAGATTTTCGGCTAAATCGTAAATTTTTACAGGAGCGCCCATATCTAAAACGAATATTTGACCGCGTTTTGCAAACGCACCCGCTTGAAGAACGAGCGAAACCGCTTCTTTTATAGTCATAAAGTATCTAACGATGTCTTTATGCGTTACGGTGACAGGACCGCCTTCTTCAATTTGCTTTTTGAAAAGCGGAATAACCGAGCCGTTCGAACCTAAAACGTTACCAAATCTAACGGCAACGAAGTTAGTTTTCTTACTGTGCTTGCCGATAGTTTGAATTATCATTTCGCAAATTCTTTTGGTTGCGCCCATAATGTTAGTTGGGTTAACGGCTTTATCCGTTGAAATTTGAACGAAAGTTTCAACTTCAAACTCGTCCGCCGCCCTTGCTACGTTAAGCGTACCGAAAACGTTGTTTTTAACCGCTTCGTTAGGGCTAGTTTCCATGAGTGGAACGTGCTTATGCGCCGCGGCGTGGAAAACGATTTGCGGTCTATAAGTATCGAAAACCTTTCTGATTTTATCCTTTTCACGAATATTTGCAATGAGCACTAAAAGGTTTAATTTTTCGTTCTTTCTTAAAAGCTCTTGTTGAATTTCGTAAGCGTTATTTTCGTAATAATCTAAAATTATAAGTTGCTTTGGAGAAAAAGTTGCTATTTGACGGCAAAGTTCGCTACCTATCGAGCCACCGCCACCCGTAACTAAAACAATTTTATCTTCAATGTAACCTTTAATTTGAGTAAGGTCAACCTTAGTTTGATTACGACCTAAAAGTTCTTCAACGCCGACTGGGAGCAAATGCTCAACGGTGATTTTACCGCTTGCAACTTCAGCAACGTCAGGCAAAGTTTTAACAACGCAAGCCGTAGTTTTGCATTTTTTAACGATTTCTTCACGAGTGCGAATACTTGCCGACGGAATTGAAACGAAAATTTCTTCTACTTTATATTTTTCGGCAAGTTCCTTAACGTCGTCAATCGTACCGCAGATTTTAACACCGCCTACGTATTCGCCTTGCTTTTTAGGATCGTCGTCAACGATACAAACGGGAATATAGTTAACGTGGCGAAATTCTATCATATCTTTGATAAGTTGAACGCCAGCGTCCCCTGCACCAACTACCATAACTCTAATTTTTTCACTCTTTTTAGACGTTGATTTTGAAATTAAAACGGGAACTGCTTTTCTTATGAAAAGTATAATCAAGGTAGAAGAAACTGCAAGCCCCATAAATATTAAAACGCCAACGTAAGTTACGACACTTTGATTAGTTAAAAGCGCGAATAAAACGTTTAACCCGCCAACCGCTACGATCAAACATAGTGTTTTAACTATTCCTTTAAAGCTAAACATTTTAAACACTAACGAGTAGTAGCCTAAAAAATAAAAAGAGCAAGTTATAACTATAACGTTGATACCCACCCAAACAATTTCAAGAAAACTAATGACTCGACCTTCATCTTGCAAAATTATAGCGATAAACGCAGATAAAAAAATTGCTATCACGTCGCCTAAAATAGCAAAAAATTCATGGCTTATCTTTACTTCGTTTCTTCTGCTCATTTTTACCCCAACTATTATACTAAATATTAAGTATAATATACCATACTTGCTTATATAATAACAAAAACGCACTTTAAAGTCAATACCCCAACTTTTTTGAGTTGACTAAGCGTGCTTTATAATGATATAATTTAATTATCTAATTTTAGGAGGTTTTTATGAAAACTTTAAAGACTAATCTTATTTTGACCGGCGCGTTATTTTTAATTTTCATAGCGTTTACTCTTCTTGTAAAATTCGTTAACGTTTGCAATTTAGGTCCGCTTGGCTCTGAAATAGGTTTTTGCAGTTTAAATATTGCCGTTGCAAAAGCGATAGGTTTTAGCGAAAGTTTCTATAAAATTTCCGAAGTTTTCGGGCTCGTTACTTTTTTAGTTGTCGGTTGCTTTGTAATTTTAGGCATTTATCAACTTATAAAAGGCAAGAGCCTTAAAAAAGTTGACGCTAAAATTTACGCTCTTGCGTGTTTTTACGTTTTAACTTTTATTTTTTATCTTGCTTTTGAAGTGATAGTTATCAACTACCGCCCAGTTTTAATGGAAGGGAAACTTGAAGCGTCTTATCCGTCTTCTCACACCTTACTTTCTCTTTGCGTTATATCCTCTGCGCTCATTTTAATTAAAGACTTCGTGCCAAACAAAAAATTGCAAATTGCGGGATATATCCTTGGCGGAATTATTATGCTTGCAACCGTTGTTACAAGGCTTTTATCGGGCGCTCATTGGATCACGGATATTATCGGCGGAATAATTTTATCTTCTGCCCTTATTTCATTATTCTTTACCGCAATAACTTTTATAAAGGAAAAACAGTCTGAAAAGACTACCGACTAATTATGCAAATAAGCTTTTTAACCGTTTTAATATCGGTTGTATCGTTAATTGTTCTTGCCGTTCCCGGCTTTATTCTTTCAAAAACTAAACTGCTTAACGAAAAAGCAGAATCGGCGTTTTCATCCTTCGTTATGTACGGCGCTCAACCGTGCATGGTGCTTATGGGCTTTCAAAACACTAAGTTTAGTTCGGAAATCGGCGTAAACGTTTTAATCGTTGCAGGAATAACCGTTGCCGTTCACCTTATAATGGCAGGGCTTATGTGCCTAATCGTAAAACTTAAAGGCGACGTTGATAAAAAGAAAGTCGTTAGATACGCGTCAATGTTCTCTAACTGCGGATTTATGGGCTTTCCATTTTTGCAAATGGTGTTTTCGGGAACGAATTATATCGGCGAAGTTATGATTTACGGTGCGGTAGTAGTTGCGGTTTTCAATCTTTTGAGTTGGACGCTTGGCGCTTACCTTATAACCGGCGATAAAAATAACGTTTCTATTAAGAAAATCGTTACTAATCCAACTATTATTGCCGTTGCGCTCGGATTTATCTTCTTCTTTACGATTAAAGTTCCTTTCGTGGACCTTCCAACGCCGAACACTACGCTACATACTATTGTTTCAAAACTTATAAATAGCATTGACGTTATCGGGGATACCGTCACACCGCTTTCTCTTACGGTTATCGGTATGAAACTTGCAAAAGCCAACTTAAAAGAACTCTTTTTTGATAAATGGGGCTATTTCGTTTGCGGTATGAAACTAGTAGTTATGTCACTCGTAACTATGCTATTAGTTAGTTTTTTACCTATTGCAGAAACAATAAAATACGTTTTAGTTTTCCTTCTTTCAATGCCTTGCGCAACGAGTACCGCTCTTTTCCCAACGCTATTTGGCGGTGATAGTAAATCGGCAACGTCTTACGTACTTCTTACTTGCATTTGTTGTGTAATAACTATTCCGTTAATGTTCTTATTATTTACTTTGTTAATTTAATAATTAAAAAAGCAAAGCCTAATAAAAAACTCCGCAAAATGAAATGCGGAGTTTTTTGATTAACAATTATAATAGCTTTCAAATTCTGCAGGGTTTGGAATAGTTGAGAGTTTTCTGCACTCTTCACGCTTGGTTTGAATAAATTTCTTTATTAAAGCCTCGGGGAATACTCCGCCTGCCGTGAGATATTCGTAATCTTTTTCAAGTTCGTCAAGAGCCTTGTCAAGCGAAGTGGGAAGACCTTGAAGTTTCTTCTTTTCTTCTTCGGGGAGATTGAAAAGGTTAAAGTCGTAAGGTCCCCAGCCGTTTTCTTTGGGGTCGATTTTATTCTTAATACCGTCAAGCCCCGCCATTAAGAGCGCTGCGTAGCAGAAGTACGGGTTGCAAGTAGCGTCTGGATTTCTAATTTCAAATCTTCTCTCTTCAGGGCGCTTAGCATACGCCGGAATTCTAATTACCGCGCTACGATTGCTCGTTGCATATCCCACGGTTACAGGCGCTTCAAAGCCGGGAACTAAACGCTTAAACGAGTTGGTGCTTGGATTGGTTATTGCACAAAGAGAGCCGATGTGCTTTAATAAACCGCCGATAAACCAATGCGCCTCTTTAGATAAATGAGAATATCCGTTATCATCAGAGAACACGGGCTTTCCGTCTTTAAATAAAAGAATATGAACGTGCATACCGCTACCCGCCTCGCCGTAAACCGGCTTTGGCATAAACGTTGCGCTCTTTCCGTATTTTAAGGCGGTGTTTTGAATAATGTATTTTATCATCATTGTTCCGTCCGCCATTTTTCCGAGTTTGCCGGGCTTAGGCTCAATCTCGTATTGACCTGCCGCGCCAACTTCGGGGTGATGATATTTAACGGGAATACCCGCTTTTTCTATGAGCATACACATTTCGCTACGGCACTCAAAAGACGTGTCGTAAGGTTTAGCGATATGATAATTTTTTTGCTTGGGAACTACTACGCCCTTGCCGTCTATATCGCTATTCCAGTACGATTGAGTAGCGTTTAAGTTCATAGAAACGTTATAGGGCTTAACCGACCAGTTAACGTCGTCAAAAAGATAAAACTCAAATTCGGGAAGAATAAACATTTCATCTGCAACGCCGGAATCTTTAAGATATTTTTCAGCAGCCGCTACGATATTTCTAGGATATTGGTCGAGCGGACGGTTAGACGGATAGTCTATTATCATAGCGTTACCGCTCATTGATAAAGTTGGAATTTCACTAAACGGCTCTACCATAGCGGTAGTTGGGTCTGGAATAAACACCATATCGCTCTTTTCAACTACTGCGTAACCGTAGTTAGACGCGTCAAACCCGATACCGTCTTTCATAATTTCTTCGCTAAAACTTTCCGCTGGGATAGTTACGTGACGGAAGTGCCCGTTTATATCCACCATTTTAAAGTCAACCATCTTAATATCGTTGTCTTTAATAAACTTTATAACTTCTTTTGCTGAATTAAACATAAATTCTCCTTAAAAATTATTTATATTTTAATTATACTTGCTATTTTACTCTCCGTCAATAGCCAAAAATTCGGCTATATCGCTTATAACCTTGTCTTTAACCTTTGGTTCGCTAAAAATCTCGTGCCTGCCGTCGTAAAGATTAAGTTTTGCGTCGATTTTATTTTTCAAGAGTTTTTTATGAACTTGCTTTACGCCTTTTCCGAATTTACCAACGGGGTCGTCTTTTCCTGAGATTATCAAAACGCTACAAGTTTCGTCAACCATCTTATAAAACCTATTGGAATTCGCCTTTTTATTAAGCGTTATAAGGTCTTGCATAGCAGATAAGCCGAAACGGAAATTATAAAGTTCGTCGCTATCGTATTTTTTACGCAAAGCCTCGTCGCTCGTTATAAAACTTCTCTTGTGCTTTTCCTTTTTAAACTTTTTATTATACGATCCGAACACGAGTTTATCTAAAAATTTTGAAACGTGCTTATCCCCTTTAAAAATCTTTAAGATTTTTACAAGCAGTATTCCAAGCCCCGCCAAATGATTTTTTCCGCTCGTTCCGGATAGAATAACTTTATCCGGCCTAACGGTCGTCGTCATAGCAACCCTTACTATAAACGAGCCCATACTATGCCCCATTAGATAGTAAGGATATTCTCCGTATTCCTTAAAAATTTGAGAAGAGAACTTTTCAATATCACGAGTTAAAAGCTCGTAACCTTTTTTGCGGGCGATAAAACCTAGTTCGCTTTTATAGTTTGCCGTGCGCCCGTGCCCAAGGTTATCAAAACCGAAAACTAAATAGCCTCGGCTAGCCATTTTTTTCATAAGGTCGTGATATCTTCCTATATGCTCGGTCATGCCGTGAACGATATGAAGATAGCCCTTTATCTCCCCTTCGGGAAAATACACTTTTCCCTTTAATATATGAACTCCGTCGCTCGACGGAACGCTTTTATTAGAAACGGTAATTTTCATAAATTTATTTTAACATATTAAAATAACGATTGCAATATCAAACTTTTGGTGGTATCATATAACTATGAATATTCAAGATTTCGATAAAAACTTCGCCCTTCCTGAAATGGCGGAAAAAGACGTTTGCTGGTATGACGCCAACTCGTATCCTTTTGCTCTTTACGGCATTTATTACGACGATAAAGCCGAACGCTATAAGCGTATGCCCGAAGAAGTTTCAAAAACGGTAAACAACGGCGTGAACTACGGCGCGAATTACACGGTTGGCGGTAGAATTAAGTTTATAACCGACTCGCCGTACGTTGCTATCAAATGCTCTATGCCGGCGGAAAATATCCTTGCGCGCATGCCGATTTTTGGCTCGCACAGTTTTTCCCTTTACGTTGACGATAGGTTTTCTAACTGCTTTTATATGGAAAATAAAGATATTGAGGCCGCTAAACCTAACGCCTTGGCGTTTTCTCGCTCGATACGATACGACGAAACTATAAAGGAAAGAGATATCTCCATTTGTTTCCCTATATATAACGCCGTTTATAAACTTTTTATAGGAATTAAAAAGGGCTGTAAAATTTTACCCGCTAAAAAATACAAGCACGAAAAACCTATAATCTTTTACGGTTCGTCAATAACTCAAGGGGGTTGCGTTTCTCACGCAGGCAACGAGTACACCGCTTTGTTATCTAGATGGCTCGATAGCGATTATATAAACTTAGGTTTTTCAGGTAGCGCAAAAGCCGAGCCTGAAATGGCTAACTATCTAGCAAGTTTAGACGCGAGCGTTTTCGTTTTAGACTACGATCATAACGCCCCCACCGAATCTCACTTAAAGGCAACTTATCCACGGCTCTATCAAACGATAAGGGATAAGCACCCCGAAACTCCAATTTTGATTATGAGCTCGCCAAATAGCGAATATATGTATCACGGAAACGAGAGAAAAGAGTATATTAAATCATTGTGCGAAAACCTTAAAGAAAACGGGGATAACAATATCTACTTTATCGACGGAAGAACGCTCTTTGGCGAAGAAGATAGAGATCTTTGCACCGTTGACTGCGTTCACCCTAACGACCTTGGCTTTTACCGTATGGCAAAAACCGTTTACCCCGTTCTTGATAAAATACTCAATAAAAACTAAAAGTAGTTGCTTAAAGCAACTACTTTTTTTATTCCGCCATATTCTTTATAATATCAAAAGCTTGCCGTTGCAAGGGGTTGAGCTTTTTATTTTTGTGAATAACTAAATGGTTTGTTTGATTTGCTATTATATCGGTAACCGTTAACTTTTTAAAAATTCCCCTTTCAACGTATTCGCTAACGTAGTTTTCAGGCAAAAAGCCCACGCCTAAGTTAGCGCGAATAGCAGTTACTATCGCTTGGTTGTTAGAAGAGTCCATCTTAGGAGAAATAGTAAGCCCCCTTTCAGATAACAATCTTTCTAAAAAGTCCCTTGAAGAACTTCCGTGCTCTCTTATCAATAGTGGATAGGAAACGAGTTCCTCAAAAGTAAGTTCGCTAGGGATAGAATAATCAACGTGGCAAACGGCAACGAATTTTTCGTGAGAAATCTCAATTCCTATCAAATGCGGAGAGGTAACGTTTCCGCTTATAACGCCAAAATCAAGGTTACTCTCTTCAATTTCTTTTTCAATTCTCGTAGACTGCCTTATAAGAACTTGCGGTAAAACGTTATACTTTTCTCTTTCAACGATTTCTAAAAATTTAGGAATTAACGTTTGACCGAGCGTCAACGACGCGCCTATTCTAACGAGCGGATTTTGCCCGTGAGATATTGCAAGCGCTTCAAACTCTTCAAACCCCGCTAAAATCTCTTTGGCTTTTTTATAAAGTTCCCTTCCTATCTTAGTTAAAACTAAACGCTGGTTTAGCCTTTCAAAAAGAGGAACGTTATAGTAATTTTCAAGTTCTTTTATGGCGTGAGAAATAGTAGGCTGAACTATAAATAACGCCTTTGACGCCTTGGTGGTACTGCCTTGCTCGCACACCGCTACGAAAATTTTTAAATGCTTTAAAGTCATATTA
>JAZSBA010000095.1:0-11837 GCA_045602125.1 Christensenellaceae bacterium | reverse complement strand
CCTATTTTATATTTTATAATAAAAAATGGCGAAAGAATAAGGAGAATTACTATGAAAAAGTTACTTACAATATTTTTATGTTTAACACTTTCTTTTTTAGCGTTTGGATGTAACGAAAATCAAGAAGGGGATACAAATTATTTAACTTCTGATATTTTAATGCACTCCGTTCAAATTAACAACGGGCTTGAAGAAACGAGCTCAGACGGTCCGCACCTTGCTTTTGATGAAAAGTTTGGTATAATGTTTTGCATTTATATGCCCGGTCCGCGCGGTAGTTACGGCGAATCAAGGGGAAGAATAAGACTTGCATACTATCCTGCATCTCAACCAACTAACGTAAAAACGGTGGACGTGTACGTTGGCGATAAGGTTTACGCTCCGCAAATTTTATCTCTTGGTCAAGGCAGGGTAAGAGTTTTTTATGAAATTAACAGTTGGTCAAGCGATGATAGCGAACACGCTATTTGTTATAAAGATTTTAACTATTTAACTGAAGAATTTGAATCTGAAGGGGTAGTTCAAGTTAAAAAAGCAGACGGAACGAGAGCAAAATTCTCAACCGCAGAGCAATTTGCCTACCTTGAAGAAAACGGCTTTAAGAAAGACGTTGACTTTGAATATCTTTGCTACGAGCAAGTAAACTTTAGTTGTTGCACCCTTTTTGAAAACGATTATTACACTTACGGCGTGGTAACGTCGTATAACGCGCAACCTATTCTCTGCCGTTCAACCAACGGGTTTGCTACCGTAGAATTTTTTGCCGTTTGCCCGTATAAAGTGCAATACGAATTTGACTATAAGATTTTAGACGGTAAAATACACGCGGTTTATAGAACCGAACCTGAACGCGGTTCAATTTACTATACTTCGAGTGACGATATGGGCAAAACTTGGTCAACGCCTATTCTTATTGAAAATAGTGTTTCTTGTAGGTCAAGGCTTATTATTCACAACAATAAGGCGTTAATTGCGGTAAATAACTACAAGCAAAACGGCGATAATAAGCCGGACGTTATTCAAGGAAGAACTAATATTAGGCTTTATATAGTAACCGACGCTAATCCTAACAATAACAATTTAGTTGCAGACCTTTACTCGGAAACCGGCATGGTAAACGTTGCAATAATTGACGTTTTAGGTGACGTTTATATGGTTTACGGCACTTCTCAAACGGGTATGGATTACAACAATAGCGTTGGAATTTCCGATAAACTTCTTCGCGGTAAAGACGCTATTAGATACGTAAGGCTTGGCGATTTAACGAAATATTTATAAAGCAAAAAAGAACGGCAAAGCCGTTCTTTTTTTAACTGAAAATTCTAAATCATTTTGTGGGGGTCTAAAATACTATCGAGTTTAGAACTTTCAATAACGTTTTCTTCTATTAAAATATCTCGGATATTTCTTTTTTCTTTAAGAGCGCGTTTTGCAAGGTCCGCCGCGCGAGTGTAACCAATGTACGGGCAGAGCGCAGTTACGATGCCGATACTCTTTTCAACTTCGTCTACGCAAGCGTCTTCGTTAACGGTTATTCCGTCAATACAGTCGTTTTTAAACGCTATCAAGCCGTTTGTAAGCGTTTCGATTGATTCGAATAAGCAGTAAAAGAGAATAGGTTCAAACGCGTTAAGTTCAAGTTGACCTGCTTCTGCCGCCATAGTGATAGTTAGGTCGTTTCCAAACACGTTAAACGCAATCTGACTAACTACTTCGGGGATAACGGGGTTGATTTTACCCGGCATTATAGACGAGCCGTTTTGTTTAGCGGGAAGATTGATTTCAGAAAAACCGGTTCTAGGCCCCGAACTCATAAGCCTTAAATCGTTCGCGATTTTTGACATAGTAGTTGCGCAAGACTTAACTATTCCCGAAACGAAAACGAAACAGTCCAAGTTTTGAGTGGCGTCGATTAAATCTTCCGCTTGCTTAAATTCTATACCGCAAACTTTAGAAAGAGTAGGAACTACGTTTTTAATATAATCTCTATCCGCGGTAATGCCCGTTCCGATTGCCGTTCCGCCCATGTTTAAAGTTGAGAGTTCTTTAATTGCTTGCTTAAATCTTTCAACGTCTCTTTTAATAGGCGAGGCGTACGCTCTGAACGCTTGACCGAAACTTATGGGAACTGCGTCTTGCATTTCAGTTCTACCCATTTTAATAACGTTATCAAACTCGCTTGCTTTATTCATTAAAGAAGAATAAAAATCTTCAAGCGCAACGATAGCCTTTTTAAGTAGTTTAATAACGGCTATTTTACCTGCTGAAGGATAGGCGTCGTTCGTAGATTGAGCGCAGTTTACGTGATCGTTTGGATGAACGATTGTATAATCTCCCTTTTGACCGCCTAAATATTCAATCGCTATATTTGCTATAACTTCGTTGGCGTTCATATTAAGCGAAGTTCCCGCACCGCCTTGAATAGCGTCAACGATAAAGTTTTCAAGATATTTACCGCCGAGTAAATCGTCGCACGCTTTAACGATGGCGTCAGCCCTTTTTTTAGAGAGCGCACCTGAATTGCAGTTGGCAATCGCCGCCGCTTTTTTAACTTCAACTATGCTTAAAATAAATTCGGGATGTACCGTTTTTCCGCTAATTTTGAAGTTTTCTTTCGCCCTTAACGATTGAACGCCGTAGTATGCGTCTATCGGAACTTGCTTTTCGCCTATCGAATCACGCTCAATTCTAAATTTTTCCATAAAAACATCTTTTTTAAATATTTTATAAAGGATTTTGCTCCTTACGTATTGATTATATACCCAAACTATGATATAATCAAATACATAATAAATCATAATTATTATAACTTCAAAATTATAGGTAAAACCAAGGTGAAATATGTTTAAGAACAAGGAATACGTTTTAGCGGTATATAAAGAGCAAAGTTTCGTTAAAGCGGCGAAGAAATTATTCGTTTCTCAGCCGTCGCTATCTAGTTCGATAAAGAGGATAGAGCAAAAAATCGGCTCGCCTATATTTGACCGTTCAAATTCCCCTATAACGCTTACTGAAGTGGGGCAAAAGTATATTGATTACGCTTTGTCTATTCAGCAAAAGGAACAGGCGTTCGAGGCTTTTGTTTTAGACGTTGACAATCTTAATTCGGGTACCGTTAGAATTGGCGGAAGTAGTTTTTACTCGTCTTTCGTCCTTCCTGAAATGATAGCGAATTTTAATAAAACTTATCCTAAGGTAAAGTTTATCGTTTATGAAGACAATAGTAAAAATCTTATCGCAAAGTTGACTGCTGGCGAGATTGATTTAGTTATTGATAATTTCGTTATTGACGACGATAATATTTTTGCAACGCCGTATAGTAAAGAAAACTTACTTTTAATCGTTCCCAAAAGTTTTGAAGTGAACGAAAAGTTAAAAGAGTATAGGCTAACCGCTCAAGACGTAAAAAACGATAAGCATTTGACTTGCGTAAAACCAGTTGACGTAGCGGAGTTTGCAAATTCGCGTTTCGTTCTTTTAAATTCTGAAAACGATTCGGGAAAACGCGCGCAAAAGATACTTAAAAAGAACTCGGTTGACTATAAAGTTTCCTTTCACTTAAACCAGCAACTCTCTGCCTACAACGTATGTTGTACTGGGCTTGGTATTGCTTTCGTTTCAGACACGCTTATTAAAAAAACCGATCCGTCAAGCGAAATATACTGCTATAAATTAGACGATGCTTTAGCGTCTAGAACGATTAATTTTTATTATAAAAAGAATAGGTATTTATCAAAGGTTACGAAGAAGTTTTTATCCGAAAACTCTAAATAAAAAACTTGGGCGAGTTACCGTAATAGTCATAGGGATTTTTACGGTAAACCGCAGGGTTTCAATTTAACAAGTTAAGGCGTGGCGTGATGCCACGCCTTTTCTCGTATTCAGTTTTAATAATCAAATTTGTCCCAACTGTCAAAGTCAGGTAGTTCAATCGCTTCAACAAAGTTGTAAACGATTTCTATTGTATGCCTTATATGTCCGTCAACCCTTTGCTTCTCGTAGATAATTATCTTATCTACAAATGCTCGCAAGATTTCAGGCGTTAGTTCTTCAAAATCACTATACCTTTTCACGATAGCCATAAACTTTTGTATGTTGTCATACTTAGTTTGGGCTTTTTCTATTTCTTCCTTTAAAATTTTAACTTTTTCGGTTAATTCCTTTTGTTCAGCTTCGTAGTTATCGCTCATTTTAATATAGCGTTCTTCGGATAATTTGCCCGACACCTTATCTTCGTAAAGGCTTTGGATAATTTTATCAAGGGCTACAATACGTTTTTCCGCTACTTCTTTTTCTTCAATAGCGGAAGCAAGTTCACGTTTGTTCTTCGCTTCGGTACGCTCTTTTAGAATACTCATAAAAGCTTCTTTGTTATCGTTTGCGAATTGAATAGTATAGCGCAAGTCGTTTTTTACCATTGCCATAACAGCGTGAGCCGTTATTTGATGCGACGTACAATACTTCTTCTTTTTCTTGCGATAAGTAGAGCAATTAAAATATTCTGCTTGTTTTACTGTTGAACAACGGCAAAGATACATCTTTTCACCACAGTCAGCGCAATAGAGCATCCCCGAAAGTATATGTGGTGTTCCCATATCGGAAATTCTCCTTTTAGCTTTGCGAAGGTTTTGAACAATATCAAAGGTTTCTTGGTCTATTATTGCTTCTTGCGTATTTTCTACGATAACCCAATTTTCTCTTGGATTTTCAATATACTTTTTCGACTTATAGGATTTCTTATACGTCTTAAAGTTTACTGTGCGTCCAAGATACTCTTCGTTTTCGAGAATATGTACCACTGATTGCTTTGCCCAAACGTCCGAATCTTGTTTTATCTTACCGGGAGTAGGTATTCCTTTACGATGAAAATACATCGTTGGTGTTTCTATTCCACGTTCGGTTAAAATTCGTGCGATTTGTGAAGGTCCGTAACCTTTAACGCAAAGGTTAAAGATTTCTTTTACGATTAAAGCGGCTTCTTCGTCAATTATCCATTTTTCTTTATCTTCGGGGTCTTTTATGTAACCCAAAGGTGGAAAAGAAGAGATATGTTTGCCCGAATTACCTTTTGCTTTCACAACGGCTTTAATCTTACGGCTACAATCTTTTGCGTACATTTCGTTTAGGATGTTCTTAAACGGAATAATGTCATCGTCGGGGTTAGTTTCCGTATCCATTTGGTCGAAGATTGCTATAAACCTTACGTCCGCATCGGGGAAATAATACTTGGTGTAATATCCCACGAGAATATGGTCACGCCCAAATCTTGACATATCTTTTACGATTACGGTTGAAATTTCGCCGTTTTCCACGTCATTTAATAATCTCTTAAACGCAGGGCGTTCAAAATTACTACCGCTAAAACCGTCGTCTATATAAAAACGAGTATTCCTAAACTTATTTTCTTTCGCATAATCCGAAAGCAATAACTTTTGATTTTTGATACTGTTGCTATCGCCCTCAAGGTCGTCATCTGAACTTAACCTGCAATAAAGGGCTGTGTACTGTTGTTCTAAATGTTTTATTTTTCTATTCGATTGCAAATTCATTGTTTATTACCTCCCGAATTGCAATCTTCAAGCGATTCTATTGTTATAGGCTCGTCATTTACCAAACTTTCCGCTTGGTTAGTGATTAACTTTTTTGCTATATCAAACGCCGAACTCTTGGCGCTTGGTTTTTGGCTTGAAATAATGCAGTAAGTTGTGTTCCCGATTTTAATCTCACGGGTTCTTACGCAATTCAAGTATTTATCGCAATGGTGATAAACTCTACCCGTTGCGAATTGTAGTTCATCGTTCTTTCTTTTTTCTTCTATAATAATCCTCCTTATGTGAAAGTCGAGTAGCCTTTCAGTTATTGATACTCGTCCTATAAGGAAGAAAGATATTAGAGAACGTTATTTCTTTTCACTTTCAAAGAAGTCATCGTAGCCGTCCATAATTTTCGCTAAACCTAAATCGTTTTCAGCGGCTTCGTCAAGCAATGCTTTATATCCTGCTTCGATTAGTTGTACTTTCGTAAAACCGTATTGAGAGAGAAATTCGTTTATTTCTTCCGCAAACTGTCTCGGAACACTCGTTCCCCAAACTAAGCTTTTCGCTTTTCTTTCTTCCTTGTGTTTCTCTTCATACCTTTTGTCTGTTACCGCTCTCGGTTGTCTCATCGCTTGTTTCTCCTTTATACGTTAATATAAATATTGTATCGTATTAATACGGAATAGTCAAGCTGTTTTGAGATAAAAATTTTAATTTAGGTAGAAGAATAAAATCGGGTTTCCCGATTGTTTAAGTAAGTCAAAATTGCACAAATTGGCAATTCTCTTTACCTGCTTGCAAAAAGCGTGAAATTGCCATTTGGTGCGGTTTTCTTAACCTGCTTACTTTTTTTGAGATTGCGCACCGCACCGAGTGGTTAAATTCAGCTTCGCAGAACCCACCACTTTCAAGCGAAAGTGTAGTGGGCTACACTTTACAATAAAGGTTTGTCTCTTGCTCGATTCATTATTTTCTCCTTAAAGTTATTTCGGGCGCAGGGGATAAAAAAGGCGAGCAGATAAAACCCACTTTAAGTGAGTAACACCTGCTCGCCGAATTCTTAATGATTCGCAGTTTCGTATAAACGTCTTTATACGGCTTCAGTCAATTTCAACTCTATAGCGAACGTTAGCATTGGCATTCAACGAAATCCTTTGCCCGATATTTAATTAAAGCAAACATCTTATTTGACAGTAAAATAAGAACATATGTTCGCTTTGTGGTACTATTATACTATATAATTTGGGTAAAGTCAACGCCGACCTGTCCAAAAATACGGACATGTCGGCGCTTTTTGAAAGTTTTTTAATTATTTTTTGCGTTTATATCCAAACAACGTGCTATAACGCACAAATAGGCTTTTTCTTCGTTTGACATTTCATTGTCAAATGTAACTATTTTAAGCAGCGGTACTTTTACTCTGTCGAATAAATCTTCAAATATATAGCTCGTATGAATATAATCATATTCAGATACTATTTTTGTTATTTCATATTCACAATCAGAAAAAACACTACTATTAAACGATAAATCCGGTGCATACAAGTTAAAAATTTTGCCACCACTAAAATCTTGTGTTTTTAATCTCTCGATGAAATCGTCTAAAGCTGAATTCAATATTTTAATATAGTTATCTATTGCCATCTTGTTTATCGTAGAAAAGTTATAGCTCAAAATATCTAAACTTGTACTCAAAATGGAAGAAATCAAATCAGCGCCGTTCCTTGCATCAATATCACCTAATGTACTATAAATATGTTTTATTAAACTAAGTTTATCTTGAGTGTTTTGCGGGAGATTGCTTAACTCGTTTGTAAAGTTGGCACTAATTTGAGCTTTGTGCTTTTCTTTTAAGCATTTAATATGAGTAAAAATAGTATCCAAATATTCGAATCTACTTTTAACATAAGCAAAAACATTTAGAATTTCTAACTCAATTTTCTCGGTATGTAAGTTAGATGTATCGCTTTGCGGCGAATAGAATGTAATTTCTATATTATAATTATTATTCCAACGAACTAAAGGCGTGTATACGTATTTTCCTTGATGAAAGTCCTTAAATTTGTTGCAATCAATCTTTATTGAATGAGCGAGCACCATAGAACGAATATAGCTGAAAAACAAATCATCATTGCCTCGTTTATCGTAATAAGTACTAAAGAATAAGCGTTGTTTGCCTTTTAGTCTTTTATCTAATTTGATATTGTTATCTTCAAAAAGTGTAGTCCCATTAGGGTTTACATACATCGCATTCAATTCTTTTATTAGTTTTTCGCGAAGCCTCTACAGCGGAAACAAACTCTTCAATTAAATTACCACTTGTATCCAATTGCTGAATCGGACAATTTATAAGTAAAGCGTAATCAATAGGGGGAATATATTTGTTTATGTTGATTTTAGCATCAGTTGAGTCGGCAATGCGCCATTGATATTCACCTGCAATTTCTCTACTACCATTACACGCTTCGCTAATCTGACTCCTGTGAATATGCGTTTTGTTCGCAGCTTCTTCGTATGAATCAAACTGACTCATAAATACACCATCTAAATTATACTGTCTAATTACAGTTTTGGGTTTATCTGTAGGACTTGTGGTCGTCGATGGTTTAATTTCTATAACTCTCACGATATCGGTTGTTTTGGGAGTATCATCAATTTCTCCGTCTGAAGTAGGAGCAATAGATAAAGAGCCGAGTTCTATGCCGAAAATATCAGAAATCATACTTTCGTCAATCGTTCTATCATTTGAATTATATATGTTGGACAATAGCGTATTTGTCTTTTCTAATAAAGACGTTTCTAAATAAGCATCGACGTCTATGCCTCTTAATTGGAACAAAACAAGGGGTTCTTGGTCTAAAATGCTTCCAATTGCATATAAAACAGCTGCACCGTGTTTACATAAAGAAGCCCAATCGGGACAAGTGCAAGAAAATTCTATTTCATCAAGCGTGGGGAATAAACCGTTTTTATCCATCGAAAAAAGATATTTTTCATCAAGAGATACACGTCCGTGTTGGAATTCGCTTATATTATGTAAATTTTTCAATGCCTCTTTAGCTTTATCTTTAGGCAAAGGTTTAATGTTAATTACTACTTGATAAGGTGTAATCCCTGAGCCAACAACGGAAGCCGTCACTTTACCGCCTTCCACAACTAAATCTTGCACTGTGCCTTTTCTTAAATATGTTCTTCCACGTTCAAGTCTATTGTAAAAATCGGCATATTGAGAAATGTTGTTGCACCATTTTTGACTCCACCATTTAGTGGTAATAAATTTAGAATTTAATTTTATAAGATACTTACTCATTATTGTAGCTCCCGTATTGTATTGCACTTATTAGTTCATCTATGGATAATTTGCTCATTATATTAGAGTCTATATCGTTTATTATTTCGTCTGCTAAATGTTGCTTAATTGACATCTTTTTGTTGATGTTCTCTTCAACAGTATTTGCCGATGTAAATCTATAAACGGTAACATTTTTTGTTTGTCCAATCCGATACACTCTATCTGTTGCTTGATTCTCTACAGCAGGATTCCACCAACGGTCAAAATGGATAACATTTTGAGCCGCTGTAAGATTAAGACCAACGCCTGCAGTTTTTAACGACAACACCATATATGGAGTATCACCGTTTTGAAAACTATCAATGTAGGCATTGCGTTTTTGCATACTCGTTTCGCCGTCTATGGAGTATCCAATTTTATTGAAAACCTTTGATAGCAACTCATTTATAGCCGGAATTATCTCCTTGAATTGAGTGAAAACAAGAACTTTTTCACGCTTAGCGTGGATAGTTTCACAAATTCGCTTTAATTCTATAAACTTTCCGCTATCTTCTAAGTCATATTTTTCATCTCCTAAGTATTGAGATGGGTGATTGCATACTTGTTTCAATTTGAGAATTGTTGTAAGTACAAGAGCTTGCAATTGTCTTTGACTTTCTACTTTAGTTTTTTGTTCTTCCAAATCAGCAACTATTTTACGATATAATACTATTTGTTTTTTAGAAAGGTCTATCGTAACATCTATCTCGTGCTTTTCAGGCAAATCAGAGATAATTGTTTTGTCTGTTTTAACTCTTCTTAATACAAAAGGAGAAATTAAAGATTTTAATTTCTTTTGCATATCCAAAAACTTATCAGTGCCAAAATAAAAATCCTTAAACTCATCACGAGTCCCAAGCAATCCTGGATTAACAAAATCAAATAACGACCATAATTCAAGCAGGTTGTTCTCAATAGGAGTACCCGTCATTGCGATTCTCATTTTAGAATTAAGAGATTTTACTTTTTTAGATTGAGAAGTATAATAATTTTTGATAGCTTGTGCTTCATCTAAAACAACCAAATCCCAATTAATACGGTTAATATAGTCTAATCTAATTGCCGTTTGATAAGTTGTAATCGTGATATAAGCTTTTACTCTATCGTCAACAGGCTCGTTTTCTCCTTTTAGAATGAAAACACTAAAATGTGGAGCAAACTTATTTATTTCCTTTTTCCAATTTTCAACAAGAGTGGCAGGAACAATAATTAAAACCTTTTCTTTTCCTTCTTCTTTAATCTTATCTAAAAAAGAAAGTACTTCAATCGTTTTGCCTAAACCCATATCGTCAGCAAGACAAACGCCCATTTTTAATTTGGACATTCCGTATATCCATTTAAACGCATTTGTTTGGTATGGACGTAAAACATTTGAAAAAGGAAGAGTCGGTAATAAGCTGTTTGAATCATCAAAATCTTTTTGGAGCAGACGTGTAAGCCAACTCTTTTGGCTTATTTCAATTGGTATTGGATTAGATTTTTGTTCTTTGAAGGAAATGGATTTCATCTTAAATATCTCTAATAATGATGTTCCTTCTTGAGACAACAAATCAAATTCACTTAAAAGTTTTTTTATTTCAGAATGGTTATTTTCTACCCATTTACCTTTAATTATTTCCAAACCTTCAGCTTTTTCTAAAAGACTTCGAGCTTCTTCGGGTGTGATTACAACACCTTTATAAATCATTTCAGGAACAGGTATACCATCGCCATCAGCTGAATGAATAGTAAACTGAGCGCGTTCATCAATATCCACTTGAATTTTTGAAATACTTTCAGTGTACCATTTAGGGATTCTACAAACTATCCCGCATCTCTCATATAGAGAAATTTCCTTTAAGAAAGAATATGCTTCGTGTTCACTTAATTTTATAGGGTAAAATACGTTACCGCTTTCCACAAATTTTTTAATTAACGCACTTTCTTTGGTTGCTTCGGTTATGCTTGAAACTAATGCGCTTAATTTATTTTTATCAGATTTTAATTGCGTTAACGCGTTTTTTAATGGACAATGTATAAGTTTTCCGTTTTCAATAGCTGTATAAGTCGCTAAAAAGGCAAAAGGAAATTCATCGTTGTCTTTGTTTTCAACTAAATGAAAATATATTCTTGAAGGTATAATAAAAAAATTTCCTTTTGATAAAACATACTCCATAGGAGTCTTTTGACTCTTTTCAATAACATTTTTGTAGGTAGTATTAAAATGGGCTAAAATGTTTAGAACCCAATCTTTATTTACAAACTCTAATCCTATAATGTAGGGAGCGTTGTCAATAATTTTACATATTGTTTTGTCATCAACCTCGCAATCATAAGGGGTTTTTGAAAAATTGAACTTAGGGTCATTTGCTATCGCTTGCAAAAACGTTCTTGCGATATATTGCAAAAAGGTTAGAGATATGGAAAGTTCTTGTTCTTTAACAAAAGCAAGCTCAACTAAAAATTCAAATTTATTTTTTTGGCATAAAGAAAGTAGAGAGCTTTCTTCGTCATTGAGATTTTCATCCGTAATATAATCTAATTCAAAACTCTCTTCCGTTATATAAACGCCTAATCTATTTGCTTCTACGTTCATTAGTACCTCTTTAATTACTTTTTAATAAGACCTTCAAAAAATGAAAATACAAAAACGACAATAAACAGTAATACGTGCATACAATAAACCTCAACATAATTGATGACTTATTATACAACACTAAATATGACAGTTCCCGTCATATTTATAAAATTTTTTACTTGTTTTCTTCTTTCTCCGTCAACTCATTTAATATATAAGCCGAAATTGACTCTCTAATCATAGCGAAAACATTTCTTTTCTGCAAAAATGGTAATTGCTTAAATGGGATTTTGCCCGCCATTCCTTTTGCTATCTTTGCCGCCATAATGTATTTAGAATAATCCAAGTTTTTAACAAGTTCTTCATAGAGATTATCTGCCTTATGATGAAAAGAAGTAGAATCGTTTAGAAT
>JAZSBA010000094.1:0-9010 GCA_045602125.1 Christensenellaceae bacterium | reverse complement strand
ATGTGTGCAGCTAACTGATACTAATAGGTCGAGGGCTTATTCTCAGAGATGAGAAGAGCTTATACAGAGAAAATTAGTCTTGAACGAAAAAAACTTTTGTACGAGTTGTTCTTAACTACTATGTAGTTGTGAATCTACGTTAAGTAAATTCAATAAGTTTATATGAGTATATTATCTGCGAAAGCAGTTATATAACCATTGCGGTGACGATAGCGTTGAGGATCCACCTGTTCTCATTCCGAACACAGAAGTTAAGCTCAATTGCGCTGAAAGTACTTGGCTGGACACGGCCTGGGAGGATAGGGAGTTGCCGCATTTCATATTCCTCGTTAGCTCAGCGGTAGAGCATCCGGCTGTTAACCGGAGGGTCGTAGGTCCAAATCCTACACGGGGAGCCAAAAAAGCACAAGGTATTCACACCTTGTGTTTTTTTGTTTACTACGTTGGTTATTGGACCTACGAGACGGAGCAGTAACGCAGGCAAATTTATTTGCCGAGTAACGGACGAAAGAAGCGGACGCGTTAAGCAAACAACACGGTGTGTTGTTTGTAGCCAAAGCGGGGAGCAATTTGTAATTGAGACCTGGACGCACGGTCCAAATCCTAAAAATTAAGACCTATAAGAGCATTTTCACGCTTTTATAGGTCTTTTTTAATGCAATTTTTTAGAAAAAATTTACGATAGATTTTGTCCCACACACTTTAAGTCAATGTATGTTAAAACTCTCCCACACCTGGATTTGAACCTAAATTTATAAAAATTGAGCCATAAAAGCACTTGATAAAAATGATATAATATGATATAATATGATTGCTAATGAACGAGGTGTAAAAATGGAATTTAAGGATAAAGTCTATCAAGCAAGAATGCAACTTGGACTAACTCAAATGGAATTTGCAAAAGTTCTTGGTTTGGGCTTTGCGACTGTTAATAGATGGGAAAACGGCGTTACCAAACCTAATAAACTTAAAGAATACGCCTTTGAACAATTTTGTATAAAAAACAATGTGCAATTCTCTCAAGAACAGGAGTCGAAATAAAATGAAGCTTATTAGTTTATTTAGTGGCTGTGGTGGACTTGATTTGGGTTTCGAAAGAGCTGGCTTTGAAATTCCTGTTGCTAATGAGTTTGACCCGACCATTTGGGAAACATTTAAGGCAAATCATCCTAAAACAAAACTCATTGAGGGAGATATTCGTAAAATTAAGGAAGAAGATTTTCCCGACGAAATAGACGGAATAATAGGTGGACCACCTTGTCAATCTTGGTCTGAAGCGGGTTCTTTACGTGGTATAGAAGATTCACGTGGTAAATTATTTTACGAGTATATAAGAATTTTAAAAAGTAAACAACCTAAATTCTTTCTTGCTGAAAATGTAAGCGGAATGTTAGCGAATAGACACTCGGAGGCTGTGAAAAACATTATTGAAACATTTAAGGAATGTGGGTATAATGTTTCAATCACTCTCGTAAACGCTAAAGATTATGGTGTAGCACAAGAAAGAAAAAGAGTCTTCTATATTGGTTTTAGAAGAGATTTAGACATTGATTTTAAGTTCCCTGAAGGCTCTACAAGACACGGAAACAAATTAACATTAAGAGATATTATTTGGGATTTACAATTTTCAGTTGTACCCGCTGGGGCAAAAAATTATCACAATCCTGAGGCTATAAATAATAATGAATTCTTTACGGGTTCTTACTCCACTATATTTATGAGTAGAAATCGCGTAAAAGATTGGGATGAACAGGCTTTTACCGTGCAAGCATCAGGTAGACAATGTCAAATTCATCCACAAGCGCCTAAGATGAAGTTTATATCCCAAAACAAGCGCGAATTTGTCAAAGGCAAAGAACATTTATATCGTCGTATGTCTATAAGAGAAATTGCAAGAGTTCAAGGTTTTCCTGATTCTTTCAAATTTATATATAAAAATACGGATGATGCATACAAAATGATTGGGAATGCCGTTCCTGTAAACCTTGCTTATGAGGTTGCAGTAGCAATTAAAAAAGCTTTAGAAAATGCATAGGAGAAAAATATGAGTGAGCAAAGTAATAATCAAGGTCGCGCATACGAATACATTTGTGTATTAACATTGTGTGAAGAGATACAAAAGGTGCGCCCTGCGATAGTTCAAATAAATAGCGCTTTACGTGCTAATGAAAATGCGTGGAATAGTATTTCTCCGTTTTTACAAAATGTATTAAGCGAAAGCGCTAAAGCAGCAACTGCTACCATTTTTGATATGGAGCCTATGCTTTTAGAAAAAGGCGAAGATATGGTAGTTCTTACTTGTCAAACTGATAAAGAAGGTAAAGACGGTGATGTTAGAGATATTGTTATTACAAGAAAATACGTTAAATGGGAAATTGGCTTAAGTATAAAACATAATCATTTTGCCGTAAAACATAGCCGTATAGGAAAAAGTTTAGATTTTGGTACAAAATGGTTTAACGTTCCTTGTTCTCAAGATTATTGGAATGCAATAAAACCTATATTTGATTATTTGAGTGAACAAAAAACACTCGGTAAAAAATGGAGCGAATTGCCTTCAAAAGATTTGCAAGTATACGTACCACTTTTGCAAGCCTTTATGAATGAAATTCAAAAAAGTAATAGTATTGACTCTACTGTTCCTCGTAAGATGGTAGAATACTTGCTTGGCGAATTTGACTTTTACAAAGTAATAAGTATTGATAGCAAGAGAATAACGCAAATTCAAACTTATAACTTGCACGGCAAACTTAATCAACCGAGCCGTACAAATAAACCTAAAATTCAAGTTCCTGTTGCCTCGTTGCCTACGCGTATTGTTAGTTTTGATTTTAAGCCTAATAGCACGAACACGGTTGAATTGTATATGGATGGTGGTTGGCAATTTAATTTCCGTATACATAACGCTTCTACAAAAGTAGAAACAAGTTTGAAATTTGACGTGCAAATTGTGGGAATGCCAGCAACAATAATTTCTATAAATTGTTCTTGGAAATAAGGAAAATGACAAAAGGGAGATAAAATGGCAAAAATAAAAACAAAAGAAGAACAGCATTTTGAAATTTTTCCGAGTATAATAGTGAATGCAATAAATGAATGTAATGCATTGTATGAACTTTTTTTTAATCAAATGGCAAGTTTAGGAAAAAAATACAATCAAGATTTTAAGGAATTAAAAAAATATTTTGAAGAAATCGGTGTTGAAAAAGGAGAACTTTCTATACCGCTACGAAAGTACAAAAAATATAAAGAACTTAGTAAAAAAGCATTTCAAGATTCTAGAATGATTAAGATGTGTCCCAAATTTACAATAAGTCATTTGGTTCAAATTTATGATTCATTCTTGACCAAAATGTTGTCGGAAACACTCTTTTTTTATCCTGGCGTTTTTTCCCTATGCGAAAAAGCATTAAAACTTGAAAAATTTAAAGAGGATAAAAGTATTGATGACGTAAAAAGAAGATTTATATCTTTTCAAGTTGAAGAATTAATGAGAGATAGTCACGTTAAGCAAATTGAATGGATTGATAAAAAATTGAAAACATCAATAAAATCAATAGCATCTTTTAAGGATTTTATTTTCTTAACAGAGTTAAGAAATATTATAATTCATAACAACGGCAAGATAAATGGAATCTTTAAGGCTAATTTAAAAAAAGCAGGTATTCATACATCAAGTTATAAAAATAATACTGATATAAAATTGGATATTGAAACAATAAACAAATCTTTTGATGCTGTGATTTCCTTGATGGTAATGATTTACGCTTCAATATGTTGTAAATTATTTAAGAAGGAAGAACCATTAATTACTGTTTTGAATAATGGTATTATATATGAATATCTTTCGGAAAGGAATTACCGCAAAGTCCATTTGCTTGCAAGTTTGTTGATTGACTCTGGACTAATTATACATCTTGGGACACTAGATGTCGTTAAAGTTAATTTAGCAATCGCATATATGAACAGCTCAATAAACAAGTATAAAAATATTGTAGAAGAATTAAGTGACGACAATAAGGATATTAGTTTGGCGCGCGCGGTTTTATTAGAGCAATATGATTTAGCTGCTGAAATTTTTAAGGGATTAGGAAATAGTAAAGAATTATATAGAGGCTCATTTGAATGGCCATTATTTGATAATTTTAGGAAAACTGAAATTTTCAAGCAAGCATTTAAAGAGGTTTTTGATGAGGAGTTTGAAATCGTTAGAGAGCCCGAGACTATTTTAGAAGAACCCAAAACTATTCCCAATGCAGACGCTGATATGATTATAGAAGAGGCAAGTTAAAAAATACTTTTTGTACCACACACATACCATAAAAACGAGATTTAGTCCCACAAATACAAAAGTCAAGGTCTATAAGTATTTTGCTTATAGACCTATATTTTTTTATTTTCGCGCTAAAATCGGCGGTTTACAGTAAAAATTAAGACCTATAAGAGTACTTTCACACTTTTATAGGTCTTTTTTAATGCAATTTTTAAGAAAATTAAAAAATATTATAAACGTGGGCGAAAAATGGTACAATGCATATGGTATAATATTAATGAAGGAGTTAATCAGATGAATTTAATCCATTAACACAAATAGCTATAGCGAAACTAATTTCTGAAGTTTATCCTTGCGACAGGAAAACCGTTGGACGAAATATTAAATTTTTGAGGGACTTAGGCTATCCTATTGTAAAAACAACTAAAGGTTTTTATATGGATAATAAAGCATTTAGTTTCGAAGAATTAAAATATATCGAAAACGTTATTAGAAATTCTAATGAAAATAGCCCAACAGACAAGGAGGTGTTAATAAAAAAATTAATGAATTTATTGATAAAACAATATAGAAGATTATAGGAGAAAATATATGATAAAAGACATAAATGAAGAACAGTTGGATATTGAAATTAAAAAAGAAATTGGTGATAGAGCTAACTATGGTTTAGGATATTGCCACTTGTATTGGCAGACAAAGAAAAGAATTTTGAAAGAAAAATATAACATAGACTGGTTAACGCCAGCCGAAAAAAACCCTATGATACGTTTTGATTAATATAGTGGAGATAAAATATATGGGAAACATTAAAGAAATAGCAGAAGTTACAAAAGATTGCAAGATTATTGCTGATAAAAATGGTGAAATGGTTGAGTTTATCGTTGATATTATAAAATTTCCTTATAGGAAATATTGGATAGGCAAAAAAGTGGGGGATATTATTCGAACAAGCAGTTGGAAAGAATGCACAATACTTAAAATTGAAATGGAAGAAAAAGAAAAACCAGTTATTGAAATTAGAACTATTAAAAACGGCGATTGCTTTTATGCTAAAACGCATGCGGAATTTTTGAATCAAGCTTTTGGTACAAATTATAATAGTTGGATGAGATGTGTTTGGCAATTTAATGATGATTGGATTGTTTGGATGGTAAGATTCAATGAACTAGTCGATGGATGGAGAAATACTTTTATTTCGGATACACGAATAAAAGAAGAAGATTTACGGCACGTAAATGATTGGAAGGAAATTTACAAAAAAAGATTTGTTATCGAGATAGAAGATTTGGGATATACTCGTAGATATACCTGCAGAGGAAGGTATATTTATGATGAAGAAAATAGTAATACTAAAGTTCGTTATTACAATAAATATTCAGATTAAATTAAAAAAAGCAAGGCACGTTTGTGAACTAAATGGGGTGCAGTTCACGATGCCTTGTTTTTTTTTGTAACTTGAAAAACTTTCAAGTGAATTATTTATTTAATAGTGATGCAATATAGAAAATTTTGTGGTAAGATAAACGTATCAGTTATATTTTAAAAGGGGCATATATGGAAAATACTTTTGGTGGTTTTTTAAAGCAAAAGCGACAGGAAAAGAATTTAACTCAAAAACAATTGGCTAAATTATTGTTTGTGTCGGAGTCTACTATAAGTAAGTGGGAAAAAGACGTGGTTCATCCTGATATAACTGTACTTCCAAAACTCTCTGAAATTTTAGGCGTTTCTGAACACGAACTTATAACGGCAAGCATTGATTACAAAGCAAGAGAAGATAAAAATCAAGCAAAAAAATGGAGAGTTTTATCGCTATCTTGGAGTTTGTTCTTCTATATTGCTTACGGTGTTGCGTTAATTCCGTGCTTTATTTGTAATTTGGCAATTAACAAGACTCTATCTTGGTTTTGGATAGTGCTTTCAGCATTAATTTTAGCGTTCACTTTTACAAATTTACCCAAACTCATAAAAAAACATAAACTTATTTATATTCCGCTATCGCAGTATTTAGCGCTTGTTTTACTTTTAGGTGTTTGCTGTATTTACTCTGGCGGTAATTGGTTTTGCATAGCGATATTATCGGTGTTTTTAGGATTAATAATTGTATTTGCGCCTATCTACGTTGCAAAATACGAAGTTTTTTCTAAAATAAAAAAATTCAACGATTTTATTTCCGTTGCCGTTGATTTTTTAATGCTTAATATCCTTCTTATTGTGATTAACGCGTACACCTTAATAAACGGATATGCTGACGGATGGTGGTATTTTAAAATTGCACTTCCTATTGTATTAAGCGTGTATTTAGCGTTAAATATTATTATGAGTGTGCGTTTTTTAAAAACGAATAGATTTTTAAAAACGAGTATAATATTATTTTTATCAAACGCATTTTTATATTTACCACCGCTTTTTACAAAAGTAAAAAATTATGAAGCGCAAAAAACAATCGATGGCGTAAATATTTTTAAAGCAAATTTATTTTCTTGGGGAATAGGCGTTAATCTTGAGCAAAATATACACCTTATTATTTGCTTGACGTTATTGTTTTTAGCACTTTTGTTTTTAGCGATTGGCTTAATTCGCCGTTGTAGAATAAATAAATAATAAAAACGCTTATATAAAAAGCAAGGCACGTTTTGTGTCTTGCTTTTTTGTTATCTTTCGCTTTTTAGTTGATTGGTCATAAGGTTTTTGATTTCCGTTTTAGGATTTGCGCCTTTTTTAACTACGTTATAAACTGCCTCGATAATAGGCGAGTAAATGTTGTTTTGCTTTGCTATCTCGTAAGCAATCTCTACTGCAAAAATCCCTTCTACGGTTTTTTGATTTTCCTTTTCAAACTCAGCGTATGACGTCGAGCCGATTTTATAGCCGGCGCTGTAATTTCTAGAAGTTTTTGAAGAACAAGTTAAAAATAAATCTCCAACCCCCGCTAAACCGAAACACGTTTGTTCTTTTCCGCCGAGAAACTCCACGTATCTTTTTATCTCCGCCATGCCCCTTGTTATAAGCATTGCCCTTGTGTTAACTTTAAAGCCAAGCCCGTCTGCAATTCCTGACGCTAACGCTATTACGTTTTTAAGGGAAGAGCAGTACTCTGCGCCGATAGAATCGTCGTTAGTGTAAACTCTAAAATACTCGTTAGAAAAAATTTCTTGCGCTAGGGTGGAATACTTAATATCTTTGGACGTTGCCGTTATTGCCGTGTATTGCTTTTCGGCAACTTCTTCGGCAAAAGTAGGGCCTAAAAGAGAAACTACGTTTCCCCTTAAATTCTCAGGCAGAACGCTTCGAATAAGTTCGCCTAAGGTAAGTTTAGTTTCCTTGTCAAACCCCTTTGCTAAATTTACGATTAAAACGTCGCTTTTAACCTTATTTTTTAATTTTTCAGCGGTTTCTTTAACGGCAAAACTAGGCACGGCAATAATTACAACGTCAGCGTCGTTAATTGCATAGTCAAAGTCTAAACTTGCGCTAACGCTTTTATTAATTATAAAATTCTCGCCTAGAAATCTCTTGTTGGTGTGAGTTGAGTTAATCTCGTTAACTTGAACTTCTTCAACGCCGTAAATAACGACTTCATAACCTTTATCGGCGAGAAGATTTCCCATAACCGTTCCCCAAGCGCCAGAACCTAAAACACAAACTTTTTTCAATTAAAAATCCTCGCAAAAAATAAATTTTAGCCCTATTTATATAGTATTTTTATTATAAATATATTAGCGCAATAAGTCAAGGTATTACTAAATGCTAAAAGTGAAAGCAAGGCGAAATTTTCGCCTTGCTTTTTTTAGTTAAAAAATTAGCAAACGGCTTTACAAAAACTTTAATAAGTTGTATACTAAAACTACTATAAAAATAATATTCTATTAAGGAGTAAAAGATATGAAATTAATCATTAAAGACAATTATGAAAAAATGAGCGCTTGGGCTGCAGAACATATTGCAAGCGCTATCAACAACCATAAAGAAAACCGCCCCTTCGTTCTTGGTCTTCCTACCGGTTCTTCTCCGCTCGGCGTTTATAAAAAGTTAGCGGAAATGAACAAGGCAGGTAAAGTTACTTTCAAAAACGTTGTAACTTTCAATATGGACGAATACGTTGGTCTTCCAAGAGAACACGACCAAAGTTATTGGTACTTTATGCACGATAATTTCTTCAACCACATTGATATTCCCGCTGAAAATATCAACATTTTAAACGGTATGGCAGAAGATTTAGAAGCAGAGTGCAAGCGCTATGAAGACAAAATCGCATCTTACGGCGGTATTGATTTATTCTTAGGCGGTAGCGGTGTTGACGGTCATATTGCGTTCAACGAACCTTTCACTTCTTTAACTTCAAGAACCGGTATCCGCGCGTTAACTGAAGATACTTTAATTGCAAACTCTCGTTTCTTTGATAACGATCCTAACAAAGTTCCTAAAACCGCACTCTCCGTTGGCGTTGGCACGGTTTGTGATTCTAAGCAAGTTTTACTTTTAATTAGCGGTCACAATAAAGCAAGAGCGCTCCGTCATTGCGTTGAAGGTGGCGTTGACCACGCTTGGACTATTAGCGCGTTACAACTTCACAAAGACGGCATTATCGCTTGTGACGAAGCTGCTTGCGGTGAATTAAAAGTAGATACTTATAAATACTTTAAAGAAATTTACAAAAACGAAAAATAATATAATTAAGTAAGGCGAAAGCCTTGCTTTTTTGTAACAAAAAAATAATGGATTGCGAAACATAAT
>JAZSBA010000093.1:0-13929 GCA_045602125.1 Christensenellaceae bacterium | reverse complement strand
TTTTTATTTATTTCTATATTGATACTAACGTCGTCGTTTATAGATATAACTTTTCCTTCAAATAATTTTCCGTTTTGATTTACTTGAACGATTTTACCTATAAGGCAAGAACGAGTTTTATAAGTGGATAAAAACTCTTTACTCTCAATAGATTTATCGAGCGATAAAAACTCACTCACTAAAATATCAATTAATTTTTCTTCGCTTGGAAGGTTGCCGAGTTCCCTTTCAATAGACGTTGGCACGTTTAAATTAAAACTTGGAAAGTTTTGCTCTTTTAAGTTTAAGCCTATGCCTATTATAACCGTTGAAAGCCCACCGCCTTTTATAACGCTTTCACAAAGTATTCCACCGAGTTTACTTCCGTTTATATAAATATCGTTAACCCACTTTATATCGGCTTTTAAGTTAAACGCTTTTTCAAGCGATTTTACAACTGCAACTGCGGTGTACGCCGTTACAAAGGGTAAATTTTCAGTTTTTATATCCGTTTTAATAGAAAGATAAAGCCCACCGCTCGGCGAAAAAAACGACCTGTTATTCGTTCCCTTTCCGCTCGTTTGAGATTTAGCTATAACCAAGAATAAATCTTTATCTTTTATATAATCGTTAGTGGAACTAACGCTATCTAATATTTGGTATTTTTCTTTGGGCAAAAACTCTAACATAATTTTATTTTACCACAACAATAAAAAAAAGCAAGGCATCGAGCCTTGCTTTTTTGTTATATATATTAAAACACACGTCTATTCAATGCTTTACTTTAAGACGTTAGAAACAAGTTAGGCGAGGCGTTTGTGTTTTTGCGGAAGGGAGCGACCTTGTTGGTCGCAGGAATTTCGCAAAAGCGCAAAGAACAAAGCATAACGAAGTTTATAACGGATTAAAGTCTAATTTTTTGTTCAATATAATTTTTAAGCTCAGCAATTGGAAGACGGATTTGTTCCATAGTATCTCTATCACGAACGGTTACGCATCCGTCAACTTCACTATCAAAGTCGTAAGTGATGCAGAAAGGAGTTCCGATTTCGTCTTCACGACGATATCTCTTGCCGATTGAACCAGCTTCGTCGTAATCAACCATAAAGTACTTTGAAAGTTCATCGTAAACTTCCATTGCCTTTTCGCTAAGCTTTTTGCTAAGCGGTAATATCGCTGCTTTAAACGGAGCAAGGCAAGGATGTAATCTAAGAACCGTTCTAACGTCGTTTTCGCCAACAACTTCTTCATCATAAGCGCCTGAAAGTACTGCTAATACGCATCTTTCAACGCCGAGAGAAGGTTCAACAACGTAAGGAATATATCTTTCGTTAGTTTCAGGGTCAAAGTAAGATAAATCTTTCTTTGAAACGTTTTGATGTTGAGTAAGGTCGTAATCAGTTCTATCTGCAACGCCCCAAAGTTCACCCCAACCGAACGGGAATAAATATTCAAAGTCAGTAGTTGCTTTAGAATAGAAGCAAAGTTCTTCAGGAGAGTGATCGCGAAGCCTTAAATGTTCTTCTTTAAGACCGATATCTAAGAGCCATTGACGGCAGAAAGAACGCCAGTATTCAAACCACTCAAGGTCAGTTCCCGGTTTACAGAAGAATTCAAGTTCCATTTGTTCAAATTCTCTTACTCTGAAAATAAAGTTACCCGGAGTAATTTCGTTTCTAAAAGACTTACCGATTTGAGCAATACCGAACGGAACTTTTCTTCTTTGAGAACGTTGAACGTTTACAAAGTTAGTGAAAATACCTTGCGCGGTTTCAGGGCGGAGATATACCGTGTTTTTACTATCTTCAGTAACGCCTTGGAAAGTTTTGAACATAAGGTTAAATTGCCTAATGTCAGTAAAATTGTGCTTACCGCAAGTAGGACAAGGAATATTGTGTTCTTCAACGAAGTTCTTCATTTCTTCGTGAGTGAACGCGTCGATACCTTTTGAAAGTTCAAAGCCAGTTTCCTTTACCCAGTCTTCAATAAGTTTATCCGCTCTAAATCTTTCGTGGCACTCTTTACAGTCCATAAGTGGATCTGAAAAGCCTGCTAAGTGACCTGACGCTACCCAAGTTTGCGGGTTCATAAGGATTGCCGCATCTAAACCAACGTTATGTTTATTTTCTTGAACGAATCTTTGCCACCAAGCCTTTTTAACGTTGTTTTTAAGTTCAACGCCTAACGGGCCGTAATCCCAAGTGTTTGCTAAGCCACCGTAGATTTCACTACCGGGGAATATATAACCTCTGGTTTTACAAAGGTTTACGAGTTTATCCATCGTTACTGCTCTTTTTTCCATAAGTCACCTCTTTTATAATGGTATAATTTTAATAAAAATCTAGATTTATGTCAAGTAAATAACGTTAGTTATACTTATTCTTAATTCAAATTATTGATATTTGAAAAAAATTGTGCTAAAATGATTATTATATTAAATTTCTTTAAGGACACTATGGAAAATATTATCGAATCAAAAAACTTTATAGAAGAAATTATTAACGACGAACTTTCAAGCGGAAAAGTAACTTCCGTTCACACTCGTTTTCCGCCCGAACCTAACGGTTATCTTCATATCGGCCACGCTAAAAGTTTATGCTTAAACTTCGGCACGGCTAAAAAGTACGACGGCGTTTGTAACCTTTTCTTTGACGACACTAATCCGTCAAAGGAAAAAACCGAATACGTTGACGCTATTAAGGAAGATATTAAGTGGCTTGGCTTTAACTGGTTTGAAATGCACTACGCGTCTGACTTTTTCGACGAGATTTATAATTTAGCCGTTAAACTCATTAAAGACGGCAAGGCTTACGTTTGCGACCTTTCCGCCGAAGAAATTAAAAACACTCGCGGAACTTTAACCGAGCCAGGCGTTGAGAGCCCGTACAGAAATAGAACGATTGAAGAAAACTTAGAACTTTTTACCGCTATGAAAGACGGTAAGTTTGCAGACGGTGAAAAGGTTTTAAGAGCAAAAATAGATATGGCGTCGCCAAATATCAATATGCGCGACCCCGTTATTTATAGAGTTTTAAGAGCAACTCACCATAGAACTGGGGACAAGTGGTGCATTTACCCAATGTACGACTACGCTCACCCTATTTGTGACAGTATGCAAGGGGTTACCCACTCGCTCTGCACTTTAGAGTTTGAAGACCACCGCCCGCTTTATAACTGGGTTGTTGAAAATACTGGAGTTTCTCACAAGCCCCGCCAAATTGAATTTGCAAGGCTTAATATAACTAACACCGTTATGAGTAAGCGCTACCTTAAAAAACTCGTTGAAGACGGCGCTGTTGACGGATGGGACGATCCGCGTATGCCAACCTTAACCGGTTTAAGAAACCGTGGCGTTCCCGCAGAAGCGCTTAAAAACTTCTGCGAAGAGATAGGCATTGCTAAAGCAAATAGCGAAATTGAAGTTTCGTATCTTGAACACTTTATTAGAGATTATCTTAACTTTAACGCCGAAAGAGCAATGGCAGTTTCTAAACCTATTAAAGTTACTATCACTAACTTTGAAGGGGAAGAAGACACCGACTTCGTTATTAACCCTAACGACGAGAGCGCAGGCGTTAGAAAAGTTAAGTTCACAAAAAATATCTTCATTGATGATGAAGACTTCTCTTTAAACCCACCGCCAAAGTATTTCAGGCTTAAAAAAGACGGTTACGTTAGACTTAAAAACGCTTATATCATTAAGTGTGACGACGTTTTATTAAACGACGACGGTTCAGTAAAAGAACTTTTATGCTCTTACGTTCCTGAAAGCCGTTCAGGGGAAGATACGAGCGGTATTAAATGCAAGGGAACTATTCATTGGGTATCGGCTGACTACGGCGTTGACGTTGAAATTAGAGATTACGACTATTTATTAAAAGACGCGGAATACCCCGGTCAAGATTTCTCTGAAAGGATGAACTACGATAGCGTTCATAAGTGCTTTGGCAAAGCCGAGCCGTATATTGAAAGCGTAGAAGAAGGAACTCCTTTCCAACTCCTTAGAAAAGGCTATTATAAAAAGACTGTAAAAGACGGAAAACTTATCCTTTCTCAAATAGTTTCAATGAAAGATAGTTTTAAGAAATAATGAAAAAGCGTTTTGCGAAAATTCGCAAAACGCTTTTATTTTATATCGGGAGTTACCGTTATATAATCTACGTTCCAAAACTTTAATACGCCAACTTCGTCGTGGCGAGAAACTACGTAACCGTTAACAACTACCCCTGCTTTTTGAAGTTTTTCTATGCGCTCGGGAGCAAGAGCGGTGTATTTTACCGTTAAGTTAAACTTGTTGCAAGATAAAAATGGAACTATAACGTCGTCGTAACCGTCGTAATAAAGGTTGATATTTGCTTGGGCGTTCGCAGTTTTTATAAAGATTGCCTTTTGAATATCGTCAACCACGTAAATCAAAGGTTTATCAATGCTTGAAACTAATCTTAAACAGTTTGACGCCGATAAATTAGTTAAATCAATAAACACTTGCTTTTTTCTATCGAAAAATGCTAAAATATCTTCAAGGGGAATATCGGTTGGGAATTTTACATAAATTCCGTCGTACTCTCCGTTAAAAGTTTCAAGATCGCTTAAATTTTTAATATCTACTAAAATTTTACTCATATTAAAAGTATACAACTTTTATTTTATAAACGCAAGGAGATTGATATGGAAATTATTTTTAACCCCGATGAAAAAATCGTTAACGCAATAAGAGAAGGCTTAAAGAAAAAGGACGGATACTGCCCCTGCCGTTTACAGAAAACGGACGATAATATTTGCATGTGCAAAGAGTTTAGAGACCAAGTTGCCGACCCTAACTTTGAAGGCTTTTGCCATTGTAGACTTTATTATAAAAAGAAATAAATTTTCGACAAAAAGTTTTTTAATATGACAGATTATTGTCATATATAATTTCATAAAATAGCAGTACAATCACTAAGGGGGGTACTCGTTATGAAATTATTTGATAGAATATATAATTGGTTTTTTGAAGTTAAAAAGGTTGAGCCAACTGAACAACCTATATACATTAGTTGTAGCGACTTATTCTTAAAAAGATAAAGGCTATGTCGCAATTTATGGTTGATTTTTAAGAGAGCGCATCAAACGCAAGTAAGACAAGGCAAAGCCCGAAGGCAATACTCCTTTGTCTTGCCGAGTGGCTTTAACGCAGTATTACACCGCGTTTCAGACGCTCGATAATCAATCATAGGTTGAGACATAGCCATATAAAAAAAGAACTTGTATGATTCCAAGTTCTTTTTTTAATCTCTATAAAGCCTTAATGCGTTAGTTACTACGAATAGACTACTTAAACTCATAAATAAAGACGCTAGCATTGGGCTTAAAAGTATTCCTAACGGATAGAGAACGCCACAAGCAAGGGGAATACCTAAAACGTTATAAATAAACGCCCAAAATAGATTTTGCTTGATAATTTTGCGAGTTTTTCTACCCGTTTTTATTGCTTTATACGCACTAAGTAAGTCGTTTGACATAAATATAACGTCACTTGACGAAACCGCAATATCCGTTCCGCTACCCATTGAAACGCCAACGTCGGCTACGCTTAAAGCGGGGCTATCGTTAACGCCGTCGCCGATAAACGCGGTAATTCCGCTTTCTTTATACTTTTTAACGATTTCCGCTTTATCGCTCGGTAAAATATTGCCGTAAGAATAATCAGCGCCGATTTCCTTGGCTACTCTATCTGAAATTTTTTGATCGTCACCAGATAAAATAACCGTTTTAACGCCGAGTTCTTTAAGTTTTGAAACTGCCTCTTTGGATGTGGCCTTTATAACGTCGTAAACCTCAATAAAGCCTATAACTTTATCGTTTTTCGAAACGAATAGAACGGTTTTCCCACTCGCTAACGAAAGGTTTGATTTTTCCTTTATTTCTTCACTTATAAAACTATCTTCAATAAATGAAAGATTGCCGATAGCGTAATTATTGCCGTTAACTTTTCCTTTAACGCCCTTACCCGTAATCGACTCAAAGTCTTCAACTTCAAACTCTATAAAATTAACGTAATCTACCACCGCTTTTGCAATCAAATGCGAAGATAAACTCTCGATGCTTGAAACTTCTTTAAGTTCGGTTTCAGTAAGCCCATAAACTTCGCCCACTTTAATTTTACCTTCGGTAACCGTGCCGGTTTTATCCATAACGCAAACGGAAGTTAAGCCGATTCTCTCTAAAATTTCCGCGTTTTTAACGAGAATTCCAAAACTTGCAAGTCTTCCCGTTGAAACGGAAACGGCAACCGGGGTTGCCAAACCTAACGCACACGGGCAAGAGATAACTAAAACGCTTATCGCCCTTGTAAAAGCAAAATCAAAAGGCTTTCCTATAATCAACCAAATAATTAGCGTTATAATTGAAATTATAGTAACCGCCGGAACGAAAATTCCGCTTATTTTATCCGCTAAACGTTGAACTGGGGCTTTAGTTGCCTCGGCGGATAAAACGTATTCTATGATTTTTGAAAAAACCGTGTCTTCCCCGACACTCGTAACTTTTGCTAATATATAACCGCTCTCTAAAACCGTTGCGGTTTTTATCTCGCTACCAACCGTTTTATATACCGGCATACTTTCGCCCGTTAAGGACGATTCGTTCATCTCGCCGTCGCCACTTATAACGACGCCGTCACAAGGAGCGCTTAACCCTTGCTTAATTACCATTATATCGCCGACTTTTACGGCGGAAACGTCAACCGTAACTTCGGTTTCCCCTTGCATAATAATAGCCGTTTTAGGCGCTAAACTTTTAAGTTTAGAAACTGCGCTTTCCGTTCTCTTTTTCGAGCGTTCTTCTAAAACTTTACCAACGGTAACGAGCGTTAAAATCATAGCGGACGACTCGAAGTACAAATTGTTAAGATACAAATTAACGAGCGCGCTATCGCCTGATATTTTGCCTATAATTATCATAATAAAGGCGTAAACGCCGAAAATAAAACTTGCGCCAGAGCCTAAAGAAACGAGCGTATCCATATTAGGTGCTTTGTTTATAACGGCGCGCGTTCCCTTTACAAAGAATTTAAAGTTTAAAATAATTACAACGAGCGTTAAAACTAACTGGAATAAAACGTAATAAATAGCCCCTTCTTCCCCTTTGAAAAAAGAAAAAGTCGGAAGATTTAACATATGATGCCCCATGGTAAAGTACATCAAGATAAGTAAAAGTATAACGGACGGAATAAGGCGTTTTTTCAAGACTTCCTTAACGCCGTCGTCTACCCTTTCTTTATACTTTACCGCTTTAAAGCCTGCGTTTTTTACCGCTTTTATAATTTCTTCAGATGAAAACTCTCCCGTAACCACCAATAGATTTTGGGATAAACTAACCGTTGCCTCTTCAACGCCACTCACCTTTTTTACCGCGTTTTCAACCGCTTTTACGCACATCACGCAAGACATGCCAATTATCGTAAATTTTTCCTTCATATTTTTAGTTTAGCACAATATTTAAAAAATAGCAAAATAAATTCCCACTCGACTGAGTGGGAATTTTTTTAAGTTTTATCTTTTTCTTGGTTCTTTTGTGACTTTTTTCTCTTTTTAACGCACTCCGATAGTAAAAACTCAATTTGACCGTTTATCGAACGAAAATCATCTTCCGCCCACTTTGATAAATCGTCAAACAACTGTTTTGAAACGCGGAGTGGTATTTGCTTTTTATCTCCGCCCGTCATATCAATAAAGCGTTCCTGAATTTATTACCGGTTGAGCGTCGTGATTACCGCATAAAACTACGAGTAAGTTAGAAACCATCGCTGCTTTTCTCTCCTCGTCAAGTTTAACCATATCGGTTTTTTCAAGGCGTTCAAGAGCCATTTCAACCATACCAACCGCTCCGTCAACTATCATCTTTCTAGCGTCGATTATAGCAGACGCTTGTTGGCGTTGAAGCATAACCGCTGCAATTTCTGGAGCGTAAGCAAGGTAAGTTATTCTAGCCTCTACTATTTCAATGCCCGCTTCTTTTACCCTTTGTTGAATTTCGTTTCTAATTCTTTCAACTACTTCTTCACTTGAACCGCGTAAACTACCTTCGTCGGCTTGACCGTCACCAGTAGTGTCAACGTTAGGCGCAACGTCGTAAGGATAAATTTTAACTATTTGACGCACCGCGCTATCGCATTGTAAAGATAAATACTCTTTATAGTTATCAACGTTAAATACTGCTTTAGCAGTATCTACTATCTTCCACATAACCGCTATGCCGATTTCAACCGGATTACCCAAGCAATCGTTGATTTTTTGGCGGTTATTGTTAAGCGTCATAACCTTTAAACTAATTTTGTTTTGACTAGCCGCTTTTATCTCTTGATTGCCGAGAGAATTAAGCGTTGCCGAAAGAGCTTGGCTAGCGGAACTATTAACGTCACCGCTTTGTTTAAGCTTTGTTTGAGCGGCTGGGTTAAACGAAACGCAGAAAGGATTAACGAAGTAAAAACCTTCGCCCTTTAAAGTTCCAATATATTTACCAAATAAAGTGAGAACGAGCGCTTCTTGTGGCTTTAACACTTTAAGACCCGGAAACAAAATCGGGCAAATTACTAATAACGCCATACTAACGATAAACACTAAAGGACTGCCGTTTTCTTCAATAATCATACCGCCCTTAATTAAGCCTATAATCGCTACTACCATTAAAGCAATCAATAAAAGCATTACTGCCATACCGCATTTCTTGCCGATAATTTTTTCTTTCATAACTATTATCTCCTATCAATTTGATATAAAAATGATATCATATAATATTCAATTTGTCAATACTTTGCCACAAAAAAACGCGCCCGATTATAACGGGCGCGTTCAATTTACTCTTCGCTAGTTTGGTTATATTCAAGTTTGGGTTTTACTGCTTTAAGATCGTCAACAAAATTTTGGTATTTACCGCTATCTATAACTATTGTAAAATAACTTTCGTCTTCAAACACCAGTTCTAACTTTTGAGTTTTGGTGTTAAGCCTTATTTGATTAACTTCGTTTAAGTTAACGGGGTTTTTGATAATTCCCCATTTTAGCATTATTTTATCTTCATAGATTTTATATTCGGATTTTATAAGGGCGCAAGTTACAAGCACGATAAACGCAATAGATAAAACAACTGCAAAGCCTAAGGACATATAGCCCGTAAGACCAATATCGATATTTTTGCTAAAATTTGCTAAAAACCTTATAACGTTTAAAACGATACAACCAACAGACACTAAATAACCTGCCACCGCTATAACGTAAAACCACTTTGAAAATTTATATTTATAACTATTTAAATTCTTTTCCATATTTATATTGTAACACATTTGAGAAAAATTTCAAATCATTTGACTAAAATTTTAATATATTATATACTTTGCGTATGAGTATTTTAGAAATTAGAAATTTAACCCATAGATACGACGATAGGTATTTATTCCAAGACGCGTCGCTTTCCATAAACAACGGCGAACACCTTGGAATAGTTGGGCTTAACGGCGCGGGGAAAACTACTTTTATAAATATAATTGCAGGCAAACTTTCGCAAGACGACGGCGAAGTTTTACGCCAACCGTCCGCTCGTTGGGGATATTTAGACCAACACGCAGATATTGATAGAAATCAAACGGTTATTGAATATCTCCGCCACGCTTTCGACTATCTTTACGAGCTAAACGAAAAACTTGAACAAATTTATCTTAAAATGGGCGAAGTGGAAGACGCTAACGAACTTGATAAACTCGTTAACAAGTCTTCTAAAATGCAAGAAACTTTAGACGACGCTGGGTTTTACGACCTTGATAGTAAGATTAAAAAAGTTGCAGGTGGGCTTGGCGTTCATAATTTTGGGTACGACACGTTAATTTCTAGGCTTTCAGGTGGCGAAAGAGCAAAACTTATGCTTTCTAAACTTCTTCTTGAAGAAGTTGACGTTATGCTCCTTGACGAGCCTACTAACTTTTTAGATATAGAGCATATCGAGTGGCTTAAAAAGTACCTTAACGGATATAAAAAGACGTTTATGGTAATTTCTCACGACACGGCTTTTTTAGATAGCGTTTGCAAGTTTATAATAAACATTGAAAACGGCAATATTAGAAAGTTTTCAGGCAACTACTCTACCTTTAAAGTTCAGCGTGATATGATTGCCAAGCAGTACGAAGAAGACTATAATCGCCAACAAGCCGAAATTAAGAAAATGCAAGATTACATCGACAAAAATAAGGCAAGAGCCGCTACCGCCGGCATGGCGAATTCTCGAAAGAAAATGCTCGATAGAATCGAAGTTATGCAAAAGCCTTTAACCGTTTACGACGCAAGCTTTAAGTTTCCGTATATTCCAGTAAACAGCAAGGATTTTTTAGTGGTTAAAGACCTAGAAGTTGGTTATGATAAAACTTTAATTCCGCCTATTAATCTTCATTTATCTAGCACAGATAAACTTTGGATAAGGGGAACTAACGGCGTTGGGAAAACTACGCTTATTAAAACTCTCCTTAGAAAAATTCACTCGTTAAAAGGCAACTTTTTATTCCATATTGCAACCAAACCCGGCTACTTGGAGCAAGAACTTAACTTTGAAAACTCGTCGCTTAACGCCATGATTTATTTTAACGAAAAATTCCCTAGGATGAACGTTAAAGAGCAACGCTCGGAACTTGCCAAGGTTGGGCTTAAAGGAGATTTAGCAACCAAGCCTATAAAAGATTTATCTGGTGGCGAGCAAGTGAGAATAAAACTTGCGGTGCTTAACAACACTCCGTCAAACGTTTTGATACTCGACGAGCCTACTAACCACTTAGACGTTAGAGCAAAAGACGCTTTAAAGCGAGCGCTCATCGAATACGAAGGCGCAATAATTCTCGTTAGCCACGAGCACGAATTTGCAAGCGAGATTTGCAATATCGTTTTCGACGCTAGAACTAAATAAAATTCACCCTTGCCAAGCAAGGGTTTTTTTAACCTTTTTATACCTTATTTCATATATTAAAAGGAATAGGAGATAAAAAGATGAATCCGTTTAACGAAACCCCAATAAAACTTGATAGCGCATTTCAAAATTTTAAAGAACTCTACCCTAAACCTTATAATAAGCGAGAGATTGACCCTTACACTAAAACTAGAATAATTTTAGCAAACGGCGCGGAGTTCGAAGCCAACTGGTTTTCTCACCAAATGGCGAGAAATATTCAAGACAACGACTTAAAGAGAGAGATTTCTCTCACGCGCGATCAAGAAAAACAGCAACAACTTAAAATTTCACTACTAAAACCCATTGACGAAAGCATTTTAGAGCACACCATTTCTTACGAGCAACTTGCCGTTGACTTGACTGCGGAACTTGCAAAGCGCGAGCCTGACTGTTACGTTAAAACGGCGCTTGACTTTGCGTTACTTGAAGACTTTGACCACTTATATAGATACGCAAACCTTTTAGAAATGGAGCAAGGAATATACGCCGAGTGGCTAGTTGGAAGATACACCGAAATTATGCCCGGTAGACCGACTATTTCACACCATAGATACCCTAAAGACAACGTAAAACGAGCAATAAATCCTTGCTCTGCCGATACTCAAACTATGCTTTCAACTATGATTATAACCGCCGCCGAACAGCAAACTATGAATTACTATATGAACGTTACTAATTTTGCTCGTTCGGATATTGGAAGAAGGTTATATCAAGAAATTGCGCTCGTTGAAGAAGAGCACGTTACTCATTACGAATCGCTCCTTGACGATAAGTCTACTTGGCTTGAAAAGTTATTGTGGCACGAGTTTTCAGAGTGCTATCTATACTGGTCTAACTACTTAACTGAAACCGATAAGTACGTAAAATCAATTTGGGAGCAAAACTTTGCAATAGAGATAGCGCATCTTCATAAAGCCTGCGACCTTCTTGAAAAATACGAAGGGAAACACTACCTTGAAGTTATTAAAAACCCAGAATTCCCCGAGCCTTTATCTTTGCACGAAAATATCAATTACGTTAGAAAAATACTTAAAGACACCGTTCAATATACATCCGTAAAAGAAGAGTATGAAAAAATTAAAAACCTAAGCCCTAACGCAGATTTTTTCAAATTCCAAGAGGTTTTAATTCCTACCACTCAAATAGTTCCATCGCATAACGTCATTGAAACTTATATCCGCCATAACGGAATAGATTATCGCTACCAAGTAGCCGAAAACCCGATCCCAGAACTTAGAAATAGAAGAGAAGATAACGTTTACGTTGGAAGAACGCCCGACGCAGCCGAGTCAACCGACTTTTTCTGCAACGAATAAAAAAAAAGCCCCACGGTACTTGCCGTGGGGCTTAAAGTTTTGTTTATCTTAGAATAAAGTTGCAGGAACTAAGAAGTAAACGAGGAATAAAACAGTAACGATAATAGCGATAACTGAAACGTTCCAAACAGGTTTTTCTTTCTTAGTAATAGCGTACTTAACAAGTTCAACAAGGTAAGCGATAATGCTCATAACAGTATAAGCAACCATACCGATACCGATACCCTTAGTGATAGAGTAAGAAAGAACCATAATAACAACCGTTAAGAAAGCAGCGGTTGCGTTGATAGCGCCTTCGAAGTTGATTGCTTTAACGTTGTTCTTCATCATAAGAACGCCTACGTAGATAAGAGCAGATGCAGCAGCAGCGCCCGGGATAGCCGCAAAGAGCGGAAGAGCGAACATAGAAAGGAAGAACATGCAAGCGGTAGTTAATGCAGTAAGACCAGTTCTACCACCTGCAGAAACGCCTGCGCCTGATTCTACGAAAGTAGTAACGGTAGAAGTACCGAGCATAGCGCCTGCGCAAGTAGCAACAGCGTCAGAAATCATGATCTTGCCGTAGTTGTAAGGCTTGTTGTTTTCATCAGATAAAATTCTGTTACCGCCGCAGCAACCAACGATAGTTCCCATAGTATCGAACATATCGATCATACACATAGTAATAACTACCATAATGATAGTGAATACTGAAATACCGCCAGGGATTAAACCATCTTTGAATACGTCAATGAAAGAACCGAATACGCTCGTTTCACCTGCACCGAAGTAGTTACCGAAGTTTTCCCAGAATTTCCAAGAAATAGCACCGTCACCAGCTAAAACTGAAAGGTTAGTAACCTTAAGAGGAATACCGATGATAGCAGCGCCTAAGATACCGAAAATGATAGAACCTTTAACTTTAAGTTTTTCAAGAACGGCAATAAGAACGAGACCGATAAGACAAACTGCAACGTTAGCAATAGTAGTAGTTGCACCACTTGCGTAGTTAACGAGTTGCGGAGTGTAAATAGTGAAGTCAAAAAGAGCAACTTGAGTGAAACCGTTTGTTACGATTAAACCTGCATTTTGCATACCGATATAAGCGATGAATAAGCCAATACCAACTGAAATTGCGCTTCTAACTGCTACGGGCATACCGTCGAACACGAGTTCACGGAAAGTTTTGCCTTTAATCTTAATAACTGATAAGAGTAAGAAAATAATACCAGAGATAAGAACGAGCATGAAGGCTTGACCAGGAGTGAACGCAGCGCCGTAAGTCCAACCACCGATAAGACCACCAAGCATTGAGTTAAGACCCATACCTGATGCTTGAGCAAGAGGCATTTTTGCGAAGAACGCCATAAGAAGCGTACCAACGATTGCGCCGAGCGCAGTTGCCATGAAAAGAGATGCCCAGTAAGGACTACCCGCGCCAACTACTTGGTTGGGGTTAACAATCAAAATGTAAGCCATTGCAAGGAACGTAACGATACCGGCAACGATTTCCGTTTTGATTGAAGTTTGTTTCGCCTCAGCGTCATAGCCGAGAGCTTTTAAAAACTTATTCATTGAAAATTTCCTCCTATACGTGCTAATAGCACAAATCTATACATATTTTAACATTTTTTTTAATTCGTGTCAATAGTTTTGTGAAATTTATTTCACATTTTTTAAACTTTTT
>JAZSBA010000092.1:0-13343 GCA_045602125.1 Christensenellaceae bacterium | reverse complement strand
TAACGCGTTGAAAGCCTCGGTTGTGAGCATATGAACTTCGTCGATAATATAAACTTTATACCTTACGGTTACAGGAGGATATTGAACGCTCTCTCTAATTTCTCTAACGTTTTCAACCTTGTTGTTAGACGCAGCGTCCATTTCAATAATATCAACGTTAGAAACGTCTTCTAACGCTTTACACGCCGAACATTTTCCACACGGAGAGCCGTTTTTACTATCTAAACAGTTTACCGCGCGCGCAAAAATCTTGGCAAGAGAAGTTTTACCCGTTCCCCTTGCTCCGCAAAAAAGATAAGCGTGCCCAATTTTATCAGTCGTTATTTGATTTGTGAGTGTTTTTACTATAGCGTCTTGCCCGATAACCCCTTCAAAGTTAGAAGGACGGAAACGCCTGTATAATGCAAGATAACCCATTTTTATCTCCGTTTTATAAACTTCTTTGGCGAACAGCCTCAAACACGCCTACGCCTAACGCAACCGACGCGTTAAGTGAGTTAACCTTTCCGCTCATGGGAATAGTAATAACTCCGTCGCACTTTTGCTTGGTGAGTTTATTAACGCCAGTATCTTCCCCACCGATAACTAAACAAAGTTTACCTTTTAAATCGGTTTTGTATATATCGCTACCGCCGAGTTCCAAAGCGTAAGCCCAAAGCCCTGCTTCTTTAATTTTTTCTAATGCGTTATTAATGTTTACAACCCTTGAAATTTTAAGGTGATTAGCCGAACCTTCGCTAATTCTCATAACGCTATCTGTTACTTGCGCGCTACGGTGCTTGCCTATAACTAAACCGTCTACGCCCGCGCACTCGCAAACTCTTATAATACTACCTAAATTGTGCGGGTCTTCAATCCCGTCCGCCACCACGATAAACGCGTTTGGTTTATCTAAAACGGAAGATAAAAGGTCTTCAAGCTCGGTGTACACAAAATCAGAAGTGTAAGCGATAAAGCCTTGGTGCCTTTTGCTTTCGCACTCTTTGTCAAGCACGGCTTTTTCAGCAAACTGAACTTTAAACCCACGATTTTTCGCTTCTTTAACTAAATTTCTAGACGCATCGTCGCGCATGCCGTTCATAACGAGTATTTTGTCAACCGTCTTATCGGTTTTTATAAGTTCCGCTACCGCGTTTTTACCTATTATCTTCATTGTTTTCTCCTAAGTTAAGTAAGCAATTAAGCCTATCAATCTCGCCTATTGCGTAAAGATAGCCGACGAGCGCTTCAAAACCAGTCGACTTATTATACTCAACTACGCTTGCGCTCTTTGCTCGAGTGTTCTTCTTGGAATTTCTCGCTCTTTTATAAATTTCAATCTCTTCTTCGGAAAGATAAGGCATAATTAAGTCTATAAATTTTGCCTGCGCCGTCGCTTTAACGACTGCCGAAGTTTTTTTATTGAGTTCGGAGCCTTTAAGGTCCTTTTCAAAAACGATTTTTTCCCTTACGAACAAAGTATAAACCGCGTCCCCTATAAACGCGAGCGTTATGGGGCTTAACTGCTTGGCGGTGTTTTTTTCAAGTTTGTCATTTAAATTAAACATATACGGATTTAGTATATCATATATATTTTAAAATTACAAGAAAAAATGCTTTTCTTTTACCTAAAAGGTAAAGTCAAAGCACTAATCTATCTATTGCGCCGTTAAAAATCGCTTGAGAGATACTCTCTCTATACTCGTGTGATAATAGCAACTTCTCGTCTTCGGGGTTTGATAAAAACCCGCACTCGACTATTATCGACGGAATTTTACTCTCGTTTAAAATATAGTAATCTCCCGATAAAGCGTCGTAAAGCCGTGGAGATAATCTCATGCCGTTTATCCTTGATTGAACTTTTTTTGCAAATTCTTTTGATAAATCATCTCCTTTTTTGTAAAATACTTGCGCGCCACGGCGAGATGGAGAAGTATAAGTGTTTAAGTGGATAGAAATTAATAAATCCGCTTGAGAATTATTTATTATTCTTACCCTTTCTTGAAGGTCGCGAAGCTTAAAACCTTTATCGGTCGTTCCGTATAAACCTTCGTCGGAAGTTCTTGTCATTATAACGTTTATTCCACTATTTGAAAATAGCTTTTTTAGTTCTTTTGATATTAATAAATTAATATCACTTTCACGAACGGAAGTGTTTATCCCACTCGCTCCAGCGTCTATTCCACCGTGCCCTGCGTCTATTACAACCGTGATTTTATTAGTGTGTTTCGACGTTTTAACGAGTACCGCGCTAAACACCGCGAGCGTTAAAAAAGACAGTAAAACAACCCCTATAATAACCCTTGACCAAATTTTCATAATTTATCGTATGCAAAAACTAGCTAAAATAGTATTTTTTTACCGCTTATAAATTTGACAAATTAATATCGTTTATTTATAATAAATAAGTACTATTTTTTTAGTTTGGGTTTTCACCAAGAGAAAAACGGAGATTTAAGATGAGTATTCCCGAAATTTTTGCAGAAAACGTATTTAATGAAAAGGCAATGAAACAGGCGTTATCGCCTGAAGTTTACCGTTCGCTTAAAAAGGCGGTAAACGAGAACGAACCACTTGACTTTGCCGTTGCCCAAGAAGTTGCCGACGCAATGAAAGATTGGGCTATTTCTAAGGGCGCAACGCACTATACTCATTGGTTCCAACCCATGACTGGTATCACGGCTGAAAAACACGATAGTTTCATCTCCCCCGTTAAAGGCGGTGGAGTTATTATGGAATTTAGCGGTAAGGCGCTCATAAAAGGCGAGCCTGACGCGTCTTCTTTCCCAAACGGCGGAATAAGAGCAACTTTCGAAGCAAGGGGTTATACTGCATGGGACCCGTCTTCTTACGCTTTCATTAAAGACAATACGCTTTGTATTCCCACGGCGTTTTGTTCGTATAGCGGTGAAGCGCTCGATAAAAAAACTCCCCTTATCCGCTCGCTTGAAACTCTTAATAAAAAAGCGGTTAAAGTTCTTCATCTTCTCGGAAAAACCGACGTTAACAAAGTTTTAGTAACCGTTGGCGCGGAACAAGAATATTTCCTTATCGATAGAGAAACTGCTCTTAAACGCGACGATATAGTATTCACGGGTAGAACTTTATTCGGCGCTAACGCTCCTAAAGGTCAAGAACTTGGCGACCATTACTTTGGAGCAATTAAGCCTAGGGTTAAGTCGTTTATGGAGAGTTTGAATAGGGAACTTTGGAAACTCGGTATTTTAGCAAAGACCGAGCATAACGAAGTTGCTCCTGCTCAACACGAACTCGCGCCTATCTTCACGCTCGTTAACACCGCAACCGATCACAATCAACTTACTATGGAGTTTATGAAGAAGATTGCAGAACGCCACGGGCTTATGTGTCTTCTTGCGGAAAAGCCGTTTAAAGGCGTTAACGGATCGGGTAAGCACAACAACTGGTCGCTTACCACGGATACTGGCGTTAACCTTTTAGACCCAGGTGAAACTCCCGCTGAAAACTTGCAATTTTTACTCTTCCTTTGCGCTACGATAAAGGCGGTGGACGAGTATCAAGATATTTTAAGAGCGTCCGTAGCGAGCGCGGGCAACGACCATCGTCTTGGCGCGCACGAAGCTCCACCTGCTATCGTTTCTATCTTCTTAGGCGAAGATTTATCTAACGCTTTAAACGCGTTTATCCATAACGACACTTATCGTACGGGTAAATCGGTAATGCGTCTCGGCGCTAAAATTCTTCCACCTCTTCCTAAGGATACGACGGATAGAAATAGAACTTCTCCATTAGCCTTTACCGGCAATAAGTTTGAATTCCGTATGGTTGGCTCAAACGATTCTATAGCCGACTGTAACGTAGTTTTAAACACAGCGGTTGCAGAAAGTTTAGACCTTTTTGCAAAGGAACTTGAAAATTCCAAAGATATTACCGAAACCGTTCACAATATCGTTGCTGAAACGATTAGGAAAAACGGCAGAATTATATTTAACGGCAACAACTACTCGGACGAGTGGACTAAAGAGGCTGGAAAACGCGGGCTTTTAAATTTAAGAACTACTCCCGAAGCAGTTTGCTATTACACCGCTCAAAAAAATATTGAATTATTTGAAAAGCATAAAGTATTATCAAGCGTTGAACTTAACGCTATTGAAAAGGTTATGCTTGATAACTATTCAAGAATAGTTAAGATTGAAGCACTCACTATGATTGATATGGCTAGAAAGAACATCTACCCCGCAATTAATAACTACTCGTCAAAAGTTTTATCTACCGCTATGCTTAAAGCGTCAAACGCTATTCCTAACGCAACTGACGTTGCACTTGCGTCAAAACTCTCCGCCCTTAGCGACGGCGTGTTTGAAAAGGCGGAAGAATTAAGCGGTTTAGTTTCTAAATCAAATTCTATGACGGATAGCAAAGAACTTGCCTACTTTATTAAAGACGAAGTTCTTCCGTGCATGGAAAGTTTGCGTTCGTTTGCAGACAACGCGCAAATGCTCACCGACGAAAAGGATTGGCCTTATCCGTCGTATGCAAAACTTTTATTTAGTGTGAAATAGGAGAAAAGATATGAGAGTATACAATTTTTCAGCAGGTCCTTCAACGCTTCCTCTTGAAGTTTTACAAGAAGCGCAAAGAGATCTTTTAGATTTTAACAACTCGGGTATGAGTATTACCGAAATGAGCCATAGAACTAAAACGTTTATGGCGGTTAACGACGAAGCCAACGCTCTTCTTCGCGAACTTATGAATATTCCTGAAGACTACGCCGTTTTATTCGTTCAAGGCGGTGCGTCTCAACAATTTGCTAGCGTTCCCCTTAACCTTATGACGACTGGTAAAGCCGATTATATCGTTACCGGTAACTTTGCAGGCAAAGCGCAAGAAGAAGGTATGAAGTTTGGCGAAGCGAAAATCGTTGCGTCTTCAAAGGATAAAAACTTCACTTATATTCCAGACGTTGACAAAATCGAATTTTCAAGCGATGCGGACTACGTTCACATAACTTCAAACAACACTATTTTCGGTTCAAGATACACAAAATTCCCAAAGACTAAAGCACCGCTCGTTGCGGATATGTCTTCAAACATTTTAAGTGAAGAAATTAACGTTTCTGACTTCGGTCTTATCTACGCTGGCGCGCAAAAGAACATAGCTCCGGCAGGCGTTACTATCGTTATCGTTAGAAAAGACCTTTTAGGAAAGGCTCTTCCATCTTGCCCAACTATGCTTAACTACGCTATCCACGCTAAAAACGATAGTTTATACAATACTCCACCGTGTTTCTCAATCTACATCTCAATGCTCGTGTTTAGATGGCTTAAAAAACTTGGCGGTGTAAAGGCAATTCAAGAAATTAACGAATATAAAGCAGGGCTTTTATACGACTTTATCGATAACTCTTCACTCTACACTAACTCCGTTAACGTAAAAGACCGTTCTATTATGAACGTTCCTTTCGTAACAGGTAGCGAAGAACTCGACGCAAAGTTTGTAAAAGAAGCAACAGCAAACGGTTTCGTATCGTTAAAAGGTCATAGACTCGTTGGCGGTATGAGAGCAAGTATTTATAACGCTATGCCCGTTGAAGGCGTAAAGGCGCTCATTGAATTTATGAAGAAATTCGAAATGGAGAATAAATAATGGAAATTTTAAAACTTAATCCGGTAAGCCCGCTCGTTAACGACGTGCTCGGTAAAAATTACGAAGTAAAAGACGCGTGCGACGCTCCCGTCGGCGCAATCGTTAGAAGTTTTGATATGCACGAATACGCTCTCCCTGAAAGCGTTCTTGCAGTTGCAAGAGCGGGAGCAGGCGTAAACAATATCCCTTGCGATAAACTCGCTGAACAAGGCGTTGTGGTATTCAACACTCCCGGCGCTAACGCAAACGCAGTTAACGAACTCGTTTTATCCGCTCTTTTATTAGGTTCGAGAAAAATCGTTCCCGCTATTGATTGGGTTAAAACGTTAAAGGGAACTCCCGATATTTCTAAACAAGTTGAAAAGGGCAAAAAAGCCTTTGTTGGTAGAGAAATTTTAGGCAAAAAACTCGGTGTTATCGGTCTTGGCGCTATTGGTTACAAGGTTGCTAACTCTGCAGTTGCTCTCGGTATGGACGTTTTAGGTTACGACCCTTACTTATCCGTTAACAACGCCCTTCATTTATCAAGAGCGGTTGAAATCACTCAAGAAGTCGACGAACTTTACAAAACTTGTGATTACATAACTATTCACGTTCCCTACACTAAAGATAACGACAAAATGATAAACGAAGCTAAGATTTTAGAAATGAAAGACGGCGTCGTTATTATCAACTGCGCTCGTGGTGAACTCGTGGATAATCAAGCGGTGCTTTCAGCAATCAAGTCGGGTAAAGTTGGTAGATATTTCTGCGATTTCCCGTCGGAAGAACTCATAGGCGAAGAAAACGTAGTCTTAACTCCTCACCTTGGCGCGTCTACTCCCGAAGCGGAAGATAACTGCGCTGTTATGGCGGCAAGAGAACTTAAAGACTATATTGAAAACGGCAATATCAACAACAGCGTTAACTATCCGAGATGCTCTTCCCCCAAAGCTGCCGCTCATAGAATTACCATTTGCCACCTTAATAAAACAAATATGATCGCTCAATTTTCAGGAATCTTAGGCGAAAAGCACGTTAACATTGAGAACTTTATAAATGCAAGCAAAGGAAATTTTGCTTACTCTATCTTAGACGTTAACGAAGTTACCGATGAAATTGCTAGTTCTTTAAAGTCTATCGACGGTGTTATAAAAGTTAGAATTATCTAAATTTTTTATATAAAAATAATTTACAAATTAAAATAAACTGTTATATAATATATCGTGTGTTTTCGGTATAGCGAAAACAAAAGGAGATTTACATATATGAGCCGTATGATCGGTACAATTTCAAGAGGTGTTAGAGCGCCAATTATCCGTCAAGGTGACGATTTAGTAAAAATCGTAACTAGTGCTATTTTAGACGCGTCAAAAGAAGACGGGTTTGCAATCAAAGATAGAGATATTATTGCAATGACTGAATCAATCGTTGCAAGATCTCAAGGTAACTACGCTACCGTTGACGATATTGCAAACGACGTTAAAGAAAAATTCGGCGGAGAAACGGTTGGCGTTATATTCCCAATTCTTAGCCGTAACCGCTTTGCAGTTTGTTTAAGAGGTATTGCAAAAGGCGCTAAGAAAATCGTTTTAATGCTTTCTTATCCGTCTGACGAAGTTGGCAATCACTTAGTTACTTTTGATATGCTTGACGAACACGGTATCGATCCATATAAAGACGTTTTAAGTTTAGAAAAATATCGTGAGCTCTTTGGATATTCTAAACACCGCTTTACAGGTGTTGATTACGTTGAATATTACGGAGACCTTATTCGTGAATCCGGCGCTGAATGTGAAATTATTTTCGCTAACGACCCAAGAGCAATTTTACCGTATACTAAAAACGTATTAAACTGTGATATTCACACTCGTTTTAGAACTAAACGCCTTTTACTCAAAGCAGGCGCTGAAAAAGTTTTCGGTATGGACGAGATTTTAAGAAGCAACCCAAACGGCGGTTACAATGAAAATTACGGCTTACTCGGTTCTAACAAGGCAACTGAAGATAGCATTAAACTCTTCCCTAGAGATTGCCAAAAATTAGTTGAAGATATCCAAGCGCTCGTTTTTGAAAAGACTGGTAAAAAAGTTGAAGTTATGGTTTACGGCGACGGCGCGTTTAAAGACCCCGTTGGTAAAATTTGGGAACTTGCAGACCCAGTCGTATCTCCGGCGTACACTAAAGGTTTAGAAGGAACGCCTAACGAACTTAAACTTAAATACCTTGCCGATAACGACTTTGCAGATTTATCTGGCGAAGAACTTAAAAAGGCAATCAACGAAAAAATTCAACAAAAGGACGCTGACCTTGTTGGCAATATGATAAGCGAAGGAACAACGCCTAGAAGACTTACCGACCTTATCGGTTCACTTTGTGACTTAACTTCAGGCTCTGGCGATAAAGGAACTCCTATCGTATACATCCAAGGTTACTTCGATAACTACACTACTGAATAAAATTAAAAAGAACTCGCTATCTCGCGAGTTCTTTTTTTAAAATATCGCCTAAAAAGCCTAAATGTAACACGTGGCGTTGCAAAAAAACAATAAGGTTGCTTGTTTTTTTAGTTTTTTACTGTTACAATAAAGAAAAAGGATAAAGGAGAAAATTATGAGTTTTGGTGAAAATTTAAGCTATTTGAGAAAAAAATCAAAAATTACGCAAGAAGAACTTGCCGACAAAATGTTCGTTACTCGTCAAACGGTTTCTCGCTGGGAAACGGATAGCGCTTTACCTGACGTTGAAACACTTATTAAGCTTTGTGATATTCTCGGTTGCAATATGGACGTTCTAGTTAGAGGCGACGCTAAAGAAAATTTAAGCGAAAACAATAATATAAGCGAAGTTAGTTACTGTGATTTAAACGAATACGATAAGCATATGAATAAGTTTTCTCTTTCTATTGCAATCGGCGTTGGGCTTATTTTATTAGGTGTTTCGCTAATGCTTTTATTATTCCCGTTTACCAATGAAATTTGGGGAGTTACAACCCTATTGGTTTTTATTGCGGGAGCGGTTACGGATTTTATCATATCTGGCATTAACCACACTAATTTTATGAAGAATAATCCTAAAGCCCCTAATTATCCTAACGATAAAAAGCAAAAATACGTTAAAAAATTTGCAATTTTAATTGCTCTTGCTACGCTTTTAATTTTTATTGGAGTTATTGCCCTTATATTGATTAATGAAAATATTGAATTATTCTCTAAAAATTTAGCAGTAGAACAAGTGGAAATTTTAGCCGTATCGTTATTTATGTTTTTAATTACTATAAGCGTGTTTATCTACGTTTATTCAGGACTTCTCCATTCAAAGTACGAAGTTGAAAAATATAACTACGAGTGTATTAAAGAAGGTTACGTTGAAGGAAGCGAAGAAAACTATCAAAAATCTCCTAAACATATGAAGATAGAAGAAAACGTTTCTTCAATCATAATGTCAATTGCAACCATAATCTTTTTGCTCGTAGGTTTTATATACGATTTATGGCACCCCGCTTGGATAGCCTTCCCTATAGGCGCAATTCTTAGCGGAATAGTATCCTTTATAATTAACGCATTTTCCAAAAAGTAAAATTTAAAAGAACTCGCAAGTTTGCGAGTTCTTTTTTTATTTTATAAACTTTTTTCTAAGTTTTTTCTAATTTCAGCAATAAATTCACTTGTTAAAACGGGTTTAACTTCTATAGAGCCGTCGGTTAAGTTTACTAAATCTTTAGTCATAACTCCGCTCATTAAAGTATCAATGCACGCTTTTTCAAGTTTATCGCCAAACTCGATAAGCTTTGGAAGATTATCAAGTTCTCCACGTTTTTTGAGCGCTCCAGTCCATGCGTAAATAGTTGCCATAGGGTTAGTTGAAGTCTTTTCGCCCTTTAAGTACTTGTAATAGTGGCGAGTTACGGTTCCGTGAGCCGCTTCGTATTCAAAGTTACCGTCGGGAGAAACTAAAACGGAAGTCATCATAGCGAGCGAGCCAAACGCGGTTGAAACCATATCGCTCATAACGTCGCCGTCGTAATTTTTAAGCGCCCAAATGAAACCGCCTTTACTTCTTATTACTCTTGCAACGGCATCGTCGATTAACGTATAGAAATATTCAATGCCGAGTTCTTCAAATTTTTGCTTGTATTCGTTTTCGTAAATTTCTTCAAAGATAAGTTTGAAAGTTTGGTCGTACTTTTTAGAAATAGTATCTTTCGTTGAAAACCATAAACTTTGCTTTTTATCAACTGCGTAGTTAAAACAAGAACGAGCAAAAGACTTTATAGAACTATCTTTATTGTATTGACCTTGGAATACGCCGTCACACTCGAATTCATAAACGGTTTCTCTCGTTTCAACGCCGTTTTCATCGGTAAATACTATTTCCGCTTTACCCTTTGGAACTCTAAGTTCGGTTGCCTTGTAAACGTCGCCGTAAGCGTGGCGGGCAATAGTGATAGGCTCTTCCCAAGTTTTAACAGCAGGCTTGATAATGGGTAAAGTTATTGGCGCTCTAAACACCGTTCCGTCTAAAATTGCCCTAATAGTTCCGTTGGGGCTTTTCCACATTTCTTTAAGGTTATACTCGCTCATCCTTTGCTTATTGGGAGTAATGGTTGCGCACTTTACGGCTACGCCGTATTTTTTAGTTGCGTTAGCAGAGTCAACCGTTACTTTATCGTTAGTTGCATCACGGTTTATAAGCCCTAAATCGTAATATTCCGTTTTTAAATCAACAAAGGGAAGAATAAGCTCGTCTTTAATTTCTTGCCAGATAATTCTAGTCATTTCGTCGCCGTCCATTTCAACGAGCGGTGTTGTCATTTTAATCTTTTCCATCTGAAACTACTCTCCTTGTTTTGTATAGGCTAAAAGTCCGCCTGCTTTAAGTATTTTAATTTGCCTATCGGTAAAGTTACAGTTAAGCGCGTATTCTTTACCAGTCGTGTTGTTTTTAAGGATAATTTCTCCTTTTTCAAAACCGCTAAAAAGATTTTCAAGAGATAAGCTATCGCCTTGGTTAATTTCGTCGTAATCGCTTGCGTTTTTGAAGGTTAAGGGAATAATACTAGCGTTTATTAGGTTTGCAACGTGAATACGAGCAAAACTCTTTGCAATAACCGCTTTAACGCCTAAATACAACGGAACGAGAGCGGCGTGTTCACGAGAAGAGCCTTGACCGTAGTTATCCCCGCCGATTATTACGCTTGATTTAAGAGATAACGCCCTTTCAGAAAAACTTTCGTCAACTACTGAGAAACAGAATTTTGAAAGATACGGAATATTCGAGCGGTAAGGAAGAATTTTTGCGCCCGCAGGCATAATATGGTCGGTTGTGATGTTATCCCCAACTTTTAAGCCAACGGTAACGTCGATTTTATCGCTTAAAGGCTCGGTTGACGGGAAGGGCTTGATGTTAGGTCCGCGAAGAACTTCTAACTTCTCAGCTTCTTCTTCACTAGCGGGGCTAACTACCGCGCTATCGTCAATCTTAAACTTCTTGGGCATTTTTATAGACGGCGCTTTGCCTAAAAGCCTTGGATCGGTAATTTCGCCAAAGATTGCGGCGGCAACTGCGGTTTCCGGGGAAACGAGATAAACGCCTGCGTCTTTAGTTCCACTTCTACCTAAAAAGTTACGGTTGAACGTTCTAAGGCTCACGCCAGCCGAGTTTGGAGAAAAGCCCATGCCGATACAAGGACCACACGCGCATTCGAGAATTCTTGCCCCTGAGGCTAAAATATCTGCAAGCGCACCTAAGTCAGAGAGCATTGATAAAACTTGCTTTGAACCTGGGGAGATTGACATAGAAACGTCGTCGCTAATCTTTCTACCCTTTAATAAACTTGCAACTTTAAGTAAATCTTGAAGTGATGAGTTAGTGCAAGAGCCAACGCAAACTTGATTTACCTTTACCCCTTTGAGTGAAGAAACTTCCACTACGTTATCGGGGCTATGCGGGCAAGCGATAAGCGGATTGAGTTCGGATAAGTTAATATCGATAATTTTATCGTAAACGGCGTCTTCATCAGAGCAAAGCGGGATATAATCTTCCACTCTGCCTTGAGCCTTTAAAAATTCTTTAGTTATTTCATCAGACGGGAAAATTGAAGTGGTTGCTCCAAGTTCAGTTCCCATATTAGTTATCGTTGCGCGTTCTGGAACTGAAAGAGTTTTAATTCCTTCTCCGCCCCACTCGATAATCGCGCCTACACCGCCTTTAACCGATAAAATTCTTAAAATTTCCAAACTAACGTCTTTTGCGGTTACGAAGGGAGAAAGTTTACCGGTTAAGTTTACCTTATACATTTTAGGCATAGTGATATAGTACGCGCCACCGCCCATGGCAACTGCAACGTCAAGACCGCCTGCGCCGAAAGAAAGCATACCGATACCGCCACCAGTTGGAGTGTGACTATCAGAGCCTATTAACGTTTTGCCCGGTTTTCCAAAGCGCTCTAAATGAACTTGGTGGCAAATGCCGTTACCCGGTCTAGAAAAATAAATTCCGTGCTTTTTAGCAACCGTTTGAATATAACGATGATCGTCTGCGTTTTCAAAACCGCATTGTAAAGTATTGTGGTCAATGTAAGCAACCGAGCGCTCGGTTTTTACCCTTTTAAGCCCCATCGTTTCAAATTCAAGATACGCCATCGTTCCGGTTGCGTCTTGAGTTAAGGTTTGGTCGATTTTAAGGGCAATTTCACGCCCTGCTATCATTTCGCCTGATATTAAGTGATTTTTAATAATTTTTTGAGCAATAGTAAGTCCCATAACGTCCTCTTATTTTAATTTTTCTATATTGTTTTTAGCGTTTATTATATGCTTTATCATAAGTTGTTCAGCTAAAACTCCGTCACGCTTTTCAATAGCGGTGAGTATTTCACGATGCTCAATAATTGCCTCTTTCGCTCTATCGTTACCCGAAAACGAAGTCTTTCTGCAAAGTTGAACTTTTCTATGAAGAGTCGAGAGCATTGATTGATAAATTTCACTACCGCAATTTTTGTAAATAAGGTCGTGAAAAACCGAATCCGTGCCCTTTAGCTTATCCGCTTGGTTTTTAGCCGTGTAAAACTCTTGAAGTTCCACCGCCTCTCGCATTTTGTTAAGTTCTTCTTCGGTTATTATTTCAGCGCAACGCCTAGCGACTTCCCCTTCAATTTTAATTCTTATATCGTAAATATCTAAAATATCTTGGCGGGATATGCCTACTACGACGTGCCCTTTGGGAATTTCTTTTAACAAATCTTCCTGTTCAAGCCTACGAATTGCCTCTCTTATAGGCGTTCTTGAAACGTTGAGCGCCAAAGATAATTCACTCTCGGTTACAATATCTCCTTTTTTATAAACACCGGTTAAAATATCGTTTTCAAGCTTATCAAAAACTGCGTCAGCGCGTGAAGTAAATTTTACTTGTGTCATTTCAATTCTCTCTTTCGTTAAAGTCTAAGGTCTGAATATTTTTCAACGAGCTCAACAAGTTCGCCGGTAGTTATTGACGTTTGGCGTTCGTTTTCATATTCGTTATCAACCCACTCTTTGATTTTTACAACTAATTCACTCTTTTTATCAACTTCTTTGTCTGTTCCTATGAGTTTATAATAAGAGTTTATCCAATAGGCAATACCAGCTAAGCCTGACGTTTTAGATATAGTAACCGTTGCAGGGCGATTTAAAATTTTACCAGTATCGAAGATATTGTAAATTTCTTCGTCCTTTAAAAGCCCGTCCGCGTGAATACCTGCTCTAGTTTGATTGAAATAATCT
>JAZSBA010000091.1:0-11326 GCA_045602125.1 Christensenellaceae bacterium | reverse complement strand
GCAGGAAAACGAAGTTTGGGGAACTAGATATTTTGACGTTGGAAGAACTGAAGTTCAAAGTTTTTTAATCTCTAACGCGGTATTTTTCTTTGAAAAGTTCCACGTTGACGGTCTTAGGGTTGACGCGGTAGCTGCGATGCTTTATCTCGATTATGATAAGCGTCCAGGCGAGTGGGTTCCCAATCAATACGGCGAAAATAAAAACTTAGAAGCAATAGCGTTTTTCCATAAACTCAACAAAGAAATTTTCGGAAGATACCCTTACGCGTTAATGATAGCGGAAGAATCGACTGCAAATATAAAAGTAACGGGCCCCGTTCACGAAGGTGGGCTTGGGTTTAACTTTAAGTGGAATATGGGTTGGATGAACGACACTTTATCGTATATGTCAACCGATCCTTTATTTAGGAGCTATCATCACAATAAGCTTACTTTCTCTTTGACGTACGCGTTTAGCGAAAATTATATTTTACCAATTTCGCACGACGAAGTAGTTCACGGCAAAAAATCCGTACTGGATAGGATGCCCGGTTTTTACGAAGATAAGTTTGCTGGAAACCGTGCGTTTATGGGATATATGATGGCTCATCCCGGTAAAAAACTTACCTTTATGGGCGAAGAGTTCGGTCAGTTTAAAGAGTGGGATTATAAAGAAGGGCTTGAATATTTCTTGCTTAATTATCCGCTTCACTATAAACTTTGGCTATTTTATAAAGAACTCAATGAATTTTACAAAAAATCTCCCGCGCTTTTCGCCGTTGACGATAAATGGGACGGGTTTAGGTGGATAGACGCCGACCTTAAAGACAAAAATCTTTATTCATTTATTAGAAACGACGGATGCGGAAACGAACTTATTGCCGTTATCAATATGAGCGGAAGCGACAATAACGATTATTTTATAAAACTTCCGGAAGGGAAATATAAAGTAACGTTTAATTCCGATATGATTAGATACGGCGGTAGCGGTAAAAATAAAAAGCAAGTTTATCTTGCAAAGAAGTCAAGACACAGAGAGACTGGTATAACGCTTAATATACCAAAACTCTCGTTTGTATATCTTGAAAAAATTTAGACAAGGAATTGTCTTAGGGGGAAATTATGATTTACAAGAAAAAGTGTATGGCAATGCTATTAGCGGGCGGTCAAGGTAGTAGACTTTACGCATTGACTAACAAAATTGCAAAACCGGCGGTTTCATTTGGTGGGAAATATAGAATTATAGACTTTCCGCTTTCAAACTGCGTAAACTCCGGAATTGATACGGTTGGCGTATTAACGCAATATCAACCGCTTATCTTGAACGAGTATATCGGTAACGGTCAACCGTGGGACTTGGATAGAAACTTCGGTGGGGTACATATTTTGTCGCCTTACCAAGCAAAGGAAGGTTCCGAGTGGTTCAAGGGTACGGCAAATGCAATTTATCAAAATATGTATTTCATAAAGAGATATAATCCTGAACACGTTTTAATACTTTCAGGCGACCATATCTATAAAATGGATTACTCAAAGATGCTAGATAGGCATATTCAAACTAACGCTGACTGTACTATTGCTGCGTTTAAAGTCCCTATGGAAGAAGCGTCTAGATTTGGGATACTCAACGTTAAAGAAGACGGGGAAATTTACCAATTCGAAGAAAAGCCTAAACAACCAAAATCTGATTTGGCGTCAATGGGTATTTATATTTTCAAGGCTGAAAAGTTATATAAATATTTAGAAGAAGACGAAAAGTTAGAAGGTAGTAGAAACGACTTTGGTGGCGACGTTTTACCAAGGATGTTATCACTTGGAGAAAAGATGATGTCTTACGAGTTTTCAGGATACTGGAAAGACGTTGGAACAATTTCTTCTTTATACGATGCTAATATGGATTTACTTGGTGACGTTCCCAACTTCCAAGTAGACGATAAATCTTGGGTTATCCGTTCGAGAAACCCAATTGAGCCTCCGCATTATATAAGCGATAATGCAAGAGTTGTAAATAGCGCTGTTATCTCTGGTTGCGAAATTTACGGAACGGTAGAAAACTCAGTACTTTCTCATAACGTTGAAATTGAAGAAGGTGCAGTAGTTCAAAATAGTATTATATTTAGTGGCGTTAAAATTAAAAAAGGCGCTACGGTTATAAATTCAATTATTGCAGAAAACGCTATAATTGAAGAAGGCGCAAAAGTCGGCGCGGTTACGGATGATAGAAAGATTGCCGTAATCGGCGGAGAAATCGTCGTTGGTAAAAACAAAATCGTTGATGCCGGCGCAATGATAGAAAAGGACGTGTGAGGAGGTAGATATGAACGCATTAGGTTTAGTTTTTTCTAATATTCACGACAACAACGTTCCAGAACTTACTCATGATAGAACGATGGGTTCAATTCCGTTCTGTGGAAGATATCGTCTTATAGACTTTGCTCTTTCTAATTTTGTAAATTCAGGAATTACTAAAGTGGGGCTTATAACCAAGAGTAATTATCAATCTTTAATGGATCACGTTGGTTCTGGTAAAGATTGGGATTTAGCGCGTCGCCGTGGGGGTTTACATATTTTACCGCCGTTCGGTCTTAAAGAAAACGTGTTATATAACACTCGTTTAGAAGCTTTACGAGGCGCGGGTGATTTCCTTGCTCGTTCTAACGAAGAATACGTCGTTATGAGTGACTGCGATAGCGTTTGTTCTTTAAACTTTGATGAAATATTAAGAGAGCATATAGATAAAAATGCAGACGTAACTTTAGTTTACGTTAAAAAAGATTTTGTTGAAGTTAAAGACGTTCAAAATAAAATGATCGTCGAACTTGATAAAGGCGGTAGAGTTGACGAGATTTCTTTCTCGCCAAGAGTTCAAGGTAAAATTAATTTATACACTAACGTTTGCTTACTTAAAAGAACTTTACTTCAAAGGTTAATCCAAGACGCTTTCTCTCACGGTTTTAGCCACTTTGGGAAAGACGTTTTAGCTAGAAACGTTAATAGTCTTAGAATTTTCGCTCACGAGCATAAGGGATATTACGTTGCTCTTAATTCCCTTCAAAGCTATTACAGCGAATCGTTAAAATTCTTAAACAGAGAAGTTAGGGACGAAATTTTTAGAAAAGTTGACGTTTACACAAAGGTTAAAGACAGCGCTCCCACTCGTTACGGCGCAAACGCATGCGTTAAAAATTCTTTAATTGCAGACGGTTGTATTATCGAAGGCACGGTTGAAAATTCTATTATTTTCCGTGGAGTAAAAATCGGCAGGGGAACTGTTGTTAAAAATTCAATACTTATGCAGGGAACGATTACTGGTGAAAACGTAACGCTTGACGCTATCGTTACAGATAAAAACGTAGTAGTTAAGGATAGGCGCAATTTATCAGGTTGCGAAACTCATCCGTTCTATATTGGTAAGAACTTAATAGTTTAAGGAGAAATAATGGCTAAAATTACTAAAAAAGAAGTTGCAATCCAAAAGAAAAAAAGCGTATTATATATAGCTTCTGAAGCAAATCCTTTTGCTGGTACCGGTGGTTTAGCGGACGTTATAGGTTCGCTTCCCAAGGCGCTTGCAAAGAGTAGATCGTACGACGTTAGGGTGGTAATCCCACTTTATAAAGATTTCTCTTCACTTTATAGAGATAAAATCCGTTTCGTTGGAAATTTCAACGTGGAACTCTCGTGGAGAAATCAATATTGCGGTTTGTTTGAATACAAACACGAAGGTGTAAAGTTTTACTTCCTTGATAACGAATACTACTTTAAAAGAGACGGCCTTTACGGTTTTTACGATGACGGAGAAAGGTTTGCCTTTTTCTCAAAAGCATCGCTTGCGTTGATGAAATATCTTGATTTTTATCCAGATATTGTTCACGCTCACGATTGGCAGTCGGCATTATCTGTAATTTATCTTAAAACTTTATACCGTTTTGAGCCGGGTTATGATAAAATCAAAACGATGTTCACTATTCACAACATCGAATATCAAGGAAAGTACGATAGATTCCTTTTAGGTGACGTTTTCGGTCTTTCTGACGATTATTATCAAGATTTAGAATACGATAATTGCGTAAATTTACTCAAAGGCGCTATGGTGCACTCTGACGTTGTGTCCACAGTATCTCCAACTTACGCTGAAGAGATTAAGTACGATTATTTTTCACACGGGCTTTCGCCGATAGTAAATTCCGTATCTCATAAAATGGTTGGAATACTTAACGGAATAGATCAAACGGTTTATAACCCTGAAAAAGACGAAAGATTATTCGCTAACTATAATAGTGAAGATTTATCGGGTAAAAAAGTTTGTAAAAAAGAACTTCAAAAAATGCTTGGGCTCCCTGAAAAAGACGTTCCTATTATCGCTATGATAACGAGGCTCGTTGGGCATAAGGGCGTTGACCTTTTAAAATGCGTTGTTGACGACGTTTTAAGTGAAAACGTTCAGTTAATTATTCTTGGTAAAGGCGAAAAGCAATACGAAGATTTCTTTAAGAAAGTTCAAGACGAATATTCAACTAAGTGTAGAGCGGTTATTGCATATAATAAAGACTTATCGTCAAAGATTTATTCGGGTGCGGATATTTTCTTAATGCCGTCAAAATCTGAGCCGTGCGGTCTTTCTCAAATGATTGCCGCTAAATACGGAACTATTCCCGTTGTTAGAAAAACGGGCGGTTTAGCAGATAGTATTGCGCCTTATAATTTAGATAGGAAGGGCGGTAACGGTTTTAGATTTGAAACTTATAATGCTCACGAAATGCTTTACGTTTTGAAAGACGCTATATTTACTTACGCCGATAAAACTATTTGGTCAAAACTTATGGTTACGGCTATGAAAACTGACTTTTCGTGGAGAAAATCAGCTAAAGAATACATAAAAGTTTACGATAAACTTATTTAATAAAACAATTTTACAACAACAGGAGAATTATGAGCAAAAAAACTATGACGCAGAAAGAAGCCGAGACCTTGCTTCTCGGCAAACTTTCAAGATATTTCGGCGTTACCTTATCGGAAGCGACTGAAGAACAATTATACAAAGCGGTGGTAATGTCGGTTAGAGATATTCTACTTGAAAAACGCAAGAACTATCATTACAAAATTAAAGAGGCAAAAGGCAAAAGAGTATATTATCTCTGCATGGAATTTTTGCTTGGAAGAACGCTTAAAAATAGCATATACAATTTAGGCTTGGAAGAAACTTTTGATAAGATCTTATCTTCAAAAGGTTTTTCGCTTGAAAATCTTTACGAATTAGAGCCTGACGCAGGTCTTGGCAACGGTGGTTTAGGCCGTCTTGCCGCTTGTTATATGGACGGGCTTGCATCATGCGATTATCCCGCTATGGGCTTCTCAATTAGATACGAGTACGGTTTATTCAAGCAAAAAATCGTTGACGGATGGCAAATGGAACTTCCGGATATTTGGCTTCCGGGTGGCGAAGTTTGGCTTACACAACGTTTAGATAAGACTTTCAAAGTTAAGTTTGACGGTAGAGTTTTAGAAAACTGGACTGAAAACGGCATGAAACCTCAACTCGTTGAATACACCGAAGTTGAAGCCGTTCCCTACGATATGATGATATCTGGTAAAGATAGCGAAGCGGTATCTATCTTACGTTTATGGGCGTCAAGAGCGGTTGATAAGTTTGATATGCACTCTTTCTCCGAAGGTAACTACATGGAGAGTTTGAAGGAAAATAACGAAGCCGAACTTATCGGCAAAGTTTTATATCCTTCGGATAATCACTTTGAAGGAAAGTCTTTAAGGCTTAAACAACAATATTTCTTAGTTTCCGCATCTTTACAAAATATCTTACACGATCATTTATCTAGATATGGAACGCTTTCTAATGTTCACGAAAAAGCGGCAATTCACATCAACGATACTCACCCCGCGCTTTGCGTTCCGGAACTCATGCGTCTTTTAATGGACGAATATAACTTTACTTGGGACGATGCTTGGCATATCGTTACCAATACTATAGCGTACACTAACCATACGGTTATGCCTGAAGCGTTAGAGAAGTGGAACGAAGATCTTCTTCAAAGAAGACTTCCTAGAATTTACACTATTATTAGAGAAATTAACGAACGTTTCTGTGGCGAAATGTGGAGTAAGTACCCTGGGGATTGGGATAGAATTGAAAAAATGTCAATTTTAAGCCACGGTCAAGTTAGAATGGCTAATCTTTCGGTTATTGGTTCTCATAAAGTTAACGGCGTTTCAGCGCTCCATAGCGACATTATTAAAAAGAGCGTATTTAAAGAATTCTATCAAGCAAATCCTGAAAAGTTTACTAACGTAACTAACGGTATTGCTCATAGAAGATGGCTTTGCCAATCAAACAAGGAACTTTCTTCCTTAATTACCGAACTTATAGGCGACGGTTTCGTTAAAGACGGTAGCGAACTTGAAAAACTCGGCGCGTTTGTTAAAGATAAGAGCGTATTAAAGCGTGTTAACGAAATTAAGGCTATTAAGAAAAAGCAATTTTCCGATTACGTTTATAAAAAGCGCGGTATTGAAATTAACCCCGAAACGTTGTTTGACGTTCACGCTAAACGTCTTCATGAATATAAGCGTCAATTACTTAATGCGATGAACGTTATATCTATATATAACGATTTAATTGAAAACCCCGATCTTCCTATGCTTCCAAAAACTTTCATTTTTGCGGCAAAGGCAGCGCCCGGTTACTATTTTGCAAAGCAAATTATTAAACTCATTTGCTATTTAGCAGAAGATATTAACAAAAATCCTAATCCAAAAATTAGAGAAAAATTAAAAGTCGTTTACCTTGAAGATTACAACGTAACACTCGCTGAAAAATTAATGCCGTCAGCTGAAGTTTCAGAGCAAATTTCAACTGCTGGTAAAGAAGCAAGCGGTACGGGTAATATGAAGTTTATGATAAACGGCGCGTTAACTCTTGGAACGCTCGACGGCGCTAACGTTGAAATGAGTGAAACGGTAGGTCTTGACAATATCTACATTTTCGGTTTAAAGACTGAAGAAGTTAACGCTTTATGGCACTCTGGTTACAATGCAACCGAGTTTTATAACAATAACGTAAAACTTCAAAAGGTAATCGAAGCGTTAAAACGCGGTTTTAACGGCGAAAGCTTTGCAATGATAGCGGACTACTTACTCACAAATAATAGAATGGCAAACCCATATATGTGTATGGCGGACTTCAACGATTATCAAACTGCAAGAGCAAGGCTTGAAAAAGATTATCAAAACAAGGAACTTTGGGCTAAAAAAGCGCTTATTAATATCTCTGGCGCAGGCCGTTTTGCGGCTGATAGAGCTATTAGAGAATACGCTAACGATATTTGGAATTTAAAAGTAGTAAAGTAAAATGAAATTAATTTTTAATCCGCTTGAAACTAATTATTTAAGTAGTGGATGCGGAACGATAAAACAAGGCGAAACTCTTTCCTTTAAGGTTGATTCTTTAGGGGAAGAGTGTAACCTTATAATATTTAGTGATAAAACGGGAAAAGAAGTCGTTTACCCAATGGAAAGAGTAGACGGTTCGTTTTCAGTTGCGGTTTCAAATTTAGAAGTAGGGCTTTACTTCTATTATTTTGATTGCGACGGCATTTTGTTTGGTAGAAACGAGTATTTAGAAGCGGTTGCATATTCTGATATTGATTCTTTGCAAAAATATCAACTTACCGTTTATAAAAAGAATTATTCTACGCCCGATTGGCTTAAAGGCGGGGTTATTTATCAAATATTCCCAGATAGATTTTATAGATCGAAAAACGTAAAATTACCGAAAAAATCTCGTATGAAAAAATGGGGAGAAATGCCTGACTTTTTGCCTGATGAAAACGGTAAAATATTGAATAACGATTTTTACGGTGGTAACTTTAAAGGGATAGAAGAAAAACTTCCTTACTTAAAGGAATTAGGGGTTACTGCAATTTATCTAAACCCCGTTTCAAAGTCGTATTCTAATCATCGTTACGATACGTCAGATTATCTTTCATTTGACGAGCTTTTAGGGACTGAAGAGCAGTTTTTAAGTTTAGTAAATACTGCAAAAGAAAACGGAATTAGAATAATTTTCGACGGTGTTTATAATCATACCGGCGACGATAGCGTTTACTTTAATAAATACGGTAATTTTAAAGAGTTAGGCGCTTATCAATCGGAAAAATCTAAATATTACAAATGGTACACTTTCCAAAAATTCCCAAATCTTTACACTTCTTGGTGGGGAATAAACGTTTTACCAACTATTAACAAAAACTCAAAAGAATTTGAAAAATTTATAACCGACGAGGTTATCAAAAGATATTACGACTTCGGTGTTTCAGGCACGCGTCTTGACGTTGTTGATGAACTTCCGTCGCCGTTCGTTAAAAAAATTAGAAAAGCAGTTAAGAAGAATAATCCAGACGGCGTAATTATAGGCGAAGTGTGGGAAGATGCAACCAATAAAATTGCGTATTCTAGGCGTTGCGAATATTTTTTAGGCGAAGAATTAGATTCCGTTATGAACTATCCGCTTAAAAACGCGCTTATTAAGTATTTAACGACTGGCAAAACTGCAGGGTTAAAACAAGTCGTTTTAGAACAACTTAACAATTATCCGCCGTGCGCTTTAAACTTACTTATGAATATTTTAGGAACGCACGACACGGAGCGTATTTTAACGGCGTTATCTGGCGTTAAAGTTCCAAGCGACAGATTATCTGCTTCCTTGTTAACGTTAACTAAAGAAGAAAGAGAACTTGCTGTAAAAAGGTTAAAACTAGCATTTGTATTCCTATTTACTATCTACGGCGTTCCGTCTGTTTATTATGGAGACGAACTTGGTTTTGAAGGAGCGAAAGACCCCTTTAACCGTCAATGTATGAAATTTAGCGGTGGTAATAAAGAGATATTAAATCTCGTTAAGACACTTTCTAAAATAAGAAGTAAATACGATGTATTTAAAAATGGTAAAACGGCTTTAAAATTTGCTAGTGACGGTGTTTTTGCCTTTACTAGAAAGGATGATGAAACTGAAATAACCGTAATAGTTAATGCCGGAAACTATTCCTTTACAGTTGACTGCAATAATTTAGAAAATCTCATTAGCGGTAAAACGCTTAATAAATATAATCTTGAAACTAATTCATATTTGATACTTAAACGGAGACTTAAATGAACATTAACGAAAGAATAATACAAGAATTTTCCTTAACCAAAGAGCACGCTGAAAATATTATAGCGTTACTTGACGAAGGCAACACTATTCCTTTTATAGCTCGTTATAGAAAGGAAATGACAGGGCATATTGACGACCAAGTGCTTAGAAACTTGGTTGATAGGCTTAATTATCTTCGCAACCTTGAAACTAGAAAGTGCGAAGTTGAAAAGTCGATAACCGAGCAGGGAAAGTTTACCGAAGAAATTCAAGTTGCACTTGAAAATGCGGAAACTTTAACTGAAGTTGAAGATATTTATCGCCCGTATAAAAAGAAAAAGGAAACAAGAGCGACTAAAGCTATTGCGAAAGGTTTATTACCGCTTGCAGACGTTATTTTCGAGCAAGTAGATAACGGAAAAACGTTAGAAGAATTAGCGAGTGAATATATAAACGAAGATCTTGGCGTAGATAGTGTTGAAACTGCTCTTCAAGGCGCGTCTGATATAATTGCCGAAAAGATTTCAGATAATGCTGACATTAGAAAATCGCTTCGTAGGATGTTCGGCAGACTTGGCGTTGTTTCTTCGTCTTTTTCTAAAGGAGTTGACGAAGAAGGGGAAAAGGCTGGCGTATACGAAATGTATAAAGAGTTTTCAGAATCTCTTACTGAACTTAAATCACACAGGGTTCTCGCTATAAATAGAGCGGAGAAAGAAGGTGTGTTAAAAGTTAAGCTTGCAATCCCTGAAACTATTGCTTTAAGCATAGTTAAAAAACCGATTTTAAAAGAAAACGGCAGTTTTAAAAAGTTTATTGAAGATGCGTCGGAAGATGCTTATAAACGCCTTATAGAGCCCTCAATTGAAAGAGAAGTTAGAAATATTTTAACTGAAAACGCTCAAGAAAAGGCTATTAAAACCTTTGAAAATAATTTAAGACCATTGCTTATGCAGTCTCCGCTTAAAGGTAAAGTCGTTATGGGTTTTGACCCCGGTGTAAGAACTGGTTGTAAGATTGCAGTAGTTGATGAAACGGGTAAGGTTTTAGGTAAAACGGTGGTTTATCCAACGCTTGGCGGAAAAGATAAGATCGAGCACGCTAAAGAAACTCTTAAAAAGTTTATATCTAAATTTAAAGTTGAAGTTATTGCGATCGGTAACGGAACTGCGTCAAAAGAATCGGAAATTTTTATTGCCGACCTTATAAAAGAGTGTGATACAAAAGTTTCGTATATCGTAGTTAGCGAAGCGGGTGCGTCAGTTTACTCTGCGTCTGAACTCGGGGCTAAAGAATTCCCTGATTTTGACGTTTCAGAGCGTTCTGCCGTTTCTATTGCTAGAAGGCTTCAAGATCCGCATGCTGAACTTATAAAGATTGATCCAAAGTCAATTGGTGTTGGTCAATATCAACACGATATGCCAGAAGCAAGGCTTGACGAAGTTTTAGCGGGAACTGTTGAAGATTGCGTAAACACCGTTGGCGTTGATTTAAATACCGCAAGCGCGTCGCTTTTATCTTACGTTGCAGGTCTTAACAAATCTATTGCTCAAAACGTTATTGACTATCGTGAAGAAAACGGCAAGTTTACTACTAGAAGTCAACTTAAAAAAGTTAAAAAACTCGGCGATAAGGCGTTTACTCAATGCGCGGGCTTTTTAAGAATTTCAGACGGAAAGAATATTTTAGATAACACCGCAGTTCACCCAGAGTCGTACGACGGGGCTTTAAAACTCTTAACTTTATTCGGTTACACCGAAACTGACGTTAAGGAAGGCAAACTTGCAGGTCTTAAAGAAAAAATCAAAGAATACGGCGTTGAAAAAGTTTCAACCGCTTGCGGTCTTGGCGTGGATACGCTTTTAGACGTTGCAGATGAACTTATAAAACCGGGTAGAGACGTTCGTGATAGTTTACCAAAGCCCGTTCTTCGTTCGGATATTTTGTCGCTTTCAGATCTTAAAGAAGGCATGATAATAGCAGGTGTCGTAAGAAACGTAACCGACTTTGGCGCGTTCGTTGATATTGGCGTTCATCAAGACGGCTTAGTTCATATTTCCGAACTTTCCGATTCGTTCGTTAAAAATCCGCAGTCGGTTGTTAAAGTGGGTCAGCCCGTTCAAGTTAGAGTTAAGGGTATTGATATCAAGAAAAACAGAATCTCTCTTTCAATGAAAGGAATTCAAAAGTCGGAGGCCA
>JAZSBA010000090.1:0-2228 GCA_045602125.1 Christensenellaceae bacterium | reverse complement strand
TATGGAATTCCAAAATACGCGCTTATGGGCTTATACGGCAACTTCTGGTTGGGTTTTACTTGAACACGCCAACCCCACAGGTTCGTTTTACGACGAAAACTTTTCAAATGACGCACATACTTCATTTATATCAAATTACATAAACTACGGCACGGAAAAGCGCACAAGAATAAAACTTGATTATTCTACCGTGGGTTATAATTATCATCCTTTCGGCAGTCAAATAAGTCTTTACGAAAAAGGACTGACCGATAAGGATGGAAACGTAATAAACGGCGATATCCTTTATATTTTTTCCGAAATGGATATAAGACTTTGCGTTTGGGATTCGGCAGTGCAAAGTGATATCGACGATGCAAAATACGTTGCTAATATAGGCGCAGACTGGTGGCGTGCGGTAGGACTTTCGTGGAGTGCAGATTGGAACAACAATAAAGACGTTTGCGTAGGTCAATTTAGAACTATAACTAAGGAATGGAAACGTTTATATATGACTAATGTTCCATCTAACCTATACGATCAAATATTTGAAACTTTCCCGTTTGGTGAATATTAAAATTCGTTTGCAAAAATTTGTGAAAGATAATCAATATAAAAAATATAGCGGTAAGGGCCGCAAAAGGAGAAAATAAAATGAAGAAACTTTTTAAAACTATGGCGTTATGTCTTGTTGTTGCGTTACTTGGCGTAAGCGTTTTTGCAGGATGTACCCCGCAAAGCAGTGAGAATTCATCAAGCGAATCTCAAGGTTCAACCATGATTACCTTGGATCAAACCGCTATTGCACTTGATGCCGACAGAACTAAACAGTTAGTTGTTTCGGGCGCAAGCGAAGTGGATTGGGCAAGTAGTAATCCCCAAGTTGCAACCGTTGATGCAAACGGTAACGTTACTGGTGTTAACCCCGGTACTTGTACTGTAACCGCAACCACTAAAGACGGTAACTTACAAGCAGAATGTATGGTATCAGTAACCGGTTATCACCTAAGCCAAAGCGTATTTTCAGGCTTTACTAAGGTTGAAAATAACCCCTATAACGGCGAAATCAACTATGCGGTAGATAACTCAAACGAAAGCGTATTTGCAGTATCTTACGATCGTTTAGCAATGTCAAACGCTTGGACCAGTCTTATTTTATGGTATGACACAGCGTTAAACCCCACTGCATTAGAACTTGAATTTGAAGTAGTAAAAGGTTCAGTTCCTTGCGTTATGTTTGAATTTGGCGGTGAAGCATCATTTAAACATTACGAAAGAGTAGCGGTTGCCGAAGGTAAAAACACCTATTCTTTAAACGTAACCGACCTTGATCTTAACGACGAAGGCAGTTGGAAGGCTATTTATCTTGAACTTAACAATCCTTGCCCCTTAGCAGGAACTACCGACGAAGTTAAAGAACTTACTCAAATTAACTTTACGTCAATTAAACTTATCGAAGGCGAAAAGAAAGCACCTTCTGCACCCACTAATCCCAGAGTAGAAGAAGGTATCGTTTACTGGGATAGAGTTTTATCTGCAGTTGAATATGAAATCGAAGTTGACGGTGTAATGCTTACCGATGTTTCGGCAAGAACTCGTCATGCAGGTGATGCCCCCGTTATGCAAAGAGCATACAGACCTACTGAAGAAAATGCTTTTACCGCAGGTACTCACAATGCAAAAATTAGAAGTAAAAACAGCGTAGGCGTTTCTGATTGGACTGAATTTTCTTTCACTATCCCCGGTGGCGAAGTTGAAGAACCCGAAGTTGAAAGTTTCCGTCAAATTACCGGCCACGAAAATAACTATTGGAATACAACCGCTAATTTCTACACCGCAACCGCAATGCAAGACGGTAGCGTTAAAATTGCTTTCCAAGGCGCATCAAGCGATACGTGGAGTACCTATTTATTCAACTTTAACGTAGCAAGCGTAAACGCTGAAAAATTACACGTAAAAGTTAAACGTTTAAGCGGAAATCTTGAAAAAATCCGTTATCAAATGGATGGCGGTGCAGGTACTGTTTACGGTGATGATATTATTTTTGATGAAAACGGCGTTGGAGAATTAACCGCAAACGTAACAAATGAAGGTTTGGCTAGCACCTACGGTAGCGTAATGCTTTTCTTAAATAAGTATGCAACCGAAGGCGAAGCAATCGAAATTCAAGTATTAGACGTTTCACTTTATAAAGCGTAATAAAAAGGAGAAAGCGGGTTTGATACAGGCTATTAAGCCCGCTTATTTTT